>CAZRUJ010000029.1:0-12154 GCA_964603345.1 uncultured Methanosarcinales archaeon | reverse complement strand
AAGCGACACCCAGTGAATCTATGATTCTAACACAGTGGCGCTTCAATTTTTCTCAGTGTATTCGAGCATACTGCGCAGAATACGCTCCCTTCGCCTAGGGGTTTTCTGGCAGGTGGTGGCGTACCTTCAGTCAAATTATCTAATAAAACACTAAAAAAAGCGAATTTTGTTCGCGAAATTCTGCCATGATAGCAGCATTATTTTATCCTTAGCATAATTGAACAAATCACGCATAAAACCCATCATATCAAAAATATCTTACAAGGCAAACGAAAGCATAATAAATACACGCGCACCCCCATATAAAGCAAAAACGAAATGCAAAATAATCACATGAGGAAACGAACAAAAATGAAAAAAGAATTAACGACAATATACAAACCCCTCAACACCATAACCAGAACATACAAACTGGCAACCTCCAAAGAACTCGGATCGAAATACGCAATCCACAACAAAGACGTAAAAGAACTCGAGAAGAATAACAGACCATTATCGAAAGTGTATATAGTAACAGGAGAGAACAATCTGAAGATCGACGTCAAGGAAACAGATAATCCAGTATTGCTGGAATACGTGACAAAAACATTACATGAAGATTATAAACAGAGATTTACAACACTTCAACAAGAATCTCAAAACCAACACACCAAGGCACCGAATGCTGCAGATATGTATTATAAGGAAAACCATCTCAAATAACAAAAGATGAAATGATAAAATGCAGGTCAACACCGACTGCACTTTTCTTTTTCTTATCGTAATATTTTTGCCATGTAAGGCCCTTCACGCTCATAACCGAATTTTCTATAATATTCCCTGACACCAATACCACTTATGATAAGCATCTTATCAAAACCATGATCAAAAGCGATCCGCTCCGCTTTCTCAAGCAAACGACGACCAAAACCATGATGCTGGGAAGAAATCTTATCAGCCCAACCCAAGCGAGTGGCACTACCATACACGTGAAGCTCTCTTACAATAGCGGTTTTTGAAGTAAATTCAGGACGAAGCAGGGATGATGGAAAGCGAAGACGACAAAAGCCGAACAACGAATCAGCATCGGCATCTTCAAAGGAGATAAAAAATTCTTTACCACCACTAGCAACGTACTCGACAACTTCAAGCGAGGCGTTAGAAGGATCAGAATTGATACGACGACGACCACTCTCACGAGCGCGGATGTCACGACTGGATAACCCCTGCGCGTCCATATACGTATCAACATACTGGCGCAAGTTAGTGCGATCGACTCCGGCAATACTGCGATATGTGGGAATGTCACGCTGAACTCTCATGACACGGCAATATGTAGGAACAAGAGCAAGAAAACGGGCGATGACACGAGCCGATTGTTGAGTGGAAAAGGGAGTGAATAAACCGTTTCGATAGTCGGTGAGAAGTTTCGTTTTCGGCATGACCATGCACGGATATAACTTGAGCATGTCAGGACGGTAGGAATCGTCAACAAACAATGTGGATAGACCTTCAATCTCACGATCCTCATCGACACCAGGAAGACCGAGCATCATATGGAAATTAAGCTTGAAACCGAGATCACGAAGAATAGCAATCGACTTCTTATTATCAGCAGTGTCATGACCCCTGTTAATGGCAGAAAGCGCATCGTCAAATACACTCTGAATGCCGAGCTCGACACGAGTACACCCTTGAGAAAGCATGAGATTACCGTGATCGAGAAGACCCCAGTCAGGACGGGTCTCGATGGTAAGACCGATGCAACGGACGAACGAGGATTCGTTACGCACCTGCTCCCGCTCGAGATCATAAGATGAATGTTCATTGAGCGAGTCAATACGATCGCGAATGCGACTAGCACGATCATCATCATCAATATCCCCAGGCACTTCAAAGAACTCTTTAAACGAATCGATAAAAAATTCGCCAGTATCATCAAAGAACAAATCCGAAAAATCGTTCATCGCCTTGAAAGCCATGGAGACAAACCAATCCTGATATGACTTGTCACGAGCGGTAAAGGTCCCGCCCATGATGATAAGATCGATCTTGGTAAATACATGACCAGTAACAGCATATTGTTCCAGACGATTGAACACTTGATAATAAGGATCAAAACCAGCCCTCGCCCCACGCATAGCAGCGGGCTCGGCACCAGTATAGCTTTGAGGAGTATCACCCCATTCACCATCGACACCGCCAGGACACATCGTGCACTTACCGTGGGGACAAGGATGAGGACTAGTCATGATAGCAAGAGGAGCGACACCAGAGAGGGAACGACCGGGTTTTGTCTGGAGAACTTTCGACAACCACGATAAGGTCTGTTTCGGAGCGCTGAGATACAATTCGATGTCAGTAGGGATCTTTTTCAGATTATGAGTGCGGCATAATTCTACTTTTTTCTTGGCAATATCATTTTTGGACATATCAGGATCGGATGAGAGGATGCTGATAAGATCATCAATGTAAGCTTTAGGAATCATGAAAATAGGAGAAAGATAAGGTGGTTTATAAAATTCGTGAAATGAACAAACAAACACACACATATCAATTGACAAACCACAAAAAACGATGTTTTTATGGTCTGTAAAACCAAAGTTTTATAAATAAAATGTATTAATGAATATATTATGGAAAAAGAACTATTGAGAACGACACTTATTGAACAGAATGAAAACAACAGTAACATCCAAGACACCATACCACGAGACCTCAAAGACAGGGTTGAAAAGAGTGCGACGCATTCTGTAGCAGTCATATCAGGACTGAGAAGGAGCGGGAAATCAACACTACTGCAACAAATACGAGCAGAACAGAAAGGAGTATATGTCAATTTTGATGATGACAGGTTCGTGAACTTCACGGTTGAGGACTTCCATAAATTGCACGAACTGGCACTAGAGATAATGGAAGAGGCAAAAACATTCTTTTTTGATGAGATACAAAACATAACTGGATGGGAGCGATTCGTAAGAAGGTTGCACGAAAGCAACAATACAGTGTATGTCACCGGCTCTAATGCAACAATGCTGAGCAAAGAGATGGGCACACACCTCACAGGAAGACACATGTCACACTCACTCTACCCATTCTCGTTCAACGAATTCCTAAAATACAAACAGATAAAGCACGACCTGAAAAAACCAACCACAATGATGAACGCGACGCTGAAAAAAGCATTCAACGAATTCCTCAAACAAGGAGGAATACCAAAATACTTGAAAGAAAACGACAAGGAATACCTGAGAACGATATACAAAGACATACTATATAGAGATATCATAACAAGGTATAACATAAAGAATGAACAAGCATTAAAAGAAACAATATTTTATCTGGTAAGCAACATAGGAAAAGAAATAAGTTATAACAAACTACGACAGTTAGTAGGATTAACAAGTGCCACAACAGTAAGGGAATACATTGAATACGCCCAAAACACCTACCTCTTGTTCCAAGTACCGCGATTCGAATACTCGTTAAAAAAACAAACATACGCGCATAAAAAAATATACGCGGTTGACCAAGCGATAGCATCAATAATAGGATTTCGACCTACAGAAGATAAAGGGAGAATACTGGAGAACACCGTATTCATAGAATTACAACGAAGAGGAAAAGAAACATACTATCACAAGGAAAAACACGAATGCGACTTTGTAATCAGAGAAGGGTATCGTATAACGCAAGCAATACAAGTCTGTCATCACCTCAACGATGAGAACAAAGATAGGGAAATTAAAGGACTCAAAGAAGCAATGGACGAGCACAAGCTCAAGACAGGACTGCTGCTAACATATGATGAAGAGGACGAGGTCAAGATAGGAACGAAAAAGATCATCATCAAACCAGTGTGGAAGTGGTTACTCGCCAAAAGCGAGGAACTAGAGAACGAAGCGTTAGTAAATTGAGCATAGAAATCAACATAAGACAACTGAAAAGAAGTAGAAAACCTTCTGGACAACACCGAAACGAACACCCATCAGCGATCAACGAGAAATGAAGGAAGATATCGAGGAGGATGCACTACGCCTTCATCAACAAGCCACAAATCGTCAACGCCGATCTTACCCACATAAAGCCGAGTGACATCACCGCCCCGTGCAAGAAACTCCTCGATAAGAAGCTTCCCTTGCAGATAACAATGATCCTTGAGATATCCGCCCGGCCGTGACGTGTCACCAAGACCGCGTTTCGCCCTCGTGACAATGAGAAAAGCAGTATAATCATCATCGACAAAAGGACGGATGCCATCATAAACCTGGACAAATCCTTGCGAGACCGATAGATGCGTGGCAAGAGCCCTGAGCGCGTAAGCACGTTCGATCTGCGCAGAACCGAGGCCGTTACGACGCTCGTTATACCCTGCAAGACCTTCTTCAGTAGGAAGATAACCAGGGAGACCATGGGCGAAGATGCGAAACCGCTGACGATGACCGTTCTCCATGCGAAGGATGTGCGTGCCGACCTCGTGGATGAGGAGCTTATCCAATTGTTTCTTAGAGAACATCACGCCCTTTTTTATGCGGACGGTGCGAGTGCCGGAGCTGACAGAGACTGAAGACAAATAATTCCCGTACTCCACGGTCCAACCGGATAAGCCATACGATCGGATACGGGAAAGCAGGGATTCACCGAGCTTTCGAGGAGTGATTCTCTTGGGATTGTCAGAAACAGCTTGTGAAGAGGGAAAGCGGGAGAGAATATCATAAGCTACAGAGACAACATAGTCATCAGGAGGGGAAAACAGACTTGTCGTATCGAACCAGTCGGTGCCGATAGCATCAAGAGCCCTAGCTTCAACGAGAAAATCGTTGCGGATACGATCGAACAACCGACCCAAAGGAGTATCAACAGGGATGTCAAGAGATTCGAGCTCTCCAATCTCTTTTCTGACAGAAAAGGAAGGATATCGGAATTGGGGAACGTACGATCCGCCGGAAGATTCGAACTTATCGAACTCCTCATCGATATTAAGAGGGGTGAGCCAGAAATAATTGTACCGGACATATGAGAGACGGCACAACGTCCTGTCAACCTGATGCAAGAGTTGCATCCTATCAGCATCTATCATCAGGAAAGAAATATGGAAAGAAGAATTTTATAAACATTGCGACATTCCAGCCATCATTATGAGCAAGCAGGCAATACGAGAAGAAAGTGTGATTATAGAGGGCGAACCGGTGGATGTGGTCAGTCGAGAACAAGACGTATTCTACAATAAGGATATGGTAAGCAACAGAACGATGACCGTTAAAGTCCTGCAAGCACTCGGAAAAAAAGGAATGAACGTGGCATTGCCTATGGCAGGCACAGGAGTTAGGGCAGTGCGACTGCTCAAGGAACTCGATAAGGACGCGATAACGATAATCAAGGCAAACGATCTCAAGGAAGAGGCGACACGCCAGATACACGAGAATGTGAGGAGAAATGAGGTCGATGCCGATAAGATCATCATCACGACAAAGGATTGCAATGAATTCTTCCAGGGGGAAAAGGGATTCGATTATATCGACATCGATCCGTTCGGAAGCCCAAATATCGTGCTCAACGAAGCGATCATGCACGCAAGAGACGGGGCGATAGTGGCTATGACAGCGACCGACACGGCAGCGCTTGCAGGGACATACCCCCAAGCGTGCAAGCAGAAATACTGTGCCGTGTCAAGTTTGATACCGCAACAACATGAGATGGGACTTCGTATCCTCACGCGCAAAGCAATCATGACAGGAATGCAGTATGCAAAACGATTAGAGCCAATTATCACCTATCATCACAAGCATTATTACAGGATATTCTTCAAAGTCCATAAGGGAAAATCCGAAGCGACACTGGCATACGAGCACATAAACAGCTATTTCAAGCACTGTCCCGGATGCGGCTATCATCAGACAAGCAAGAATCCCGAAACAAAATGCCCTCATTGCACGGCAGAGATGAAAGTGGCAGGACCGTTGTTTGATGGTAAGCTCAATGATACGACCATCGCAAAGAAAGTGCAGGAAGTGCTCGATGAGAATGATAATGAGAACCACACCATCATTTCAGAGATCATAGAACAAGAGACTGTCGATGCGGTAGGATTCTATGACACCCACCAATTATCGAAAGCGAAAAAAGTGAAAGCGGTGAAAGTCAGCGAGCTCATAGAGAAGCTTCACGAGAAAGGATGGTTGGCTGTAAGACCGCGGAAAGTGAGAACGGGCGTGAAAACGGATGCAAGGTATGATGCGATCGCAGAACTGCTTAGAAAATGAAACAAAAACGATGGTAAAAACCAATCCAACATATCGTTTCTGTAAGTAAAGGAATGTGCTAATATATACTTAAAAGCGAACATATTTTTAACTAAAATACTATTATTTAAATATATTGATGAGAAACGTCACGAGCCACCCTCACCCCATAATAATATACGAACCATCTTCTGAAATGCTCTTATCACGGACGAGATCGCGAAGCAACACTTCAGCTTCAGCACGAAGCATACCACGCTGGGTAGCTTCAAACAAGATCTCCTCTTTAAGAATGCGACCGCTACCGTCAACGACCATCTCCTGAATGATACTGAGAAGTTCGATGGAACGGTCCATGCGAGAATCACGTTCCAGACGCGAAGCCATGTTACGCTGGATGTCCATGAGATTACTAAAATCAACCATCATCAATCAACCCCAGAAGAATAAGCGCATCACCCCAACCAAGAAGCGAAAGCTCACCCTCCAAACCCATAGGAAAGGTGTATAATAGACATTCATATTTATATTTTACTACATATTTTGTAGAAAAAGCCACACCAGAAATAATTATGTTGCGATGCGACGAACACGATGATCATACACTCTTGAAAGCAACGAATAGCCGAGATCGAGAACATCCCTTTTTTCAGAAGGCTTGAAACGATCAAAAGGATGTTTCAACGTGGTCAAGGTATGTTTGAGAAGTCCTATGATATCCTGATCGCTTTTCTGGCGGTTTGGAGCGGTCCAAGCTGAAGAGAACGAGATTGCCCGAACGAGTTCAGAAGCATACGATGCAATCACCGGATCGGATATGTCATAGGCAGAGGAGAATGAACGATACACCCTTTCTGAAGCTTTCGAATACAAATCAGGCCGTAACGAACGGTAGCTGGAGAGGATGAGATTGGAATAATCGAGAACGACATGACGCAATCCTTTATTTGGCGTGTCGATCTTCTCAACAGAAGAAACACGATCCTTGGAAAAATATCGGGAGAGGACAAGCAAGTTCGATTCGTGAATATCAAGACCCGGAACGAGAGGACCACCGCACTCATCAAGGAGAGAGACGACTTCTGAAGCGAAACGTTCATAATCACGTGAAGAAGTTCCTGAAAGCGTGACCAAAGAATCCACTATCTGAGATTCGAGATCATGGCGCAAGAACGTAACACCAGGATTGTTTTCGATAAGAGAAGTCAACAAAGGGATGCGATCAGCGATATCACCATACAAGGCAAGAGTCGCATCAGAAGAAGGATTACGATAAGCGAATTCGCCAAGCGATAGGCCGTCATCCTGACGAAGCGTCAATATATGCCGGTCGCTTTCATGGTGGAGAGAGAGCGGTTTGGAATGCGAGAAAAACTGATCATCATGACTAGCTAAGGCCTCATGCAAGGAAAGACTCAATTCAGACTCATCAACGATCTTATCAAGATCCTTTTCAGGGACAGACTTGCGAACGATCGTTTTGGAAAGAGAGGAACTGGGAGAACCTTCCATATCAACAGCATGTACACCCACCGCCCCCTCGCCAAATGGAAAGGAGGAGATATTAGAGCGATTGATCTTTTCAAGCAACACAGAATAATGAGTATCAGCAGTGGAAGAATCACCAGTCACTTTATCCTCATAATAAGCGAGAAGAGCGAGAAGAGCAGGATTATCCTTTTTAACAGCGATTTCAACGACTTTTCCCTTATACGTGTCGATCAGACGATCCGCCAGACGAATATCCTTTCTAGAGATCTCGATAGTGCGATAGTATAACGAAAACAAAAAAGCACCTGCATAATTCTCTTTCTTGTCAAGAATATATATTTTTTTCAATATATCATGTGATTGGAGTGTGGATGAGGATTCTTTGATCTTCTCGGCGTTGTTGATGAGAAATTCGATGCCATCACGAGAGGCTCCGGTCATTTCAGGATCATCCCATATAGAGTCAAGAAGATATGAATCGATAGAATGGAATCGATCAAGTGAACGACGGCCTTTGGAAATATAAGATAATTCATCGCGAAAATCCTCACGGAAACGCTTCTTTTTAGAAGAATCATGTACGGTGCCGTTGAGTTGTTTATACAAAACATCAGTGATATACAAGAATGTAAACAGGGAACTAGCAAAAAAAACGAAATCCATAGGTATATCACCCATGCCATGATAGAACTCATCACCCAGAGGATGCGTTTGCATGTTCGAGGCCAACAAACCGAAGCGTTCAACACCTTCAGTGATCAGAGGGAAATTCTTTGTCAGAATCGCAGTGCAAGCACCGTAGGACATCAATGCATTGAGCGTTTTCTTAGCGGGCGAGATCCGTTTAGAAACGTCAGAAAGGGAGGGAAGGTCAAGAGTGTCACCGAGGCGCTTGCGAGATAGCAGTTTCGAACTTCGAAACGAATTCTTAGCCATATATTCAATTCCGTAAAATATAGGAGCCATAACACCAGCCATTTTCAAAGACGTGGATAGGACAAAAGGTTCTCTTGTCAACATATATCCTGCAGTACCTAAACCACCCATAAGACCGGAATACAATAAAGGGATTTTCGCATAATACCAATCAAGGAACGGAATGCCGAGAAGCGATACCTCAACATTCTTTTTCAGACGATCGAATGCAGACATATGAAACGGAATACCACAATCTGAATTTTATAAACATTACGTTTTCAAAACAGAGGTTACACACCACACATACATACGCATACAATGCTGAGAGCGAACATGAGAATCATAATTCGGAAAAATCGTTATCTCCAGCGACAACGAGCCGAACGCCGACACCGAGACCGAGAATTGCAGAAAGAAGAGCCATGTGCTCGCTTCCACCACCGCTTATCATATTAAGACCGACTTCATGTCCTTTTATAAGAGGACGGAGCTTCGAAATCAGATCGTGACGGAGCGTGTGAAGGGGGGCGTCGAAATCAACGGTGACAAATGAAGTGTTTGAAAGGAGGGATAATCTCTGCCTGCCAAACTCATTCGTGACCACGATTACTTCATCAAAATCTGATTGCGAGATGAGCTTAATGACATGAGACCACGTGCCTTTACCAGTGCCGAGAACAACAACGAGCTGTGTCAATGTGAGTCACCTATCAGACAAAAGGAATTGAAAGGAAAAAAAATAGTGGAAAAAAATCCGATCAGCATTGATCGCAAGAACCTGATGAGCAAGAGGAGCATGCGCTTTGAGGAGCGAACTTCTGCATATCCTCAGCAGTAGGAACCCGTGCTTCTTCAACCTTGACCTTGAAGTGAAGATCCTTGCCGGCCAAAGGATGGTTAGCATCAAGAAGGATCGAATCATCCTTGACTTCCTTGACAACAGCAGGAAATACCTGACCGTTAGGAGCTTTGACGCCAAGTGTCATGCCGATTTCAGGAGTGATATCCTTACCAAGATCCTTTTTAGGGATTTCCTTGACAAGATCATCACGAGGCTCGCCATACGCATCATCGCTATCAACATCGAATTCTTTTTCCTCACCGACTTTCATGCCGACAAGCTCACTATCAAATCCCTTGATGAGCATGCCTTTACCAGCGAGCACTTCCAAAGGATCCTTACCTTCAGAAGAGTCGAAGACAGAACCATCATCAAAAGTTCCTGTATAGTGAAGCTTGACATAATGTCCAGAAGCAACTATTTTATCGTCAGTCATAATTATCACCTTTTTATTTGTTCGAATCGTCGGACTGAGTTTCAGATTTATCTTCAGATTGATCTTCGGATTCGGATGGTTGTTGAGGTTGTTGCGTGAATTTCTTCATATCCTCTTCAGTAGGCTCACGAGTCTCTTCAACCTTGACCTTGAAATTAATATTCTTTCCAGCTAAAGGATGGTTAGCATCAAGAAGGATCGAATCATCCTTGACTTCTTTGATAACAGCAGGAAATACCTGACCGTTAGGAGCGGTGACACCGAGTGTCATACCCACTTCGGGCGTGATCCCATCACCAAGATCCTTTTTAGAGATTTCCTGGACGAGATCGTCACGAGGATGACCATAACCATCTTCAGGAGTGAGATCTATGCTTTTCTCCTCACCGACTTTCATGCCGACAAGAGCATTATCAAATCCCTTGATGAGCATGCCTTTACCAGCGAGCACTTCCAAAGGATCCTTACCTTCAGAAGAGTCGAAGACAGAACCATCATCAAAAGTTCCTGTATAGTGAAGCTTGACGAGATGTCCTGATTTTACAATATCTGTTTCAACCATAATATCATACCTATTGTTGTGTTCAGAAGGGTTATTCAGCATCATCATAAAAAATGATAAACGCGAAGAGAATGTTCGCGCAGTAGCATGTCAAGGCACACCAGAGCACATCACATGCCAAGATGACAAGAACGCACTATACCAAAAACCCCACTTTTCTTACGCATCCCAATATCTTAAGGTGAAACCCACCCCTTGAGAGCTGTCAGTGATGGAACGAAGCATCACTTTTAAAAGTTTTGAAAGAGAAATCGATAATACTCTAAAGCCAGAAAAAAAGAAATAAAGCGATGTTCACATCGCTTCAGCATCAACATCTTCCTCTTTCAATCGCTTGAAAAAGGAAGTCAACGATTTGTTCTTTGTTTTCGCATCGTAACTGATTTCTGCCATAAAACCTCACATCACCATAAAAAACCGCTTCTGCCCTAATGTCGTAGGTCAAATCAATGCCACATCCTCCACGAATGAAGAAAAAAAGGACGCCGCACCGAACCATAACATACCCTGCAATCGAGAATATATAAAGACTATTACTATACGAAACATCAATTCATAAACATAGTATCAAGACAATAACACCACGCAAAAATGTTGTGAAAACAACAGTAACTATAACCTGTGCACAAAAATTATTGGCAAAAAAGAAAATCATCTTATCACATGACACAATGTCACCACCTTACCAACACTATAAAGAACAGACATAATTCTTAATATCCTATGCAATAATCCTAAGAAAAAGAGAACAAACTAAACAGAACGCGGTCGAAAAGAAAAAAACCGTTCTTTACAATCAGAATCAACATTCCAAACAAAGAAAAAAAAGGAAAATCAGAGGTCCTTAGCCATAATCGTCCGCCGATTGTTCAATTCAGCTCTCCTAGAAGCTTTCGCGATCAATTCGCGAACTTGTTTGTCGAGCTCTTCGGTGAAATCGGACGATAAGTTGAAATCTCCAATCAAATCTTTAACTTTTGCTTTCACAACAACAGAATCTGCCATTACTATCATACCTCACACTACAATTCATCATTGATTGCAGCATGAGAGGACAATCTTATGAAACATATATAAATATTTCGTTAGAAAACCTAAAAAACAGAAAAAAAGTTATTGTTTTCATCATCAAACAGGGAACAATCGATCAATCGACCGCGCCATGAATTTTATAAAAAGAGAAGCATTTTCATATTATGACAATGAAAGTAGGATTGCTCCTTAGCGGAGGAAAAGATTCATTATACGCAGGATTTCTTGCGTCAGCGGATCACGAACTGGCTTGTGCTATCACAATCAGAAGCGAGAATGAAGAAAGCTATATGTTCCACACGCCAAATATAGAATTGACAAAACTCCAAGCAAAAGCCATGAACATCCCACACATCATCATCACAACTCAAGGAGAGAAAGAACAAGAGCTTGAACAGTTGGAGGAAGCGATCGAAAAAGCCATCACAGAGTACAATATCAAGGGGATCGTGACCGGAGCAGTAGCTTCACAATATCAAGCAAGCAGAGTACAACGAATATGCCATTATAAATCAATATGGTGTTTCAATCCACTGTGGCAAAACGATCAGATGCAATTACTATATGAATTAGAAGAACAAAAATTCAAAGTCATGATAGCAGGAGTGTTTGGCTAACCATTCACACAAGATATGTTAGGGAAGTATATGGAT
>CAZRUJ010000028.1:0-12336 GCA_964603345.1 uncultured Methanosarcinales archaeon | reverse complement strand
ACAGAAAGAAGAATACACTCATCTCTGAAGTGAAAGAAGGGACCGGAATCGATATCACGCGAGCCATCACGGTAACAAACCAAGGGGGAGTGACTGTTGATGAAAAGGAGATTTATATTTTTAAGCAAGTACTTCTGGCTCGACAACAGGCAAGCGTTTTTGAACTAAAGCGAGAACTAGCATCACAAGCAAAATCGTTCACGAGCAACATACACACATTCATAGAAGAGATCTGTCTCACCGACAGCATCCTCGCTCTTGGTCGTTTCATCATCGAAAATGATCTTTACAAGCCACAGATACAGACCAGACCATACATGTCGTTTTGCCAGGGTCGGAATATGTATCTTGAGAGGGCTGTACCGGTCGAGTATCACTATGGTGGAGAAGATAATGTAACCGTTATTACTGGAGCGAACAGTGGGGGAAAGACAACATTGCTTGAACTGCTCATACAAATACAGACCCTCGCACAATCCGGACTTTTCGTGCCGGCGAGAGATGCAAAGGTAGGTATTACCGATAAGCTGTATTATTTCTCGAAAAACAAAGGAAGCGCTGGAGCAGGAGCGTTCGAACAGCTTCTCAGGCAATTCGCATCCATAAACAGAGATACTGCCGAGAAAAAAATGATTTTCGCTGACGAGATCGAATCAGTTACAGAACCAGACATCGCATCAAAAATCATCAAGACGATCATCGACGCTGTCAAGAAACAGCAGATGACATCCATGGTCCTTGTAACGCACATGGGAAAAGAACTGTCACAACTGGGGGCAGACGCTCGTTTCGACGGTATCGAAGCTAAAGGATTGGATAAATACTTCAATCTTGTCGTCGATCGAAACCCCGTTATCGGAGCAATAGCCCGTTCTACACCGCAACTCATCATCGAGCGTCTGGCAAAAACACAAGATAATCCGTTCTATAACGAATTATTCAAACGTATCAAGTAGAAACTCCAATAATAACCGTCCTCAAATCGCATAATGCAACTTTCATGAAGAAACATTTAATAATGATAGCGATATCACGAGCCTCAAACATCAATTTAGGGTTGATTATATGGTTCGAAAAATCGATGAAAGAAAGAAACTCGACAAAAAATTACTTTTAACAGTATTGCTTCTCACGGCAGTGATTTTCATATTAGGGGTTACTGTCGGCAATTATATGATGGAACAGAAATTTGAATCGTTGACTGATGAGTATGAGAATTTGCGTTTGCAGATGCTCAGTGTTGATGTCCAGGGAATGATCCTTGAGGATGATATATGCAGATTATCAGATAATAATATATTAACAGATGAACTTCAAGAGACTGGAGATAAAGTATCGTTTCTTGAGAACGCTTACGGCTGGGATGACAAGAAAGTCTGGCAGACAAAAGAGCAATTCGCTCTTCTCGAACTCAGGCATTGGTGGTTGACAAAGAAAGAAGCAGATATATGCGATAATAACAAGACATGGGCCCTATATTTTTATTCCAACAAAGGAGACTGCTCTACATGTCAACAACAAGGAAGTATATTGACTCATATCAGGCAAAAAAATGATAATTTTATGCTTTATCACTTCGATATCAACATGAATAATGCGGCGCTTAAGACAGTCAAGCAGATTTACAACGTGACAGGAGAAGAAGAACTTCCTGTAATTATCATCAACGGCAAAAAACATACTGGATATAAAAACCACAGAAAAGTAAACGAGATCATACATAACCAAAAATAAGGTGTTAGTTAAAAAAAAAGCTTTGTGTTATTTAATCTATAACCGAAAGATTGACATCATAGATTACAGTCTCCATTCCGCAAGCATCTGTAAAGGACTTTTCAAAAGATATAAACTCATCTCCGTAATACTCCAAATCATCTGTTGAGATGAAATAGCTCTGGTTGTTTGTGATGATAATCTTTTGAGGATCAAGCAATTTCAATATAGGAAATAAGAAAGAGTAATCATCGAGATGTTCAGCAAATAATTCCTTTGGCGACATCCAAAAACTATACGCCTTAAGATTTCCATAATAGCCGAACCAAGGAGGACTATTCGAAATGATGCGATCTCCAGGATCAAGCGTTACATTAACATATTTTATTGCTTCTTTAAGAGAGGCGTTATTTTCGCATTCAACCTTATTTGATAAAGCATCAGCCGATGAAGCAATTGAAAGACCATAGTACACCAATACAACAGAAATGATTGCAATTAGAAGCACTTGCCGGAATAGCTTATTAAAAAATATCTTTTTCAGAAAATCATTGATAGTTTCAAGTCCTTTCATTTCAAGGAGCAACACGAAAGGCAGGACCATGAGAATATATCTTGATAATTTCAAGCGCACAATAAACAGATGGAATAATAACACCATCGCAAATGACGACCACATCAGGATCATATATTTTCTTTGAGGATGCTTCCAAGCCAGAGAAACCAAAGCGAAAAGCAAAAGAATCAGCCCGATTGAAAACTCCTGGAATAAGAACCGTAACAGTATCATCGGTGATTGGAACGTCGTATATGAGGATATTGTTGCTCCTTGGGCTAGGACATCCCATATCGGATTCCCATACATCATCACATTCGATATCAACCAAGGAATAAGAGCTGCTAGAGAGCCGGATGCCAAACACATAAATGATTGAAAGCGTTGTTTGAAAAGAACATACAACGCGAAAGGTATGAAGGCGATGATTGTGGAAAATCGGAAGAGAAATGATAGAGAGATAAAAATCCCTGAAAGAAACATAAGACCGTTTGCATAAAGAGATTGCTTACAACAAGAACCCTGAAGCAAGAAATACATTGAAAATAAGAGCATTGCAAGCGAGGGAATGTCAGTATAGATCCTAAAACCCCATGTGAATATCAAAGGAGAAAGTGAAAACATCAGTGTCGAGATCAAGTGAATCCATTTTTGCTTGAAAAATTGTTGCGATACAAGATAAAATCCCACTATGCTGACCAATGAGAACAGGATCATGACTGTTTTTGCAACCGTTACTGATTCACCGGTTATCGACCAGACAAAAGCAATAACATATTCGAGGAGTGGAAACCTGAAATCTTCTGTGAAATGAGACGTCGCAATATGTGATCTGGCGTTACCGAGATATACAGGTTCATCCCATATCAAAAAAGAAGAATAATCAGCCAAAAATAATAATATGAAAGCAGAACATAATAGTATTACAGCAAATCCTATCGACGAGTAATTCTTTTTTAACATCGAAGCTATCTTCACTCACCAGTCACCTTCTTGTCTTGAATGTCCACCGATCGTTGATTGTGAAGTTGACAAGCACACCTGCTAATATTCCGAATGCGTTAGCAAACACATACCACATACCAACATATTCTGTCAGGAGATAGAGCACTGAGACGTTAAGAACAAGGGCTATAAGGGATACGAGGTTGAATCTCAACAACCGGCCTATAAAGCTGTTCTTATGATTGTTTTTGCGCCACGTCCAGAAGTTGTTAAACAGGAAGTTGGTGATGATTGAAACCTCAACAGCGATAGCTGATGAGTATACATAAAACAAGCTTGCAAGTTCAGTCAGACTCACAAGAATTCCGAAATTCACAATGACTCCAGAAAGACCGACGACTGCGAACTTGAGAAATTTCTTGTTGGAATGAAACGCCTGTTTTGCAAGCATCATGAAATAATCGACTGCCACTTTCATGTTTGCTTTGCTCTTACCGAGCTCTCGGGGCTTGAAAACGTAAGGGACTTCTTTGATGCGGAGCTTCTTTCGTTTCTGGCTTGCAAATACGATAGCGAGTAGGATCTTATACCCACGAAGGTCAAGATCATCTTTCACTTCTTCAAACAAGGATTTTTTGACAAGAAACAACCCAGACATGGGGTCAGATAGTTTCGCTTTGAGAAGAGGGCGAGAGAGTGTTGAAAAGCACTTACTAATAGCAAGCCGGTTTTTTGACCAACCACTCACACCACCTCCCTTGATAAAGCGACTACCAACAACAATGTCAGCATATTTTGCTTTTTCAAGCATTTCAGGGATGATGCGCTCATCGTGCTGACCGTCAGCGTCTATGACAAGCAGATTCTCACCTTTCGCTTTCGAGAATCCTTCAACCACCGAACGGCTTAATCCTTTATCTTTTTTCCTGCGAATAACTCGTAGGCGAGAATCATTTTTTACATGAGCACGGACAAGTTCCCAAGTCTTGTCAGGAGAATCATCATCGACAACGATAATTTCATACGATTTGTCGTCTTTCAAAGCACCATGTATTTTGGAAATGGTTTCAAGGATGACTTCCCGTTCATTGAATGTCGGTATAACAATCGACAACATAATTGTACAGGTCGAAAAAAGCTTTATAAAGTTTTCCAAAACGATGATGGAATCGGAAAGGAAAACAATCTCATATTAAAAAAACATGATGAGATTGTACGTTCGCTCTATCACCTGAGAAAAACTCATCGCAGGAGTGTTTGGGAGAGTATGAGAAAAAATAATAATATGCAAACGGACAATAACTGTTTTGGACAACACCCAAAACATATACGGTATGAATACATACAGTATGTACTTAAAAAGGCAACAATTTTATAAATGAATTGATACATCTATTCACTATATAAGAAAGTGCTATTGTGAATTATCATGGAATTCGGCAACATACTTATCTACATGACCAGTTTTTTCGGCTTGTTCACAACCACCTATTTTCTCTTCACCTTATTCCAGAGCAAATCCGAATGGTGGAAGGGTGATCCTAAAGAGTGTCGTCCAGTAACAGTATGCGTGCCTTGTTTCAACGAGGAGAAAACGGTTCTTCGCACACTCAGATCGCTTTTGGATCTTGATTATGACCGTGATAAGCTTGAAATTATCGTCGTCGATGACGGAAGTAATGATAACACATACTCTATAGCAAAAGAATACGCTGATTCTAGACCTGATTATGATATCAAAGTATTCAGAAAGGAAAACGGAGGAAAATATACTGCACTGAATCTCGCCTTAGAGAAATGCCGAGGTGAATTTTTTGGGGCTTTGGATGCAGATTCCTATGTCGATCGGAAAGCTCTCAAACGAATTATGAAATATTTCGAGGATAATAAGGTGACGGCAGTAACTCCTGCGATGATGATCGGAGAGCCGAAGTCATTCATCCAGAAAATCCAGGCGGTGGAGTTTCATCTTGGAGTATTGCTTCGTAAAGTATTTGCCCTTATGGGAAGCATTCATGTCACCCCAGGGCCGTTTAGCATCTTCAGGAAATCATTTTTCGACAAGTACGGTGGTTATAAGAAAGGTCATTTGACAGAAGATATTGAATTATCCCTTCGTATCCAGGATAAAGGAGGCATCATCGAGAACGCTCTTGATGGTTATGTCTATACGCTTGGCGAGAACAATTGGACTGCTCTGAAAAAACAGAGAACAAGGTGGTATTTCGGATTCCTTCGCAATATGATAGATTACAAACATCTGTTCAGCCCGAAGCAGGGAAGCTTAGGTCTTTTCATACTTCCTATTTCGATCATTTCAGTCGTCCTTCTTATAATATCAATCCTCTACGCATTCTACTCAGTGACCGAACAAGCAATCACCAAAATATCCAATCTCGCAGCGATCAATTTCGACCTTTCGGAAATGTCCTTATTCAATTTTGACATCTTTTTCCTTAACATGGAGCCGTATATCATTCTCGGATTCATAGGTTTGTTCGTCACGATAGGTTTCATAGTGTTTGCAAAGAAATTATCAAAAGATCCTGAAAAGAAATTCAGGTCATACATTTATTTCTTGATTGCTTATTGGGTGCTTTACGGATATTGGTGGGCGTTATCGATCTACCAAGCATTTTTCAAGAAGGACAGGAAATGGGGTCACAAATCAGGCGATTGTTAGAACAAAAAGAATAACAAGAAACAAGAATATTATTTCTTATTGAATTGCTTGAGAGCATCCTCTTCGATGTGATGAAGTTTACCTGGTACGATGAGGCTGTGAAGAGGACTGCCGAAGTCAACTTCCTTGAGTTCTCGAAGCGTTCCTGCGATGATCTTCATATCAGGATGACCAAGCCGTGCGACACCGACAACCAACGTATCGTGCGAGATGATGTTCTCACCACGCAGTTTCTCGATACGTCCTAAAACATCAAGACCTTCAGCGACAGTCATGTAGCGAGAGGGTTGCGGCTTTCCAGAGCCTTTGCGCAAGTCTTCCATGCTTGGTTCTGCAACCTTAATATCAAGAAGGCATAATGTGTGAAGACCGTGTTCTCTGTTCATCTTGATGACATCATATGGAGTGTGCGCAAGCCAATTACCATCCGGATAGACTATGCTCGTAGTCTTGCCGAACTTGTAAAGTTCGAGACCAGTGACACCAACAGCGTTAAGCACTGAAGCGTTGAAGACAGTCCTCACTTGCACGCCAGCTTTCTTGGCACGAAGCATTATATCGGTGTGAGTGGTAGCGCCGAAAGGATCGCCGACAACAAGAAGTGCGATATCTCTCTTTTTAGCAGGCTGGATGAGTTTTTCTTCAGCTTGTTTCTCAACAAGATCACGAGAAGCGAGAATGACTTCACGACCGTAGAAACCTTCGATTTCCTCAGTAGGGCTTGCGAGGATGGAAGTATAGTTTTCCAGATAGACCGTGTCACAACTCTTGATAATTTCAAGACCCCGAATAGTAACATCCTTGTAATCGTAAAGTCCTATACCTATAAGATATAATGTCACGAATATCAGAAGAAGAGAATACGACCAGCATTAATAAATGTTTCAGAAAGAAAAGATAATCAAAGCTTTTCTTCCATCTTGAGCTTCTTGAATCACTAACGGGGTAAAAAGAAAATAAAAAGAAGAATAAAACAATTATTTATTACCTACCTTCTGGAAGATGAGAAGATCTTCTGTCGTGAGTTTCTGTCCGTCCTTGATCTTTTTCGAGACTTCAGCAGCTTTTGTTTTCATCTCTTGCTGTTGGATGCGACGTCTATCTTCTTCGACTTCGACATTGTATTCCTTGAGTGTTTCCCTGATATCATCCATCTCATTTTCAAGTTCTTTGAGTTCTTTATTTTTTTCTTTGAATTTTTCCTTGAACTCCTTGAACTTCTCGAAAGCCTTTTGTTCTTCTTCTTTCAGGTTATCAATCTCTTCTGATTGGGAGAGGACGTCCTTGTGTTTGTTTTGCGATGAAGAAGCAGTTTTCTTGACATCACGATGAAGCTTGTTCGATTTCTTGACAAGTTGCGAAAGCTCTTTTGACAATTCAGAAATCTTTTTCCAATCATCAGCGACACTTCCCAATTCTTTCTCCTGTTTCTTGAGCTCTTTGAGCTCTTTCATCATCTTCTGCTCTTTCTGGAAACTCATGGGTTGTGTTTGCATAACATAATCGATCCTTTCAATGCTTTTCTTGATGGTTGAAGGATCATCTTGGATGTTAAGTTTCTTGACAACAGCATCATAATCTTTTCTGAGCTCTTTGAGCTCGGCTCGCTTTTCAGAAATCTCTTTGTTAAGATTATCCCTTTCTTCTTTCATCTCTTGAACATGGCCTGTAATCTCGTTACGTTCGTTCTTATAACCCTTCACTGCTGAAATGAGCGAAGAGATTTTCTTATTGAGCTTGGATCGTTTCGCAAACCACAATTCCTTTTCCTTGTTCAGAGAGTTAAGCTCTTTCTTTATACTGCCTGCTTGCGTTCTCAACTCTTTAAGCCGTTGCTTCTGTTTCTCAACATCACCGTCATCCATTATCCATTCAACCTTCCATCTGTTTCATCGTATCATAACACTTTCGGATACATCCTGAATCCGTCAGGAAAAACACAGCATCAACCAGTACCGTCATATTACCGCGAGATCGGTACTGTCAAGCACAGGCTACTGAATATATCCGAATGAAAAAAAACAAAATGGCACTCTAACCGAAGAGTGCGCCAAGTCCTGCAGCAGCTTCAGATTCGTCCTGACCATCATCCTTTTTCTCTGTTTTGGATTCTTCTTTGGACTCCCCCTTTGCTTCACCAGCATCTCCACCAGTTGCGGCAGGAGTCACAGCGGGAGCTGCAACAGTAGCTTTAGAGATAGCTTCTTCGATATCCACACCATCAAGAGCTGCAATGAGTGCCTTTACTCGGTTCGTGTCAACTTCAACACCTGCTGCTTCAAGAACTTTCTTGACAGCATCTTCTGTAACGTCCTTACCAGCTTTATGCAAAAGCATTGCACTGTAAACATATTCCATTTTCGATTCCTCAAATTTTTTCTTTGTTGTTTTTTCGTATCAAGATAATCACTGCCCCAACATTGTTGCGGTGTGAAGATCTTCGTTGTTATCATAAACTCTCGGGATTCAACCCTCCAGTTCAACCGAATAATGCACCGAGTCCAGCGGATGGATCCGGAGCGTTATCATCGTCTTTCTTATCCTCTTCCTTCTTATCTTCATTCTTAGTTGATTCCGAAGAATCGGAAGATAAAGCGTCAGGAGCATAAGCCGTCGCTACAGCAGAAGCTGCTCCTTTCAACTCATCATCAAGTGCATCGTCAGAGAGCTGGCTTGCAAGCGCAAACATCTCACCTTGGACTTTAGCAAGAGTATCGCCGATGGTAAGGTCTGTCAAGATACATTCACCAACAGCAAGGTTCTTGCTCTCTGCAAATACATTCTGGATAAGTGCTTCAACAGTATCCTGTGTCGGATATGCTGCATTGACTGCCAAGTTGAATGCTTGAGCAGCGCACGCTTCTATATCCGCGATATATTGATTTTCATCAACATCAAGAACTGCTTTCGTCAATATCTCGCCGTTCTCAAAGACTGCCGTTAGATCGAGACCTATTTCCATAGGTTCAAGACCGAGTCGAGAGAGGATTCCTGCAAGCGATTGGCTCACTTCATCACCTTCTTTTGCAACAAGCGCATCCTGCTTGATAGCGACTTTACCACCTTCAATACCAGCTTTGATACCTACCTGTCCTAGTTCTCCAATTACAGGTCCTGGAGCAAAACTAGTAGGGCCCGCCGCTACGACAATATCATTGGGTGCGATCTGACCGGCCTTGATGGCGGTCGTCGATTTGTTTCTCTTGAGCGTCTTGAACAAAGTGAAAGGGCTGTGGTTGGTGAAAATCAGTGCAGGCATCCCCTTCATGTAATCAGCCAGTTTAGAGACCCCTTCCTTTTTCGAATTCTCAAGCGCGACTTTCAACAGACGACGCTTTGTCATCTTGATAACGACTGTATCACGAAGCTTTTCTCGCATCGTACTCAATTCTTTCGCCGGAAGATTTTCCATATCGACCGTTCCGACCACATCATATTTGTCAATAAGCTGGGTGAATTCAGCCACCGTTTTTTTCTTTGCTTCTGAAACATGAGCCATTTGCTATCACATCTTAATGTTATTATGCTAGTTTAACTGGAGAGCCCATTGTCGTTTTCACAAGGACGCTCTTGACATTGTGCAATTCCTTAGGAAGATGATGTTCCACTTGATCGAGAAAATGCATTATGTTTTCGCCGATATCCTCATCGGACATATCTTCAGTGCCGACAACGATGTGGATGACAGGGAATTTTTTTGCGCTGACCTTTACTGTGCTTTGCAACCGCTCATACAACGATTTAAGAGATGCTTTTGGAGCAACAACGCACCCTGCTTTAGGATTTGGCATCTTACCTCTCGGACCGAAAATCCGACCAAAAGTCCCAGCTATCGGACCCATCAGATTCGCCTGCGCGATGAAGAAATCGTATTCTTCAGCAAGCTTTTTAGAAGCTTTCTTATCTTTCTTGTACTTCTCAAGCTCACTCTGGAGGATGACCTTATCGCAAGCTTCTTTAGCGGAAGTTTCAGTTTCAGGACCGACAATAGCACAGACCTTCTTCTTACCGACAGGCTTAGGTTCCTGCGTGAAAAATTCCACTTGCTCTTCTGGTTTTTTCAGGTTGAGATCCTTCAGATTGAAATACAACTCTATGGATTGCGTGAAATTACGTTTTTTACTGTTTTCACGAACTTTTTTGATCACATCAAATACCTGTTTTTTATTGAAAGCCATTTTTTCATTCGCCTCTCCAACCTCCTACACCGACAAAGGATATGTATATTCGGATGTAGTGCAATACCTTTTTTTCGATTCGAAAAAGCTATTTGAGTACAGAAGAAAAAGACAGGACAGGACATACTCACATGCCAATCACGCTTTCCTTCCGCATCGATTAAGCCATATCCAGCCACGATGACGATCACGTCGCCACCGTGCGATACGTAGGTATCTAACGGTTACTCAGCGCAGAGAATAAATAAGTATTTATAAAAGTTACTGTTGTGTGATATTAATCAGGAAAGAGAAATAAAAAAAATAAAAATACCAAGAAGGCTTAATCGAGTTTCGCTCGCAAGTCCTGACCCTTTTCAAGAGCGAGATCGAACGCTTGGTTGATCTCGTCAAGAGTCATACCGACATCACCACCTTTCTGCAAAGAACAGAGACGATCCTTATCAAGGGACGTGACAGTGATGCGAGCATCTAAAAGTTCCTCTTCTGTCTTGGTCGGATCAACGATAAAGTGATCTTCGACTTTACAAACTGTGACAGGGATGGGAAGTTCGTTTAGTTCGACACCCTTGTCAGTTAAATTCTTGTAGTCAATGTTGCCATCATCATCAATTTCAGGGAATTTCATCGTCTTGAGAGCTGCCAAAGCTGCCAGACCACCAATGTCGATGATATTTCCGTCATGGTTGAGAGGTACGATATCGACACTAATCATCCAGACTTTCTCACCTTTCTCAATACAGAGTTTCTTGACGTCTACCGCTCCGCTTTCACGAATCCCACGATCGATAACACGACCGATTTCGATAGCGTCAATACCAGGAGGTCCTGATTCGATGGAAGGATGGGCGATGGGAAGAAGTTCACAGCCGATCATGAGAACTCCTTCGTCAGGCCTGTCAGGGAACGGTTTACCGAGTGAAAGCTTGATACCCGCAATGACTTCAGTGTCACCGCAAGTGACTTTCGCCGAACCTTCAGCTGTGTTAAACAGCTCTGTTTCTATTTTAACATCCCTGAAATCAAGTTTTTTACGACCATCATACCGAACATCTTCTTGGAGAGATTTCGTGAAATGTTCTTTACTGTTTGGAACATTTCCACCATCGTTATTAGTATTAAATGCCATTTTTTTTACACCTCAGTTACTCCCCTCACCTGAGAGATCATCTATCTCGTCTGCGACACTAGCATCTTGCTGATATTTCTCAACAAGTGCTTCACGCTGTTTTTCAGCGATGATCTTGCAAGCATCACGCGAGAGATCGAGCGCTTTCTTGAGATTCTTCTTGCTTATGATACCATCCATCTGGAGAAGGGTCACTTCCCCTGTGCTTGGCACCATCGCGACTGGAATATCAACCGCTTCCATGCCTTCAGGGTTTTCTTCCATGTAATCAAGATCGACCACTGGAGTCTCATCAACCATACCGACAGCGACTGCCGAAACCATGTCTTTCATAACAATACCTGCATCAGCGAGAGCAATAGATGCCGCGCAGATCCCTGCCCACCTGCTTCCTGCATCCGTTTGCGGAAGCTCGATATAAACATCGACTGCGCCGTTAGGAAATTTTTCAAGATCGATAACGCTACGCAAGGCCTTCCCAGAGACCATGCTGATCTCTTTTGCTCTCCTGTTCGGTCCTGGTCGTACACGTTCACCCTGCCCGGAGAAGGGCATCATGTTGTACGTCACGCGCAGGACTCCTTTGGTCGGGTCTTGCTGGAATCGTGGGTACATCTCTCGTGGGCCGTAGACGGATGCGTATGCCCACGTCTTTCCAATCTTGAAGTATGCGCTGCCGTCTGCGTTCTTGATGACGCCGGCCTTCGCTTCGATGGGCCTTGTCTCGTCCATTGCCCGTCCGTCGTGTCGCTTGTCGTAGGTCATTGTGATTCCTCCTTGTCGCTGTCCTCGTCGTTATTGTCTCCTTGCTGGTTCCTGCCGTCAAGCTGCTTGCCGGTTGCTTGTTCAAGGAAGGCCTTGATCCTGTCGGTGAGGCCGCTAAGGTGTGCCTCTTCCTCGATCTTCTGGATCGTGCGCACAGCCAGGAGTTCCATCTTAGGCTCGCCGTTGAGCCAGATGAGACCGTTCTGTCCGACTGTTACTTTGCAGTCGGTCGCTTGCTTGATCATCGTGACCATGCTGCCTTTCTTGCCGATGATGCGCGGGACCTTGTTCGTGTTGACCTTGATAATCCGTCCGCCGCGCAGCTTGTACAGTCCAGGTCCTCGCACACTCACGTCGATGAGGTTCT
>CAZRUJ010000027.1:0-12430 GCA_964603345.1 uncultured Methanosarcinales archaeon | reverse complement strand
CTTTTTCTAAAGACTGCTCATGAAGGTTCTGGTCTTGGAATTAGTTCTTATTCAAAAGTAAATAATTTTAAAGAACTTAAATTAGTTTCTTCCAATTTATTGAAAGAATTTAACCAACCTGTTCTTGTTGAAGAATTTCTTGATGGTGAAGAATTTGCTATTGGTTTGCTAGGGGATGAAATTCTTCCTATTGTTTCTGTGAGTTATCATGATGGTTTTGGAAGTGAGGATGCTAAAAATAATGGTGGTTTTGATTTTTTTATCGATAAAAACATGTCTTCAAAAAGAATTAAAGAACTTAAGGATTTGGCACGAAAAGCATTTAATGTTACATTATGTCAAGATCTTGCCCGGGTTGATATTCGTTGTAATGCTAAAGGGGATCCTTTCGTGTTGGAAATAAATTCTCCTCCTGAAATAATTCCTGATGACTCAACATATGGTCTTGCTTTAGCTTCTGCGGGCTATTCTCAAGAAGATCTTTTTAAACTGATTATTGAAAATGCGTTAAAGAGGTATTGATATGAAAAAATATTTCTTATTTCCAAGCATCAAATTTCAATATGTTTCTTCAATGCCTTTTATGTTTTCAGGTCATAAACCTATCATGGTTTTTGGCGAACCAAGTATTGACTTACCAAAAAACAGTTATTTTGTTGATGCTATCTCTGGAGATCTTGATTATTCTCAATTCATATCTAAAATTTTTGATGAAACTGATGTGTTCTCAAAAATTTCGGATATAATTAAACAACAAAATGTGTTGTTTGTTAATTCCTTCCAAACAGCGAAAGGTTTTGAAAAATTATTTAATATTCCAGAAGTGAAACCATTTAATCTTTCAATTGAGGAAACAAATCTTCTTAACAAAAAAACATTTCAGTATTCTTTTCTTGATGGTGCTGTTCCCCTACCTAAATTTAAGATTGCCTCCTCAAAAAATCCATTGAAATATTTTAATGATTTGAAATCTAGTAAGGGTGTTTTCACATCATTGGATGATGTTTTAGGGGGAACCGGAACCAAAATTCACAAATCAGAAGATTCTTTAAACGAATACTTTAATAACCAAAAATCCCAATTCGACTTTTTGATGGTTGAAGCTTTGGATTTGGATTATTGTCCTTGTGTTGATGTTATTATTGCAAATAAAAATGAAATTTATCAATTTGGTTTACTCGATCAGATTATGGATGGTCTGTATGCCCAAGGGACTGTTTATCCATCTAAAGCTGATTTTAGAATAAGATCACAAATATTTGATATCACTCACGTTGTTGCTGAAAAGATAGCAGATATGGGTATTTCAGGTTATGTTAGTTTTGATTATCTTGTTGATAAGTCAGGTAATCTTTATTTTGGAGAAATAAATCCTCGTTTCTCGGCAAGCTCTAATGAGCGAATGCTTATGATGGATTCGGTCAGACCACCTAACAGTCCTACTATTATGGATTTGGCGTTTATGGCAAGTTATGAAAAATCTTTTAATGGTCATCCACTATGGGTAGAACCTCAGAATATGTGTTGGATTAAATCTGAATTAACTGCAGAATCCGATTCTATTGTGATGAAGAATTATTCTAACACTGACGAATTTTCTCTTTTTAAAAATACTTCTTCAGATTGGTCTCTTGTTGGTCAAAGACCAGAAGGAACG
Source organism: uncultured Methanosarcinales archaeon (assembly GCA_964603345.1). Lineage (GTDB taxonomy): Archaea > Nanobdellota > Nanobdellia > Woesearchaeales > SKGA01 > SKGA01. Next base: position 10,773 of record CAZRUJ010000027.1, on the reverse strand, counting down.
ATTGTAAAGAAAGATGATTCTGTAGCAAAATATGTTGCAGTATTTTCTGATATTTCAAATGTAGATGTAATAACAAATCATTTTAATCAAATTCGTAAATCTTTTTTTAACCATACTAAACGTTAATTTTTATTTTTTTTCTAATTCTCATTATTTTTTCTTATAAAAATTATTATTACATAAAACCATATATATGTGTTTTTCGTTTACTTGTATTGAAAAATATTGATCTGATGTTTCATTAAATTATTTGTATTCCCTACGATGTGAACATAGGTATGAATGACTATCTTTAGGTGATGGAATTATCTTTTTCAAATCTTCTTTTTTTGCATTTTCCAAAAATCCAATTACATTTCCTAAAGGATATAATATTTCTTTTCTGTTTTTTCATCAATCTGTTTTTCCTACTTAGCAGAATGACTATTGTGCTTCTAGGACTTTGAGTTTTTTTCTTTTCCTTTTCTATTTTGTCCTTGAAGAGATTATTATTATTATTATTATCATTATTTATAAATATTTTGAAATTCTTTTTTTTTATTATTTTTTTTATTATAATTGGTTTAATACTTCGCTGCCTTACAGTGTTTACCAGTTCAATTTGTAATGGTAGAAAAATATTTTTCGAACATTTATGTACTACTTTGCCATTTTGCGGTGATTCAGATCGCGAATGTAGGATTTTTGCATTATTTCTCCAAATTATGTTTTTGAAGGTTCTGTTAGAAAGGATAAAGCTAGTTTTAAAGTGTGTTTTTGTCACTTTTTTTCAGTGATGAAACTTTCACACCATCATATGGTTGAGAAGCTCTCCGCAGTGAGGGCACACTGGTTCTGTCACGTGAACCTTATTCTTGCACTTGGGGCATCTGACAAACTCTGGATGTCCTTCCATTCTTGCACGTTCTTTGTTTTTTTCGTTTTTATATTTTTCTCTGATTTTTCTTCACCAGCAGTAACTCTTAAAAACCATGAGAGCTACTGCAAACTGATAAGAGGTGTGCACGTGATCGGGAAAAGGTTTGTTCTGACAAGATGGCAGTATTTGAGAAAATTGACTGTAGGGGTTATTAAGGGCTCGAGGAGAAAGGATATCACGTGGCTTTCGGCCGCTTTGGTCTTTTATATTCTCTTATCTCTTGGTCCTTTCCTTCTTATCATCATCGAGATGATGCAACTGGTCTTGAAATATGAAGTTGTTATTACGGAAATCAATGCTATTATTGCTTCCACTATCGGTTCGCAAGCAGCTGGTTTGCTCAATGAGCTTGCATCCAATTTTCGCATTCTCGAAGCGAACATCCTTGTCATCGTCTTGAGTCTGGTCGTGTTGTTCTTTCTGGCTTCGCAAGCTATTATTCACATCAAGCAATCGATAGATGCTGTTTATGAGACTGCTTATCCTATCCGTTTCAATCTCAGCGTATTCTTGACGAGGAATCTTTACAGTTTTTTCATCGTTTTTTTCACTGGTTTGGCTTTTGTTCTTCTTGTGTTCTCGAAATTCTTCTTGTATTCGTTGCAGTCGAGATTGGCTCAAGAATTTCCTTCCCTTGCTCTCCCTTCCTTGATAAGCATTGCTGTTACGATCATATCTTTTATTTTTATATTCGTCTTTTTTGTCGCGACTTATCGTCTCCTGTCCGAACGCAAGATAGCTCTTTCTAGCGTGTGCATCGGTGCTTTCATAGCAACCTTGTTTTTTATTATGGGAGGGTTTCTCATCGGCTGGTATCTTTCAGTAGCTCCGCTTCTCACCACATATGGGTTTGCAGGATCGCTTCTTTTCTTATTGGTGTGGTTGTATTATTCGGCTCACGTCCTGTTAATAGGTGCTCAGATCGCATACTCTCATTATAAACTCGCTATGCATGAGGTGTGAATGTCTTTGTTTGTGTTTTTCAGTATATATATTAGAATATCATAATAATTAAAAACGCTATTTTTTATAATTTTATTCCTGTTATGGATTCGAAATTTATTGTTGTTACGGGTGGAGTTCTTTCAGGCCTTGGAAAAGGTATTTCTTCAGCGTCAATAGGACATTTATTGTCGTATCAATATGATGTGGTCCCTATCAAATGTGATGGGTATCTCAACGTCGATCCTGGGACGATGAATCCTGTTGAACATGGCGAAGTCTTTGTTCTTGATGACGGTGCTGAAGTCGATATGGATTTCGGTCATTATGAACGTTTCTTGAAAACGACATGTTCTGGTGACCAGAACCTGACGATGGGGCGTGTATTTGAAGAAATCCGTAAGAAGGAAAGAGACGGTGGATTTTGCGGAAAGACCGTTCAGCTCGTTCCTCATGCTGCATGTCATATCATCGATTGGTGGAAACGCGTTGCTGAAGAAAAAGACGCTGATATTGTTCTTATCGAGATAGGTGGCACTGTTGGTGATATGGAAAACGAATTGTTCCTTGAAGCTGCGAGGCGGTTACAGCTTGAATTAGGTAGGCGGGCTGTCTTTTTTGCTCATCTCACTTATGTTCCTGTGCCTGGTGGTGTTAACGAGCAAAAATCGAAACCCACACAGCAATCTGTCGCTAAATTGATGGAACGGGGGCTTTCCCCGAATACGATTATCTGCAGGGGGCAGGAACCTGTCAATGACTCTGTGAAAAGGAAAATCTCCGATTTTTCTAATCTTCCTTCTGACTCTGTCATCAGCGCGATTGATGTCGATAATATCTATAAGATTCCTTTGCATTTCCATGAGCAAGGCATAGTATCTCTTATTAATTCCCAGCTTGATTTGCAGGCGACTCCTGATTTGAGCGCTTGGAAGCGATTGATCGATAAAAAACAGCATGCCACTCGTGAAGTCACCATTGCGCTTTGCGGTAAATACACTGCCCTTGAGGATAGTTATGCTTCTGTGGTTGAAGCCTTGAATCATGCCGGTGCTAATAATGGCGTTCATATCAATGTCTTATGGGTTGATACGGAACGCTTGGAAAGTGACGATGACTTGCTTGTAAAAACTCTTGATGGTGTTGATGGTGTTATCGTCCCAGGCGGTTTCGGCACAAGAGGTATTGAGGGAAAAATCAAAGTGGTCGAATATGCGAGAAACAACAATCTTCCCTTTTTAGGATTGTGTTATGGATTGCAACTCGCAATCATAGAATCGGCTCGTCATATAGGTGGTCTCGCCGATGCCAATACCACTGAAGTAGATCCTGAAACCTTACATCCTGTCATTGACATCTTGCCTGATAAAAAGGATATCTCTGCTATTGGTGGGACGCTTCGAAAAGGAGCTTATTTTGCACAACTCGAGAATGGTAGTCTCGTAAATCAGTTATACGGTGCAACTCGCGTTTCAGAACGGCATCGTCATCGTTTCGAAGTCAATCCTGATTATCACGATATGATCAGATCATGGGGGATTCGTATCTCTGGTGTGAGTCCTGATGGTCGTTTGGTAGAATTTATCGAGCGACCCGATCATAAGTATTTTGTCGCCACGCAGGCCCATCCCGAACTCAAGAGTTCGCTCGAAAAGCCCGCTCCTCTTTTCAACGGGCTTATTTTATCTATACTTCGTTGATTAATCCTTTTGGGTGCGCCTTTTTATTTTTTCTATGAAATCAGGATATGTTTCTGGAAGCAAGACTCCTTTCATCAAGGGGTTATTCTCTTGTTGGATATATATGCTGAAATTCTGTTTTCCTCTATAAATGGTTTTACTCTTTGTTTTTGGATTTCTTGTGTAATTCAGTTTGGTGATCGTCCTATACTCTGGTTGCATTACTCCGCCATCGTAATCGACTAATCGTTCAAGCACGTGATAGTTGATCTTTTTCGATTTCGGATTGTATGTTTGGCTCACTTCTTTATTTCCTAACGGTGTTTTTGCTGTCTTTCGCACATCCGACGTTTTTACGGCTTCATAATAGTCTTGTATTCCACTGAATTGTTCTCCGAATGCTCTGAAGTTCTTCCCTGTATATTCTGGTTGTTCTCTAACTTTCCTTTCTCCTTTTTCTGGTTGTATTCCAATGACCACGTTCGCAATATCCTTTCTCTCGTTCTTTTCGAATTTATTTAAAAATTCTTCTCTGTCGAATCCGACATATGATTTCTCCCCTACAACATACACTTCGATTCGTTGCCCTGTTTCTTCATCAAGAAGAGATAATGATTCTGACTTAGGGGTTAATTTTTCGAGAATCCAATATCTGGGAGACAGGTTTTCTCTGACATATTCCAGAGCTTCAAAACGATCATTCATCAATATCACTTCCAACAGTATATCTATAACAACACCATTATTTAAATGTTGTGTTTTTTAACTACTTAAGAGTGATTTATTTAGAATTCCGTCAGTCTCTTCTCCACGATCGTCGTATTGCCGCCCGCTCCTGATTGTTTTGTCAGGTTGATGTACTTTCCTTCCTCAAGGCGTGTGATCTTTCGCTGGAAGGTTTTATATGATGTTTTGCCACCTTCCTTTTGATATTCTTTGTACAACTCGCCGATACGATTCCCACTTGAGTTCTTGACAATGGATAGTATGAATTTGCTTTCCTCATCAAGCTCTTCGGTTTTTTTTGACGTGAACTGGTCGAGCTTCTCGATGGCTTGTTTCACATGCTCGACGGTGACTTTTTTCTGGGATTTATCTTCTGCCAAAGTTGCACTTTCCTTAAGCAAAAATAGGCCGCTACGGATATCTTTGATGGATGATGTTTTTTTGGCGACCATATTGAATGCTTCCTCTTCCCAGACACTTGGGGCGAATGCATATTTCATGCGTTCTGAAAGGATTCCTCTTGTTTCAGAGAAGTTATACTGCTTGAATTCGAGGAGCTCTGCCATGAGACGACTTCTGATACGGTCATCAAGTTCAAGAAGCCATGATTGGAAGTTCGTTATCAGGATGATTGATTTGCGATAGACTTCTTCGATAAGCACGTACAGGAAGTCAAAATCTTCTGCCTTATCAATTTCATCAAATACCAGCACGGCCGAAAATTTGTTGAGTATTCTTGTTGCGACCTTGAAAAGTTCAGTAGTTTTCTTGTTCTGTGTAAACCGATATCCTAATTGTTCGCAGATTTCGACCATGATTTTATAGCTCGTATTATATTGCCAGCAATTGATCATGATAGGTGATATTTCCTCAGTCTTTTCCTCAAGCTCTCGAAGAACGTGCCTTGCAGCTACTGTCTTTCCTATTCCTGGTGGTCCGTGGATGAACAGATTGCGCCCGCTACGACCTCCAAACAATGGATTGAGTCATGTGGCGGTGTATGATTGTTCCTTCTCCCTGTAAGAGATTGTTTTAGTAAGAAAAACGTAATCTAAAGCTACTTCATCACGGAATAATGACTCTCCATTTTCCAGCATATTATCAAACAATCCCATATACAAACCCTCTCTTCCATATCATGCAAGCTCATTTTTAAATACTGTGGTTTTTGACTGAGAATATTTACGGCCATATGAATTTTTTTTCAGAAAAAAATCAGGTTTCGAAATTCACACGATCGATATTTCAAAAAATTATTCCTTTTGGTCTTCAACAATCCTGAATTTGAATTTATTTGGTGATTCCTTTTTGAGATCCTCAATTCTATATTCTTTTATACCTTTAGATTCGGCCCATTTCTGTGCAGCTTCCTTTGAGCGGAACGTTTTTTTCCTCGGAGCCCTATTCCGTCCTCCTGGTGTTGATTGTTTCCTGCGTTCTCGTGTAAATTGTTTGGACATATGTTTCACCTCTACGATATTTTTATCGTAGTCTTTGATTTACGTGCAACATGATGAGGATTTATAAATATTCACATTTCGGCGACGTTCAGGTAAAATTTAAATACGAGTCGATGTCACTTTTCTGGTAGGGGTGTAGTAAAGTCGGGTAAAAAATGGAAGTTCACATAACATATGAAACACTCTTTGACCTTCTTCGAAAAGAGCGGAGCTTGCAGGAATTACAGACGCTCGATCAGAAGTTCTGGAAACATGTCATCAATTATATGCATGAGCGTAGTAGTATGCTTTCCTCGGCCCGACCTGGCGAGCAAGAGAAAATCCGTATTCAGCTTCAGAATGTCAAGCGTATTTTGAAAGAGATTTATGAACGAAGGGAGCGTAAAATCCTGGATCTCGCTTTGAACGTTATCCGGACTGAAACATCTGGCTATATCGATACGAAGAATATGCTTGCCGAAGAGAAAGCCCTGTTTGATGAGAGTCTTGTTATGCTTAAGCGATATAAAGATGGTGTTCTGTTTTCCGTGTTTGATAATAAACTCCCTTCTATCGTCCCAGGATCCCATTATGATGATATCAAGCCAGAACAAGAAGAGGATGGTAGTTTCGGGTCTCATCCTCGAGACACTGGGTCTGTGGATTCGTCCGGATCCGGAGAAATCGCTCTTGATCAGGTGGATGTAGGTGAAAAGGAAGAATTTCCTGTTATTGAATCCACTCCTTCCGATCAGATCCGCGATGATACTTCAAGCGAGGAGAGAGGTGTCCTTGTCAAGTTCCTGACCTCCGTCCCTAAGTTCTACGGCAAGAATAAGGAGATTTACGGTCCTTATGCTGATAAGCAGATCGTCACATTACCTGCAATGATTGCTAACATTCTTCTCAAGAAAGGTAAAGTGGAGAATGTCATGAGCGAGTGATATTTTCTTTCTTGCGTTTGGCAATATAGTTGTTTATGATTGTATCGAATGGTTCTCTGATTTCAGGATGAAATTCTGAAAAATACATGATTGAGTTGGTGTCTATCTCCTTTCTGCGGAATTTGTTGATGATATCGCCTAAGGTCTCTGGATGATAGAATATCTCGCCATAGACTTCTTTCGGGAAGTTATCTCGTATGTATGTGATTAGGTTATATGTTCCTTTCAGTTGCCCATATTCTTTTTCAAATATGTATATTTGGTCCTGAGGGGGTAATGTTTCAAATTCATCTAGCTCATCTTGGATGAACTCTTCATTTATCTCATCTAATGTGTTGAATTCGCTTTCCTCTTCAAATTCCCAATCTTCAATTTCATCTATTTCTATATCGGATCTCTCTATCATGTCATTAATGTTCTCTATGGTAGGCTTGAAAAACGACATGCCTACAGAGAGCCATTCCAGATATCTATCGATGCGGATATCCTTGAAAGAATCGTTCGGGCATATTTCTGGAAGTATCGTTTCATGAAGGTCTTTGCGGTAACCGTCGATGAGAAAATCCTGTTCTGTGAACGTGGAATACAGACCTTCTTTTCGGCTTATCGTGCAGTGATGATACCGTTCCAGACCATTGAGATTGTACATATAGATGTCTCGGACAGGTCGTTTGCCTGTATAATCTATCTTGTTGATAAAATCATTTCTGTATACGATGTTACCGCGTTTGTCAAACCCTTCAACACATCCTATGAATACGGTTTCGTTGACTTCTTTTGCTAGCTTATCAAACATTACATATAGTTTATCTCCTGGCTCTACTTCCATCGCTTCTTCTGTTGAGAGTGGGTGTGTCATTTCTGAATGAGGGTTTCACTCTTCCTTTTTATATTATTTTCTTCTTTGCAGTGGTTATGTTCTTGAAGTTTCGTGATGCAATCATAGGTTTTTTAAACAATTCCTTGTTTATGTCTTCTTATGGCGCTTCTTGAATTTGATAACTTCTCGTTCCACTCTCAAGGTGATGCTATTATGGTTTTGTACGGGAAACGATATAGTTTTTTTCTGTCTCTTAAAGATCTGAAGAATATTGACGAGTCTGTCATTATCAATGAGCGATCGCTCGAATTCCCTTCAATAAGTGAGAAAAAAGCCACGAACAAGGTTTATCGCCTTATCGATAAAGGATTATCTGAGCTTACTCACGTCATCAACGGCAAGCCAGTCCGTTTCATCGACGAATCTTCTGGTGTCCCTTTACTTGGCTCTGGTGAATTCGGCATTGTCGATCGCGATACTAATATTCTTGAACTCAAACCTCTTACGGGTTGCAATCTGGATTGTATTTACTGTAGTGTTGATGAGGGTGAGAATGATAAGCGTTATGATATTCTTATCGATCCTTATTATCTGGCTTCAGAAGCGCTTGCCATCGCTGAGGATAAGAATCATCTTGTTGAGTACAATATAGGTCCTCACGGCGAACCTCTCCTCTATCCGTTTCTCGAGACACTGCTCGAGGAATTATCTTCATCCTCCAAGACAGGTGTAATATCTGTCAATACCAATGGCACGCTCTTGACAAGAGAACGTATTGACGCGCTCAAACAAGCCGGTCTGACCCGAATCAATCTATCTCTTAATACTCTTGACGGCGAGGTATGTTCTCGCATTTCCGGAAAGTTTTATCCTCTCGAACATGTCCTTGAGATGATCGATTATTGCAGGGATATCGGCATGCCTGTGCTTCTCGCTCCTCTTGTCATCCCGACGATTACTGATAATCCTAGACGTGATATTGAACCTCTTATCAAGCTGGCGAAAACGATTGATAGTTCATATCCTGCAATCGGTTTCCAGAATTATCTCATTCATAAATATGGTCGGAAACCTGTCAAGAAACAATATGGGTTTGATGAGTTCTTTGAGCTTCTCAAGCCTTTTGAAAAGAAATATGATATCACGCTCACTCCAAAACAAGATTATAATCCGTTCGGTATTTTCGAGGATGGGACTGTTGATAAGCCTTTCTCGAAAAATCAGGTTGTTCTGGCAGAAGCCTTATTTCCTGGTAGGCACAAGAACGAGATTCTGTGCAAAGCAGGGAATCGTGTGATTACTGTACGTGATGCTGCCAGATCGTCAGGGACATTTAAGGTGAAGATCGTTCGCAATAAGAATAATATCTTTTTGGGTGTTCCTGCTTAGAGGGAGTTGATGACCGCGAGCGCTTGCTCCCATGAGTTGACTCGAAATATTCCTTCACAATCCTGTTCTCTTTGATTCCATGGTTTGTTGAATAATATTGCCTTCATACCTTCTCTTGCCGCTTCTGAGGCGTTCTTGAACGAATCTTCGATGATAATCTCAGCCCCTATTGTCGTGCACACATCGACTTTTTTTTCATACGAAGCTGTTTTCTCCCCTTCATTCGTGATGATGATGTCCTCGAAAATATTTGGATAATGTATTTTTACCCAGTTGATAGTTTCTTTTGCGATATGATTTTGTCTTGCGGTTACGACGAACAGTCGATGGCCTTGTCCTTTGAGTTTCTCCAAGGATTCCTTTGAATTCGGCATGGGCTTGATTTTCTTGAAAAACTCCGTGGTATAGAATTCATAGATCTGCTTTAACTCCTCTTCTTCGCTGACTCCGAAAAAGTCCTTGAGACTATAGCTTGTGTAATTTTCGAACTGGATCGTTCTGCCATATTTTTTTTCTTGAAATTGTATGAACTGCTCAAGAAAATTTGCCATTACTTCATCGATATCAACTACTATGTTCATGTCCTGTCGGACTCTTTGGTTGCTTTAAAATGTTTTTATTTTGAGGATTTTATTCTCTGACAGGGTTCTTAACCACATGTTTTTTATAGTTATTTAATATTTCTCCTTTCATGAGATTGCAGGATGTCATCACGACCGTTAACAGGGCTATCTGTTCGGGAGAATTTGCTTGCTTATTTCTGCATTGTTCCATCATCTACAGCGGTCGTGCAGAAAGCGTGCTTGACGTTGGTGATCGACTTGTCATGATTAAGCAGGACAGATCTGTCATCATTCACCAACCTGAAGGGGGGATGCCAATCAATTATCTTAAGGCTCCTGCAGATGTGAGCTTCGATTTGCGTAAGGATCAAACTGATGGTTCTCCTCATCTGGTCATGCATGCAAGATCGTCGCACGATGAGATCACTGTCGATATCCTTCGCGTATATGATATGTTTTCACGTCGTCTCATCGACGGGCAATCTCAAGAACTATCTGGTGATGAAGCTGAGATGAGTGATCATATCCGTGAGAATCCAGTTCTTATCCGTTCTGATTTCAAGCCAGTATCTCGTGAAGAGCACACGAAATATGGTTTTATCGATGTTTTCGGCCATCTGGGCGATGGTACTTTGGCGATTGTTGAATGTAAACGATATACTGCAGGTCTTTCTGCGGTGACCCAGCTTCGCCGGTATGTTGAGAAGATGAAATCCCTTCGTGGAATCGAGAGGGTCGCTGGCTTTCTCGCTGCTCCTGCAATCACTGAAAACGCTCTTGCGATGCTCTCTGATTGGGGTTTTGAATTCTCAAGGGTCGATCCTCCTAAGCGCCACATGAGATTGCAACGAAGCCAGAAAAAGATTGATGCATTTTTCAAGAAGTGATCATTTCCGATCTCCTATGCTCTTTTGCTCGGTGTTCACCTTCTCTTTTGTTTCTTGACAGCGATCGTTGACGTTTTCTTCGTGTTTTTCACTTTCACAGGCCTTGTCGGTCCTTCGTTGACCCGCACTTTCTGTTGTGTCGTCTTTTTCGCATTTCCTTTCTTGCTTGTTGCATCACCGACTCGGATTTTTCTTGCCTTGACCTTCGGTTGCTTTCGTACTTTGCGTTTTTTCGGTCGTGGTTCTCTATAGATCATGCTGTATATAAGCCCTATGAGCGCCAGAAAATGGAATCCGAGAAGTATGGCTAGCGTGAATTCGTCCCCTGTGATGATCGTGATAATGATTCCTATGAGAAGCACGGTCGCGAATATGACATTGTATGTGCGCATGAAGGTTCTTTTCCGATCGTTACCCGCTATGATTATAAGATATATGCTCGCGATGGTCAGAAGCGCATATTTT
>CAZRUJ010000026.1:0-13313 GCA_964603345.1 uncultured Methanosarcinales archaeon | reverse complement strand
TTTCAATCCCTTCAAAGAATAGTGATTCCACAACCCTAACCGTCACTCCGGATGAGGACATCCGGCCCGGTCAGAAGACATTCACATTGACCGTGCAGGTGGAAGATCAGCAAAAGACGATTCCACTCTCGCTTCTCATATCTGATAATGACAACGTTGATTCAGGAGATGGGGATGGTCTTGTTGATACCATTGAGATAATCCTAATAGCTCTTATCGTCGCTCTTATCGTACTGGCAATACTGTTTGGTATCAAGAAACTCAACGAACAAAAAGGGGATGATGATGATGATGCGAGAACGTACTACTGATCATCATTTGTCTTTTTATTTTTTTCATTTTTTTCCGGAAGCACTGCGCCGCTGACTGATTACGGATGCACGTATGCTTTTTATCATGCTCGATCATTTCAATTCACTCAAGGGGGATAAACCACAATGAAATCAAGAAAACCATTGACGATGGCGTTTATGATGCTCATATTCATAGCATCTATGATCGCCCTGACAAGCCTTCCCGCTAACGCGGAGGATGTCATTGAAGTACATACATATTCGACCGATTCGAACTTCCAGATAAGCACTAATTACAAGACTATATCTGTATGTGAATGTTCGACATTAACCCAGCGGCTGACTGTCTCGAATCCGACATCAAATCCTATGACCATCGCCTTTTCAAGTGAAGATGGTTATGTGATGTTTGCAGAGCAGAGCATTCATCTCGATCCTTCCGAGTCCCGTCAAGTGACAGCTTACATCAATGCCCCGTGCGACGCTCCCCCGCAGGATACGGTTGTCATCAAAGCATCCTCTTCACTTGGCAAGACTCAAGCATTTACTCAGACTGTCAAATTCTCCAATTGTCAGAATCTCAAAGCAGGAGTTGATGAGCGTCACGTCAACGCTAGTGTCTGCAAGCCGTTCTCAACGACCTTGTTTGTCAAGAATACTGGATCATTCAGGGAAACGTATGACGTTGCTGTCGGTGAATACGACAAGCACATCACTCTCTCCGATTCCAGACTCACCATCAATCCCGGAGTCCAGAAGAATGTTACTGTGACTTACGATCTCCCTTGTGATGTTTATGGGGAGCACGAGACTTCCTTCACGGTTTCTGCCAAGAACAACAATCGGCAGGCGGTTGTCTACCAATCACTATCCATTCCGAAAGAATATGAATTCATGCTCCATCTTGACCGGCTTTCTGCCTGTCAGGAGGATGGAACTCGAAGTGATTATCAATTCACGCTCACAAACAACAATAATTTCACTGACACGTTCAAGATATCCGCTTCAACACCGAGATTCACTCAAGATGGCTTGAAGAGGATGGATTGGTTATTTCCTGAAGAAGTGACGCTAGGTCCGGGACAGCAATTCACCACAAACCTTACTGCATCGGGATTGCAACGGATTTCTGAAGATAATTATACGGTCACCTTCGAAGTGACTTCTATCAATGGCGATACGACCAAGACGCTCACTCGCGAGCTTGAAGTATCTGACTGCCATGATGCGGAACTGGAGCTGACTGACACTCCTGATAAATTCTATGTGTGTGCGGGTGACACGTTCACGAAAAACGCTCGTGTGAAAAATTCTGGCTCCAAACGAAGCTTGATGGAATTCACCGCTGCCATGCCTGATTTCATAACATTCTCGAATGATTCGTGGTTCTCGAAAGCAGGGGATGTTGATGATATCGCAATGCATTATTCCGTCCCTGATAACAGGAATCATAAATATCCTATCGACGTCACATTGTATGCTAATGCTGACTCTGCGGATACTGAAAGCTTCAAATTGTTCGTCGATGACAAGAATACTTGCTTTGGCATTTCCGTTAAGGGTTCGCAGCAGAAAGTCGTATTCGATGATATGTCAGCCGATCTATCCTTGAGAAATGACGGGACGCGGCTTTCAACATATGATCTTGAGCTCCTGAACGCCACACCTGGCTTGGAACTTGGAAATGAGACGGTCACCGTCGATACAGAAGGCCAAGCAGGTCTTGCTCTGGAGATTGATGAAGATAATGCTCTTGATGACAACATGACTTCAGAGGATCTTATCGGTAAAGAATTCGCGGGCAGGTTAATGATAACTCACGTGAGTAGCGGTTACGATCAATACATTCCCGTATCCTTGACCGTCAAGGATGAGTCGATATGGAAAAAGGCATGGTCGTTTATCGCATCGCTTGCCGTCTGTACACTGATCTTTTTCATCCTATCAGCGCTCACTCTCGCTTCGATTGTGATATTGCTTGCAAGGGTGTTCTCTTCGAAAAAGGAATTCAAAGCTCAACATCAACTCCTCAAATGGGGTGTTGTCTTCCTCCTCGTAGCAGCGATTGTCATCACTTCCGTGTTCGGATTGCCTGGCAAATCAACATTTTACACCCAGCACAATACGACATCCGATCAGTTAAACAAGGTCTATATTGTTGAAGATGAGACTCTTACTTTGGAATATGATGAGTATTTCTTCGACCCTGATTATAACATTGCCACCTACGGTGTCGATGAGGTCAATGAATCCATCATGTCATTTGACATCAACGAATCGGAGATAACCTTGGAACCTGCTGCTGACTGGCACGGTAATACTTCGATCGAATTGTTCGTTGTTGACGAATATAACGAGACGGCCACGTCCGACAAGATATTGGTTGAGGTCCTTCCTGTCGAGGATCATACCGTCCAAAGCTTTTTCAAAGCAGGATGTCCGTATTTCAACTGGCTGATGCTTGTCATCCTCGTTTTGGCGATCTTTTTCGTCTTCTCGATGAGAACGAAAAGGCAGCCTGGTCGCAGGCCGAGTCGTGTTGCACGCAAAAGGTTTGGTCAGAAGATATTTAGTCGCAAGACTAGAGCGCGGACATACAAGTCTTTGATGGCTGGTTCAATATTCGCTCGTTCCACTAGAAAACGCGTTTCTCCAAAGGCCAATCCTTCAACGAGCAAGAAGGGTTCCAAGAGCTCGGTCTTGAAATATTCTTCCGGAAACACCGCTTCGAAAGCTAAATCCGCATTGCGATCTTCTCGTACGAGAAAGAAATCTGTCAAAAAAGCACCTTCGAAAAAGAGATTTGTTTCTTCGAAAAAAAAGACTTCGTCGAAAAAGAGACCTGGACGTCCGAAGAAAACACAGTCGGATCAAACTTTTTCAGGGAGAAAAAAAGTATCGGAAAAAAAACGCTCTTCAAAGACGCGGCGTGGTCCAGGACGACCTCCGAAAAACAAGTAATTGTACTATTTTCGAACCCGCTTTCCGTTTCATTTTATTCTTCTTTTTTTTCTTTTGTTTATGAATAATAATAAAAATAAAATAACTTCTTGTCATGCTGTTCTCATTCGTTTCGCCTTTGCCTTCTTACCATCTCATACGCTTCCGTCCTGTATGTGATATAACTGACGATGATTTCATAATTATAGATTCATCTCACTTCCGAATCAAGGATGTATTTTTTGTGAACGTTGTGGGTTGTCTTGACTTAGAAGTGGTCGGATTATTCTCTTCAATAATATTTAAATAGGTGTATGTTGCTCTCGCACTACTGTATGTCCGGCTCTAAACTCTCGTATCCTGCGATCCTTCTTATCAGCATCAACAGTATCATGGGAACCGGAATTTATTTTCTTCCTTCTGTAGGCGCTCAGAAAGCCGGGTTGTTTGCCATCTTTTCGTGGATTATCATGGGTTTTATCGCCTTGTATTACAGTACTATATTCGGCGAACTTGTCAGTCGTTATCCGAAAGAAGGAGGTGTATACGAATACGCCAAAGAAGCGTTCGGTTTCTTTCCCAGTTTTTTGCTCGGTTGGATATCGCTTATCGCCGCTAATATCACCATCGCGATGCTCATGGTTGGTGCTATTAAGTATATAGCTCCTTTTCTATCTAACTTCGCGATCTCCATTCTCGGGGTATTGTTCATCCTCATTTTCAATTTCATCGCTTTCAAGGGTCTAAAGACTGGTAAGGTCATGTTATTGACCTTTGCTGGCATCACATTATCTGCCGTTTTCGGTATCATCGTGCCGGGACTTCTCAATTTCAACATGTCAAATTTCACTGACTGGACCTCTCACGCTGCCTTTTCTTCTCTTGATGCGGGTCTTGGTGGTTTTCTCAGTGGTTCATTGATTGTCATCACCACCATATTTTTCATTTCCGAAACGTTTTTTGGCTGGGAGACTACTACTTTTCTTGCCGAGCAGGTTGACAATCCCAAACATGTCATGCCTCGGGCGTTTGTCAATGGGACTTTGATTATTTTTATCGTTGCCGTTCTTTTCGTTATTACTGCCCAGAGCATATTGCATTGGAGCCAGCTCGCTGAAGCATCCGCCCCTCTCGCTGCCATCGCCAGCAATGTCTACGGGCCCGGTGCCGTTCCCATCTACAGCATCCTTGTCTATCTTGCTATCATAGGTAGTGTCGCCGGATGGATCGTCGCGGCTCCAAACCTTCTTGTTGCTCTTGCTAAGGATAGATTATTCATCCCTTCTTTTGCCAGGCTTCATTCCAAGAACAAGACTCCTCATAGGGCCATCCTGTTCCAGACAATAGTCACCTCGCTTCTCGTGTTTGTCGGAGCTGGAAGTTACGAGACCTTATTGCATCTTCTCGTACCTCTCCTGCTTATCATGTATGTGAGTGTGGTATTTAGCCTTATCATCATCCGTCGTAAGCATCCTTCCTTTGATGGTTACAAGGCTCCTGGAGGCACGTGGGCTCCTATCGTCCTTGTCCTGATAACATTCTCTCTTATCGGATTGTGGGTTGTTAACGAGCCAGGTGCCTTACAGACCTTGTCTTTGATCGGTTCGTTCATCCTCATCGGTATTCCTGTTTTTTTGTTGATGAACTTCCATTACAATCCTCATGCTACCTTGACGTTCCATAATAAGACTGCTGAACTATCACGTCTTCTTGAGCGTTTATTCCTTCCTCGTCACATCCGTAAACGATTGTTTGCGGGGCTTTCTTGCGAACACGACATTCTGTTCTTGGGGGTTGGTTCGGGCCTTCTGCTAAAAGAATCTCCCGTTCCTTTCGATCATTGTTCTGTTATCGAGCATTCTGAAAGCCTGTTTCGAAAACTTTCCTCTCGCTTCCCGTCTGTCAATGTCATCCATGACGAGCACGGCATCTCGCGTGTCCATCCTTCTATCGTCCATGTGGATGTTGTTATCAGTGTCGGTTTGTTAAGTCACGTATCACACCTTCCTTCATTTTTGGATCATGTCGCTGACGTTCTCCCTGACAATGGTGTTATCCGGTTTGTTGACTATGCTGATTTCTATGGTTTTATCCCTAACAGCCTTCCGTCTCGCAAAGAGCTTTCTGAGATGTTCCGTAATGCAGGGTTTTCGGTTCGTGTAAAGAAGATTAAGGGTCTGCTATGGTCATATCTTATCATAGAGGGGATCAAATCCGATTCAGGAATATATATCTAAATCGTTCTCACAGAGGTCTCTGTCCAAAACGAAGATCACAGTGTCGGTTTGCATAATTTCATGTTTTTTCCATTCCCTAAAAACACCTCATTCAAGGTATTCTTTTCTCCATTAATTAGTGTAAACTCGCAAGCGGCTTCTTGGTTGGTATACAAATCTATTCCTTTCTGGACAGAGCCTCACAGAGATAATTTTTATAAATGGATCATCACTTCATTTTCTCATCCGCGATTTGTGGTTCGCTTGCAATAAGGTTTTCATTCTTATTGTGGGGGCATAGTATAATCCGGCAGAATAGCCGGCTCCAGTTGGATGGAGCGATGAGTCTCAATACTGGGACGATGATTAGCAGTCTATTCAGAAGATACCGGCAGATCTGGGTTCAAATCCCAGTGTCCCCACTCTTTTTTTCCTTTTTTCTTGCTCCGTTTCGGGATTTGAACATGCTCGATACTTCTCGTATCGGCACCCTCTCTACTTCGTTCGATGGAATCCCAGTGTCCCCACTCTTTCTTTCTACTTTCTTATCCTTATGTGGGGAACTGGTCAGGAACGTTTAGTGAGTCTATCAGTGTCCCCACTTTTCTCCTTCTTATTTTTATCTTCTTTTCATAGAAAGACTTATAAATACTTTTCAACTGTGTCCTAAGAAAGTTTATTCATTATAACAATAATACACGGGTGGTTAGTATTAATAAGCGTCAGAAAGAATTGAATGATGATCTTGGTTCCTACATCGAACGGAGGAAGATGGGTGGTTTTTCAACCAACTCTTTTTTCAAGAAGGTGGAAAGCCTTATTCCTTCCAAATCAAACTCAGGCTCGGTTCCTTGGGTCAATGATGTCGAATCAACAGTTTATGAAAAGCCTTCTCCGAAGCGGTTCTCCTTGCTCTCTATTTTTTCCCGGGGGTCTTGTAATGTTCGCGAATATGAATCTGCCGAACACGATATTGATGAAGGTGTTAAAGAGGAAATTGAGGAAGTCGAGCACGAGATTGAGGATGTCGATTCCGAATCTGAAGAGATTGAGCGTAATAGGACTTCTTTATTTGAACGTCTGTTCTCTTTTTTATCCTCTCGTCCAAGAAATGAGGCTTATGAAGGGGATATTTCTGAAGAGGTGATTCGTGAACAGGTAAAAGTACAGGAAGAGAGGGATGAATTATACAAAGAGACTCGTGATACTTTGAAAGTGATTCACAAATGGATCAATCGTCTTTCTCCCAATCAGGTCGAAGCGTTCAAGCGATCCCCTGACTTCCAGAGATATAAGAACCTTCTTGACAGGTACAACCTCATCAAATGAATATTTCTTCTTTTTTTCTCTTTTTTTTCGTCTGCTTATTTTGTCGACATGATTTCTATGATGTCGAGGTGCTTGAGAACGTGATCTTTTCCTACTGGCTTTTTTGTTTTGACATCGATTGCCTTGACGAAATTATCTCCGAAATCTGAATGTAATCTGTAGGCGAAATCGAGCGCGGTCGCATTCTCATCCATTAAGAAGCAATCGGGCAATACATTGCCATGCTGATCCTCTAGCTTGCTCACGCCACCTGGATGTACGGCTTTTTGCTTGAGCGTTCCAAACACCACTTCATTAAGCACAGCCTGTACTCCTGTTCCTTTCTCGAATGTCTTAAGTACTGATGAGTCTAGAAAAGACAATGCTTTTCGCTGCTTTTCGCTCAAGTCGTCCTTTCCTCGTTTAGTTTCGGTAAATGAATGCTCTCCCGGTATGTATTCTATGAAATCATTTTTGCTCGCTTCCTTAAGCGCCAGTTCTCCTTCAGCAGAGCATGGAATGATTGTATACTTGGGAAATATTTTTTTCAATTCCTTGATGTGCTCTCCTGCTTTTGGATGATCGCACTTGTTTGCAGCTATCACCATCGGTTTCGTTCGCTTGCGCAGCTCTCGGGATACTGCAAGCAGATCCTCTTCTACCCATGAGCTTGCATCGTCCTTGTTGACGCCAGCACTTGTGATCGCTTCTTCTGCAACTGCCTCGTTTACGCCCAGACCGCTCATCTGCTTTGCTATCGCTTTATGCACTTCCTTTTTTTCCTGATTTATGACTCTAGTGAATTTCTCCCATCCTTTGGTCAGGATTCCCTTATACCAATAATCGAGTTCGACTTCAAGAAAGCGGACATCCTTGCAAGGATCATAACTTCCTGCTTCGACCGGCTCTCCCTTCTCATTGACACTTCCTGAAGCGTCAATCACGTGGATGAGCGCGTTCGCTTGATTGAGATCATTAAGAAATTGCGATCCCATACCCTCTCCTTTATGTGCGTCAGGAACCAGCCCTGCCACATCAAGAAGATCTATGGGGGTAAAACGCCACTTTCCTTTGACATATCCCATTCTCGGATTCGCTGTCTTGTTGAATTCTCTTGCTACATCTTCTATTTTGACAAATCCTACCGCTCGATTAGGATTCACTGTCGTGAACGGATAATTGGCGATTTCCACTTCTGACATTGTCGCTGCCTTGAAAAATGTGCTTTTTCCCACTGATGGTTTTCCCACAATTCCTATAATCATACGGATTACCTCGTTTTTGTACTGCTATCTTTGGGGTGATGTTGTTTTGTTCTTAAATCTAGTGCTTGCCATGTGGCAAGTTTTTTATACTCTTTTCGCTCCTTTTATATCATCATGGATCCTTTTTTCACATACAGGCCAACTTGTCTTTCTGAATTTGTCGGTCAGGACGGTGCTATTGATAAGATGATATCTTTTTTCCGTTCGTTTTCCAAAGGGAAGGGCTTGTTATTATACGGTCCGAGTGGTGTTGGTAAGACGACCATGATCCACGCTTTCGCTGCAGAGCAAGGTTATGATGTTCTGGAGCTCAATGCGAGCGACACGAGAAACAAGGCTGGTCTGAAAGAATTCCTCTCCAAAGCGACAGGCCAGGCGAGTCTGTTCGGTAACAAGAAGATTATCTTGCTCGATGAGATTGACGGTCTTTCTGCAACCAAGGATCGTGGTGCTGCAGGTGAAATTGTCAAGTTCATCAAGAGCTCGACCTTTCCCATCGTCATGACGGGAACGAATATTTTTGACAAGAAATTATCCTCTGTTCGAAAAGTTTGTGATAAGGTGGAATTATCTTCTTTGCGTCCTTCTGACATCCGCACAGTACTCGAGCAGACCTGCGAACGGCTCGGGGTGGATTGTGATGTTGCTGTTCTAAAAGCTATCAGTCGCAACGCTGCTGGTGATGTGAGAGCTGCTTTAAACGACTTGTTCACCTACGTTGTCATTGCGCAAAGCAGCGTGGATACCCTTGAAGTCCGTCGTCAGACTGAAGTGCTCGGTAATGTTCTTATCAGGGTATTCAAATCCACTGACCCTCAAGTAGTATTTGGGGCTTACGATAATGTGAATGAAGATCTTGATAAAATATTTCTCTGGCTTGATGAAAATATCCCTCATGAATATACTCGCTTTTCTGATTTGTACCGTGCTTATGACGTGCTTTCCAAGGCTGACCGGTTTTTCGGTCGTATAAGAAGATGGCAATATTATCGTTTTTATGTCTATTGTTATATTCTCCTCTCCGTTGGCATCTCCCTTTCTAAGGATGCGAAGTATGCTACTGTGCCAAGCTATAAGCAACCGACTCGTCTACTCAAATATTGGCGTGCTAACATAGCGTATGCCAAACGTGATTCTGTCGTTGAAAAGATTGCGATTGCTACCTCCACTTCAAAAAGCCGTGTCCGTAAAGATTCCTTATATTTTCTCTTGCCCGCCCTCACCCGCTCTCGAGAATTGCAGGACGAACTCGATCTCACTGACGATGAGATTTCATGGCTTGAGAAACAAGCAGTATAATTTTTTTCTTCTGGGAAATGCTTAAATATGATTACTCTATGGAGTTTCCTGTATGGTACGTGATCGCCAGTCTGGAAACGAATATCGCATTGATAAGGATTCTCTTAACCGGTTGGAACTGCTCACTTCCTCCATAGTCAAGACTTCGACATTGCTGTTTTCCATCTCTAAAGAACGTCATGCTGTAATAAGGTGTATTGAAGATCACTATCAAAAGAATGGTTTTTCCGGTTTTTCTAAAAAAGATATGGATACGCTTCGCTGGTGTGTCCGTAATGAGAAACGAGTGCTTGACACAATCAGGCCTGGTTTTGAGCGTGAGGGTCAACGTTTTCTCAGCTTATATGTTCATATTCGTAAATCCTTGAACAATAGCAAGAGTTTGTATGAAGAACTGACCGATCGTCACCTCCGAAGGGCATCTAAAGTAATGTATTCATTTCTTCCTCATATGAAATCCATTATGGAATCGTTCAAGATCGATCTTGCCCGTCTTGAAAAACGTATTGCTAAAGAAGAAGAATTTCTCGAGCATCGCTCGACAGCGACTGCCAAGGATTTATTTAAGATGTGGGAACTCGAGCTTAAGATCGAAGCCAAGTATAAGAAAAAGATCTCTGATCTTGCTTCCGTGGCTGATATGTTGCGTAAAGAAGGTGTGTTGAAACTGGTTGCTGGTTCGGTCCTCGGAATGGGTGGCGGTTTTCTGTTAAAACCCGATATTCCCAATCCTGATAATATGACTGTTCTTATTCTTGGCTATTGCTTCTGTGCATTCGCATTGTTGACTGGTCTTTCTGACGTTTTTGCTGGTGTATATGTTAACAAGCGCAAGGATTTGGTGGGAATCGCTTCATATGATAAGAAAAAAGCATAAAAAAGATAAAAAAATAAATCTTGATTTCTGTGTGGTGCTCACGCGAGCTGTTCCGGTGTATAGACGCCGACTCGTCCGCTTGTCTTAACCTTGCTGCTCATACCCACAAGGTATTTCACGCCGCTTTTCTCGCTGGTGCTGACAAGTTCCTTTGTGACGCTGCCATCGAAGATGATGGCATAAACCGAATTACTCAAGCTTTTTATCGTGCTCTCCAGCTCGCTGATGGGAATCTTTCCGAGAACGCTCATGTTCTTATCGAGAACGTAAGCCCCTCTTGTCCCTATAAGATCCTCGAGCATGCTGTTGAATTTTTCCTTCTCATCATTTCTTAGTTCCTTTTCTTTGGATGCGGATGCTTGGTTCGGTTGGGACTTCGGCATGCTTTTACCGGCTGTCTTGCTTTCCTGTCCTCTTCTGGTGCTTTGGGTGTTCTTCTGTTGTTTTCGAGTATCTTGGATACTGCTGTTCTTGTAATTGTAGCTGTTGTAGTGGTTACTTCCTTCTTTTTGCTCCAGATGGACTTGTTCGCTTGATACTTTCGCTCGTATCGACTTGTGGATTTCCTTTTTTGTCAATTCTTCTACTTCCTTGCCTGCCGGTGCTTTCGTGACGAAATCGATTTCAGTGATATTCTGTAGCTCCTTGACAATAAGATCTCCTCCTCTATCGCCATCGACAAAGACGGTTACTGTCTTTTCCTTACACAAGTCGACAATCGTTTGTTTAACTCCCGTACCTCCGACGGCTATTGCATTCTTGAATCCGTATTTGAGGAGGTTCAGGACATCTGCCCGTCCTTCTACCACAATGATTTCATCGGATTCGTCAATGGTCGGTCCTGCTGGGAGCTTATCCTTGCCATATTCCTGGATTTCAGCAACTCGTACTGAATATGCCACTTCATCAGCGATTTCTTGAGTGTCAGGCGCTGTCGAATCGACAAGTCCTTTTAGCAACTGTTTCGCTCGCTCAACGACTTGTTTTCGTTTGGTGATCCTGATATCTTCTATTTTCGTCACTTGAATTTTTGCATTGCAAGGTCCTATCCTTTGGATGATTTCCAGTGCTGCACCCACGATGGCCGTTTCCGCTTTATCGAGAGAACTCGGTATGATAATTTCTCCTACTGTCTTACCGTTTTTGGCTTCAGTATTCACTTCGATCCTGCCGATACGTCCTGATTTTTGCATTTCCCTGAGTTCAAGATCCTCTCCAAGAAGTCCTTCTGTCTGTCCGAATACTGCGCCGATGACGTCAGGTCGGTCTACAACACCGTCGATGGTGATGTTAGTGTGTATGATGTATTTCGATGATGCTTGTGCAATTTTTGCCATTGCTGTTCAAACCTCCTTTGCTTTGAAATCTCGCATTTCATCAGAGGATTACGTTATAGTTGCACGCTGGAAGAAATAAGCTTTTGCTTCAAAGTCTCCTCTCTTTAGGGACTGGACGTGCTGAAGCGTGTTCTCGTATCGTTCGTGATTATCAAGTGTGCTCGGGATGTCTTCGATCCGTCAATGTCTGACTATTGTCTGATCGTTTTATCCCATGACGTATTCTCGTATGATCTGTTGAACGTGTGAGTTGTGAGTTTCGTAAAGCTTATCGAATTATTCCCTGTTCGGCAACTATGTGTTGCAATTCTGTGATGAAACTACTTGCTAACATGTCTTGAGCTTTGCTCGTAAGGATACAATCCTTATGTGAGTGTGATTGGTGCCTGGAACACTAACTCCCAGTTTCATTGCTTGACGTTAGTCGTAGGCTCCAATGAGTACTCTCGTGCCAGGCTGTCGTGTCCAAGAGTGGCCGTATTTCATCGCAAGGGTTCAAACCTCTGCTCGAACGGAACCCATTTGGGCACGATGATACGGAAAGCATCAGTTATTTATAAACCTTCTCTCGCTACGACCCTGTCACTGTCTCGTTTCTCTTTTCCGTATCGCTTCATCGAAGCTAGTTTGGAATTCAGTTTAGTTTTTCATCGCTCATATTTAGTTCGATTGTCGTATTCTCTAGTTGTTGCCCGTCGCTATTAATCGGCTCCTTCTCATAGGTTATGGTGGCATTTTCCCTGAGTTTCGAAACATATTCTTCATAGAATTCCGTCATTTTTTGTTGTGCAATCAGGTCTTTGATAGTATCAAGCACCGTGACATTCCTTTCTTGAGCTTGTTGGACTACATCTTCAAGCTCAAGATATCTTGCTTCTGATTCTCCTGTCTTAATGATTATATGATAGCCGAAATCAGATTCTACAACTCTTCGCTCTCCGACTTCCATCGAGAAACTCGCATTTTCAAATGCCTTATCCATCTGTCCTTTACCGAATGTATATTCTCCGCAGTTATCTCGGCTTCCTAAATCCATAGTATAATTCTCTACGAGTTCGCAGAAATTACTGTTGTTGTTATTCTCGAGTGTCTCATTTATCATTTGTGCCGTTTCTTGTGATTCGGTCTTGTTGGTTTCGTCATTGACCATGATCAGAATGTGCCTGACCGTTACCTGTTCATCCTGATAGAATTCGTCTGTATTATTCTCATAATATGCCTTCGCTTCTTCATCTGTCACGTTGAAATCTGCTTCAGGAAGCTGTTCAAACAATCTCGCTATGGTCAATTGTTTTTGATAAATACTCAGAATATCTTCATATGACATTCCGTGCGATTGGAGCTGTTGCTTGAACTGGTCGAGCGTGACTTGTGATTGTGCTAGTTGTTGATTGACAAATGCTTCTGTCTCCTGCTTGCTTACAGTGATTTCTTTTTTCTTTGCATCCTGCATGATTAGTTCTTGGTTGATGAGATCTTCTAGTATGGCATCCTTTCCCACTTGCATCTTGATGGTGGGCGGTAGTGTATTCCATTGCCTGTCGAATTGTTGCTGGCTGATGTCATTTCCGTTGACTGTCGCAATCACGATGGTCTTTTGTTTGTCTTCTTGCTTACCGACCAGCTCTTCTCTAAGAGGTGTTGTCACGAAGGCCACTGCTAGTGCAGCTACGACAATCACCAAGATCAATACGATTGCCGCCGTCTTGTTTGATACTGTCTTTTTTTGAGATCCTTATTAGATGTTCCGTGCAGTTTGTTGTTGTGCTGTCAGTATA
>CAZRUJ010000025.1:0-13473 GCA_964603345.1 uncultured Methanosarcinales archaeon | reverse complement strand
TATCTCCTTTCAAAAAAAAGAAACTATGCATGTAGAAGAGTAAAACGAAGCGAACTATCAAACATTTCCAAAGCGACAGGAGCGACGATTATCACCAATGTCAACGACATAGAAAAAAACCATCTCGGCCATGCAGGCACAGTGGAAGAGGTTTCTCTTGGTGATGAATCGATGACGTTTATCAAAGAGTGCAAAGATCCTAAAGCAGTGACGATTCTCGTAAGAGCAAGTACAGAGCACATCACCAACGAAGTAGCACGAGCGGTTGAAGATGCACTGGGCAACGTCAATTCAGCTATAAAAGCGAAACGCGTCGTTGCAGGACGCGGATCGTGTGAGATCGAATTATCAAAAGAGCTCACATCATACGCACAACAACATTCAGGAAAAGAACAGCTTGCAATCAATGCCTTTGCCCAAGCGATGGAAATCATCCCAAAGACACTTTCTGAAAATGCAGGACTCGATCCAGTGGACATTATTGCAGAACTCAAGGCAGAGCATGATAAAGGAAAAAAATGGTCGGGAATCGACGTGTTTACAGGACATGTATTCGATGCCTTCAAAAAAGGGATCGTAGAACCGTTACCAGTGAAAACCCAAGCGGTAGCCAGTGCAAGTGATGTTGCCATGATGATTCTTCGTATTGATGATATTATCATCGCAAGCCCGGGACAGGAATCTCGACAGAATCAAGGATATGAAGAATAGAAAGTATCCTTGATAAAACTTATAAAACAATTTGCTATCATCCATGTTCCGAGGCAAAACTATGAAAACAACACTTCTCATCCATTATCTACCCCGAAAAGAGCGATCAAACACCAAACGACTTGTCGATACATTCAGACGACAGGTTAAAGGAGTGTTTGAAGAAGTCGATCTCACAGAAGATATACCTGATATGTTTGTCAGGGAAAACCTAATGGCATATTTTAGAAGAGATTATGTCGGAAAAGAATTAACTTCAAAAGAAAAAAAATTGCTTTCAAAAATGGATCGATTTGCCACTCAGATACTCAAGGCAGATTATATCGTACTGGCATACCCCATGTTTAATTTCTCAGTACCTGCAATAGTCAAAGCATACCTTGATTCTATCGCACTGAAAGGAAAAACATGGGATGAAGATGAAGAAGGCATCTATGGAAACCTTCATGACAAGAAAGTCATGATCCTAACAACAAGCGGAGGCACATACACTGACACCGACGATAAAATCGTTGAATATTCCACAACACTTGCAACAACAATCTTCGGATTCTTGGGCGTTGAAGATATCGAATCAGTGAAAGCCGAAGGAATGTATTTCTATCCAGAAAAAAAAGAAATAATCATGAAACAAGCATTTGGAAAAATAAACCTCATCACGAAGAGATGGTACGAATAACGAGTTGTAAACCATAAACAAAAAATCCAAATCCAATCTCGATGAACGTTCTCGCTCTCGTCAGAATACAAAAAAGCGCCACCACCTGCCAGGAAACCCCTAGGAGAAGGGAGCGTATTCTGCGCAGTTTGCTCGAGTACACGCCAGTAAACCCCTAGGCGAAGGGAGCGTATTCTGCGCAGTTTGCTCGAATACACTGAGAAAAAATAATGGCGCCACTGCGCTAGAATTTTGTTCACAAAATTCGCTATTGTCGCTTTATTAAAAATAAAGCGCCACGACCCGGATTTGAACCGGGAATTCCGTAAGGAACTGGCTGTTTTGGACGTGAGGAAAAACCTCGACAACACTTTGTTGTTGTTCGTCGCTCAAGGCCAGCGCAATACCAGATTATGCGATCGTGGCGCAATGAATATGAAGACACGAACGCGACCGACAATCTTTGATTATCGAAGATGCGATCGTGGCGCAATGAATATGTCATTCACATACCCCGTCAGGAAGAAATACTTCATTTTTAAAAGCTACGCTTTTTTTAAAAAAAATATACACAATACACAGTGTTTTCATCGTTAAGTAGTTATTTTTTAGAAATATTTAAATATGACAAGATAATAACAACACCATAAAATGAACCCTCGAGAAAAAGAAGATCTTATTCAAGAATTATATACGAACATCTTGCGCTACAACAACCGTTCAGCGAACGACAACAACGGAGATGATGAAATCCATGTCGGGAATATCATCAAGAAAAACCTACTAGGAGCATATAATCCCGTTGCAGGATTTATCAAACAAGAAAAATCATTGAAGGACATCTCCGAAGCCCTGTTCTTTTCAGGAGCGCTACACTATGGTGGACGCGAAACTGATTTTTCCGAAATGGAACGTCTGGATCAGATGACAGAGGCAATCACAGAAAAGGGCGTAATAAGGTATAATGGCACTGTGTTCGACCACATGTATATTGAAACAAAAAAACCTGAATCAACAGGAGAAAAAGAACCAACTTACAACATTCGATTGGGATGTGTTCCCCGAAGCTTATTATAAAAAAATAAAAAAGGTCAGACCATGTCAGAACAAAATCTTGAAAACAAATTAAAACAAACAAAAAACAGCCTAAATCAAGTTAGAAGGGCAAATCAAGTACTATCAAGTCTATACGAACAAAAAGCAAATGAAGCTATAAAAACAGTAACAGAATATTTCAGCACATTTAATGATGAAGTCGTCAACCATGTTCTTCAAACAACAGCGACTATAGGACCTATAAGCAACAAAGATACTGGAAAAAGCACCGGTTTCAGACATGGAGAATTGGATATTGAAACATTAAATGGATTAAAAGAAACCGTAATATATAAAGTAAGAATAACAAATATGTTCCCCGAAACAAGTTCGATCGAATCTACAGACTACGAGATCACCACAGGAGCAGAAAGTATCGGAAAACTATACAACAGAATATCTTTATACCGGAAATTTTCAACTGAACTCGAGCAAGAAGTGAAATCGAATGAAGAAACAATGAGAAATGCAAGAAGAAAAAGTAAGAAAAAATTAGAAAAAACAAATCAAAACAGTAAAATCACATTAAAAGAATACGAAACACAAATAAAAAAACTAGAAGCTGAAATAAACAATTTTGATGACCAAACAGACATACAAGGTTTACCACACGATATATATCATATGATAAACGATAACACAATATATCTTGTTGATACCGCAACGGAAAAACCGATTTACAAGTTTGAAGTGTACGATAACTTCAATGAGAAACCTCACGAAATAAGTTCTGAAGTCGTAAAGGAAGCAAGTGCTGTTAAGGAAATATTACAACAACAACTGTTTAAACAAACAATGCATGAGCAGAACTACAATCTTGCAAAACAGATGATGGAAAGGCACATGAATGATACGAATAAAGATATCTATGTCAATGAAATCATCAAACGTAGTTATGAAAATCCTGTAGCTATAAGCAAGGTATTTAAACAGCCAGAACAGCGAGATTAAAAAACGAACAGTTCATAATATGTAGGTGAATATCAGAATACCAATAGCTATGAAAAAGCCAAGTATCATGACAATGTTGGCTGCTGTCAAGGCATAGAACACCAACACGTTCTTAGGTTGTTTTCTCAGATGCATTCTCACGAGAGTCTTTCACCTTCTTGAGTGTCGTAAATAATTCTTTTTCACGCTCTTCGAGTACGAGCCCTATTCTTTTCTTGGCCTGTTCCAGTTCAGGTATAACATTTTTCTCGAGACTGTTGACTTTCTTCTTAGTCCGCTTGAGTTCTTTAGCTATCATGACAAGAGCAAGCTGTTTATTGATGAGCTCAAAAAGAGATTCTTTTTTAGTTTCAAGTTCAAGACAAACCCCTTGTATCGATCCGGAGAATGAAACACCGGACAAATCATGTTGACGGATGCGGATCGAGGGATACGTGACACCGAAAACTTTTTCGGATATCACCTCATAAATCACGGGTTGGAAACAAAGCGAGAATTCCTTTTCTATTCTGTCAATACCATAGTATGCTTGAAGCGAGAAGAGTTTTTTAGAGATGATATCCATCGATCCAGTAAGTTCTTTTCGAAGGGAGATTATCTGTTTTGACTGTTCAATGAACTTCATCATAAGAGCATCGTATTTCTGTTTGAGAAGATCATGTCCCTTATCAGCTAAAGACAATCGTTTTTTTGTCTGGAGCAATCCTGTTCGTGTCGGTTTGACATCCATATAACATCACATTTATTCATCCGTGCCAGGATGATATTTTTCTATAAATTCATCGCTTATCCGTTTTAGCTCGTTTTGAGGCAATCCCGAAAGTAGCTTCCAAGCTTTAGAGAGCGATTGTTCGATGGTAAAATTATCATGCTCTGATTGTGTGAGGAATTCCTCTTCAAAATGAGTTGCAAAATCAAGATATTGCTTATCAATATCATCAATACTCTCTTTACCGACAACCGCTACAAGATCACGGACCTCCCGACCTTTTGAGTATGCAAGATATAATTGGTCAGATACCTGCCTATGATCCTCTCTGGTATTATCCTTACCGATACCGTTTTTCATCAATCTCGAAAGGGAAGGTAGCGGGTCGACGGGAGGATAGACATTCTTAAAAGCGAGATCGCGGGAAAAGACGAACTGACCTTCAGTAATGTATCCTGTGAGATCAGGGATTGGATGCGTGATATCATCATCAGGCATAGAGATTATAGGTAATTGCGTGATGCTGCCAGCCCTATCTTTTATTCGACCTGCACGTTCATAGATCGAGCTCAGATCCGTGTACATGTAACCGGGAAATCCTCGTCGTCCAGGAATTTCAGAGCGGGCCGCTGAAATCTGGCTTAAAGCATTGCAGTAATTGGTCATGTCAGTCAGGATGGCAAGCACATGCGTGCCTTTTTCGAAAGCGAGATATTCGGCAACAGTTAGCGCGAGGCGTGGAGTGAGTATCTGTTCGATAGTTGGATCGCTTGCAGTATTGAGAAACATAACCACATTCGAAGCAGAACCCGATTCCATCAGTTCATTCTGAAAATATAAGGCTTCTTCATTCGTTATTCCCATCGCGGCAAATACGACAGCGAATTTCTCTCCTTTTTTCTTGACCTTGGCCTGTCTTGCGATCTGAGTGGCCAGCTTGTTATGCGATAATCCCGATCCTGAAAATATAGGTAGCTTCTGACCTCGGACAAGAGTGTTCATAACATCAAGACTTGCAACACCAGTTTGGATAAAATCAGTAGGGAATGATCGTCGTAGTGGATTGATAGGATTACCGTTGACATCATAAGTCTTATCAGGAGTTATGCAAAACGAAGCGTCTTTAGGATGTCCTGCACCATCAAATATTTTTCCGAGCATCTGTTCGCTAACGCCTAAAGTCATCGATCTGCCCAGAAAACGGATCTTTGCAGAGGATTGTCCTAATTGCTCCGTCCCTTCAAATACTTGCACGATAGCTTTATCACCATCAATCTCAAGCACACGCCCAGTCCGTTTTTCTCCGGTCTGCAATCGTATTGAAACAAGCTCATCATATGAGACGTCAGTTACTGCATTGACAATGACAAGAGGGCCTTTAATACCTATGATTGATTTGTATTCTTTAATCACTTTATCTCACCTTTCGAGGTCACGGCATCTTCTGTTGCAAGAAGCTGTTCTATCCGTTTCAGGATGGTCTTGCGAGTTGCGGAAATATCATCCTGTGTTTTCAGGTCAGCGACATGTTTGAACAACTCATCTTTTGCAAGTTCAGCAACTGATTTTCCTTTGTCGACAAGCTGTTCGATCATATGATGGACGTGGATGATACTATCAAGCATCTGACGTTGTTTTTCTGTCGAGCAGTACGCATCGACCGGATCGAGAGAATTCTGTTGCAAAAAATCTTCCCGCAACATTTTTGCCGTCTGCAAGATGACTTTCTTTTTTTCAGGAAGAGCATCCGGACCTACGAGCTTGACAATCTCCTGAAGTTCATCTTCCTCATGAAGAAGCTCCAAAGCCAATGATCTGTTTTCAGAAAATGAGGAGGTTGTCTTTTTATCGACCCGATCATCTTCGGATGAATCATTATCAGATGAAGGTACGGCGAACATATAATCATATCCCGAATAGCTCTGCATCCAATTAATAGCAGGGAAATGTCGTTGGTAAGCGAGACTCGAATCAAGAGCCCAGAACGTCTTGACCACGCGCAAAGTATTGTGTGTGACAGGTTCTGAAAAATCACCTCCTTGAGGGCTGATGGCACCTATGACAGTAACAGAACCCCTCTTACCTGAAAATGTATCAACAAGCCCGGCACGTTCGTAGAAACGAGCGAGCCGTTCAGGAAGATAAGCAGGATATCCCTCTTCCCGGGGCATCTCCTCAAGACGGGTCGATATCTCTCTCATCGCTTCAGCCCAGCGCGATGTCGAATCGGCCATGAGAGCGACATCATATCCCTGATCCCGAAAATATTCGGCGATAGTTATACCTGTATAAATTGATGCTTCTCTAGCTGCAACAGGCATGTTTGATGTGTTGGCTATCATGACCGTCCGGTCAATGAGTGGCCGTCCGGATCTTGGATCCTTAAGCGTGGGGAATTCATTGAGGACTTCAGTCATTTCATTTCCCCGCTCCCCACAACCTATGTAGACGATGATGTCAGCATCACACCATTTCGCAATATCCTGCTGTGTCATTGTCTTGCCGGCACCAAACGGACCTGGTATCGCAGCAGTTCCTCCCTTGGCAATCGGAAAGAATGTATCGATGACACGCCTTCCCGTGACAAGAGGATATTTAGGGAGAAACCGTTCTTTTATCATGCGAGGAGTCCGAACAGGCCAATCATGAGACATTTTTATCGAACGAGATTTTCCATTCTCATCCTTTATAACAGCTATAATTTCCTTGGCCGTGACTTTAGCCTTCTTTATGGAATACACAGTGCCGGAAATCCCCTGAGGGACAAGAATGCGATGAGTTATCGAAGATGTCTCTTGTACCGTACCAAGAACCATACCAGAAGAAATAACATCCCCTTTCTTAACCGATGGGAAGAAATCGAATTTCTTGGTCATGTCAAGCGAGGTGGTTTCTATACCTCTTGTGATGAAATCACCTGATTCTTCAGCCAATGATTTGAGAGGCCGTCCAATCCCGTCGTAGATGTTTCCGACAAGACCAGGTCCGAGCGTTATCGATAATGGCGACCCAGTATTATTGACAGGTTCTCCAGGCGCCAAACCACTTGTTTCCTCATAAACTTGGATGACAGCATTATCTCCTTTGAATTGGATGATCTCGCCAAGCAAACCCTCTTTACCGACACGGACGAGATCATACATGTTTGACGTTCTCATCCCTTTCGCTTCGATGACCGGGCCTGCAATTCTTGTTATCGTTCCTACCATTATATTGATGTACCTCGTTATGTTTTCCAGCTTAATATTCATGTTGTTTTCATGCCGATGACATCCTGTTTTATAGCATCAATATCGCTTGTGTCATCAAGATCACCCATCGACTCAGGAAGTGTCGTGGTGAAAGGATATTCGCTCAATCGTTCGATCGTCTTAAGCCAATATCCGGTTGTTATGATGATGGTATCGGTTGAAAGTCCGGAAAGATGTTTTTCGAACTCTTCTTTCGATTGCACGGCGTGCGACTCGGAAAATCCAAGGATCTTGAATATGGTCGCCAGTTCTCGTGATGCCAGCACTGCAACTTTTGCAATATCACCGGCTCGGGTATTTTCCTGTCCTGATATCTTGTGTGATAATGTCATAGTTGCACCTCTGCGCTCAAACGAGCATTCGCTCAATATCGTCAGTTCCCATTTTAATCTCGCCGGCAAGAGCAGTAATCCTCACGTTGACCATCTCAGCGATCTTTTCAAGGACATAGCGAACTATCCGGATGGGATGCTGGAATTTCTGTCTCGACGCATCGCCAGCATATTCTTTCTGGAATGAAAGAGTCACCCGTCTCACAAGTGCTTCAGGATCATTTATCGTCTGAGAAAACAAGGCAGTCTGTTTCCCATATGTTCTTTTGAATAGGGATAACATATCATCGACCGAATGCAGACCAGCGAGTTCTGCCACAGGGATAAAACCCCCTTTAACATATGATTTCTGAGCTTGAGATCCTGTATTGAAACGCTGTAAGAATAGTATAAGATTAGTTTTATCGATGAAGCTTTGCATGATAGGTTTGATCTCAGCATAACATGGTTTGGAGGTTATCTCAAGAGCGGTTGCAAGTATATCCCGTTCGAGATCAGTTTTACGATATGGCTCATTTGCACCGGGATCGATATACAAAGCATGAGCAGTAGGTTCAAGAATCTGCTTGAGCGAAAGAAGGCTTGTTGCAGAGACGGCCTTTTTTACGATGGAAGCAGGAATTGTTTTTCGAGGGAGTGAGTGTATCTCATCCTCTGTCAGGGAATTATCATCGCTGGTGGCTTGTTTTACCAATGCATCGACAAGAACGATCTCATCATCTACCGATAACGCCTGAAGCAAAGTCCTCATAACAGAGGGGACATCCTCTAAAATTTCATCGAACACGTCTTGAAGGTGTTGTTGCAAAACACTATCAAGAGTTTCGATCGAAACCTGTTCTTTTGTTTGCGAATAGTAGTTTATCAGATCGCTTATCGGAGGTGATCGTCTTGAAAGAAGGTCCTTTTTGGTCCGTATCGTTTTTTCTCGAGGAGAAAGACGTGCAAGCAAATAGAGGTATGGCTGGATGGGTTTGACAGAACGCTGATAATAGATGATAATTGTTATAATAAATCCTAAAAACAGCACCGCGATAATCACTATCGCAATCAATGCATCTGAAAAGATCAATCCACCGTTCACCGTATCAACTCCTGTTTCAGACTATCTTGATGCTCGTCAAGGAATGCGTCGAGCGTCAGATCGTAAGTCACTGTCTCCGTATCGATGATGATTCCTGTGATGGTCGTATCGACATCCACCTTGACATCAAGTTCTTTCTCGAAAACGTCAGTGTGAGCAGTGATCGATTTTGCCCCGGTCTGCTTAAGTATCCGCTTGACTTTAGCAAGGTAGGCTTTATCCTTCTCAAGTTGCTTTGTCTTGTTGCGCTTCGCTTTTCTCATTGCTGTTCTCTTGAGCTCGTCAAATAGCTGATCAATGATGTATTGTTTTTTAAGGGAAGCTGTTTTGCTTGTTTCCCTTTCTAATCGTTCGCTGATCTTCTTTTTCTCGTGCTCAAGTCGAGCATAATGATTTTTTTTGAGCTGTTGCAAACGGGATTCCTGATCATTCTCCAATTCAGCTAGAGCCTTATGATATTCATCTGCAAGCTGTTCTCGACGATGAATAGACTTTTCCTTGAGATTCGCCTTGAACGCCTCGATATTCCCTTCGATAATCATGCCAAAACCCCTAATCCTACGACGAGCACTATCAACGAGATTATGAATCCGAAGATCGCAGGTGTTTCCACCTGTCCTGAAAAGATGATACTAGCAACGAAGGCCTTCTTGTTCTTGGCACTGGCGCTTATTCCCGAACCTGAAACCAATCCCTGGAAGATCGCTGATACTCCTGTAAAGGCCATTATCAGACTCGATGCGATAAATACCAATCCCAATTCAAGAGGCACCGCTTTGGGATCGCCAAGCAGACCGGCTCCCATGACGATGAATATCGCCACGATAAAACCGTAGATCGTCTGTGTCTGAGGAAGTGCTTGCAGGACAAGGGCATTCCTGAAATTCTTGTTATCCTCAGCTACAACTCCAGCTCCCGAGATCCCTGCTGATTTCAGGCCGATCGCCGAGCAAATCCCCGGCACTCCGACCGCTATCGCGGCTGCAACAACCGCAAGTACTGTTCCTATCGTTACCATTGTATCATGTTCACCTCATTCTTGTTGTAATCGTATTGATGATCTTGTCGAGAATGGCTTGTACTCATCACCATTACCGACATAATATCTTGAGAAATGCTCAAGAAAATGCAATCTCAAGGTATGGATGGACGCTCCCAATCCGCTGATGAGCATGTTAAAAGCATGCCCCACGATAAAGATAAGAACGGCAAAAACGATTCCTGCCACAGGCATATGATCGAGAGCTATACCTGCCATGATGTTGACCGCTAAGGCTATACCTGCAGTTCCTATGGCAAGAGCCATGATACGGACATAGGATGCAATGTCTCCAGCGAGCTTGCTGACGTCGAATATGGAAAGTAACGCACTAACAGCACCTTGCTCTTCGTAGACGAAAACCGCTTTGACAAGAAGCGAAATAATCATCATACCAAGCGAGAAGGAGAGCGATGCCGGAACGGTGAATGCAAGTATCGCCCCAATAAGAAACACTATCCAAACTCCTTGTTCGCTTATCGCCTGCTTGATACGACCAGTCCGTATCCGTTCGTTGAATCCTGCGAGAAGACCTGTCGATATGTGTATGATCCCTATCGATATCGAGATGACGACAAGAGGGATGATATCTGTCATGAGAGTTAATGCTGAAGGGATGTCAATACCAATGGTCTCGAACAAATTACCGAAATAACTCCCCGTGAGGATGCCCATGATGATGGTGAGCAAGGCACAGCTTGAGATGATTGTCACGTATGATCTCACTGTCGATCCGTATTTCCGATGCAGATACACTGCAACAAGAGCCATGAGAAGACCATAGATGGCATCCGAATACATAATGCCAAAAATCAACGGAAAGAAAATGGCGATGATGATAGTCGGATCGAATCCTTTGTAGTTAGGAAGAGAATATAATTTCGTTATTTCCTCATACGAAGTGGCATATGCGTTGTTGTTCAGTTTTATCGGAGCGTCATCACGTTCCACGCTAAAAAGAAGAGGAGCATATTGTGTCGAGAACAGGAGGTCTATAAATCGAGTATAAGATGATTCTGCAACCCACACGCTACAAGATTCATAATAAGTATTTTTGTCGAATTGCCGGGTCGCTAGCAAGTGATCGATGGCATCCCTGATGATATCATGATATGATATGATTGTTTTTTCACATTGTTTTCGAAGTTGCGAGATCCGCTTGTTGATTCGTTTGAGCTTTGTAGTCATACTCTTGATTTTTGCAGTGCAACGTTTGAGCTCTTCACTCGTCCTCCCTTCGAGATAAGGAATATTAAGATGTTTCGATTGCGATAATCCTGAAAGTACGCTTTCTTTGTTCTTATCATGCAATTCAACAACAACCATCTCATCTTTACCTGTTCGGGTAGCAAGTATGAAATGGGATGATGGGTCAAGCTTGTCAGAAAGGGAACGATACTCCTCTTTTTGAAGGATACGAACTGTCGAATCATAAGTATGTGAACCGTTTAACACCCCAAGAGGGAGTTCCGGAAGCGAAATCAGAGCTTTTCTCTTTTCTTGAAGGTCCACAAGTGATGTTCTGAGCTTCTGTTTTTCCGCCGCCAGATCAGCATAGCGCTTTTCGATAGAAGATACCTCCTTGTCGATTTTGGACAGAGGGATGGTCGATGAACGTGAAGAGCATGATGCATTGTCACAAGCGGTGATGTCCAGTTGTTGTTTCAAGGTCGTCAATCGCGTATTAAGAGTACCGAGAACGTCCGGTGCCACATGATCCTGCAAGGACATATCGATCTGGCACACCCCTGATTCCTGCAATTGTCGCATCATATCCTGACGATTCTCAGGATCGATGAGAAATGTCACATGAGACATCCTTTCAGGTCGTGTCATCCTTTCCGAAAGCCCTCCAGTATCTTATCAGCAAGGGACGGCATCTGTCTTTCGATACGCTCACTGAGTCGCTTGTAAGAAGCTTCTTCACGTTTCAGCTTACGCTTTGAAGATTGTTTGAGGTCATCACGATGCTTCTTGATCGCTTTGGAGAATCGGTCATCCAGCTTTTTGCGTTCAAGAGCGAGATTGTCTTTAAGCTCTTGCTGTCGCTTCTTTAGAGCATTATCATATCTTGTCTTCAACGCTTTTTCAGTGGACACGAGTTTCTTCTCATAATCAGAAATATGTTCCAACGCTTCTGCAACCAGTTTAGCAGTTCCTGCCATAACACCACCCCCCCTTTTCACGCCATAGGACTTACCAGTAAAGAGTATTTAAACGTTCTGAAATCACTAAGAAATAAGTACACTAACGTCTCAATCGGAAACGGCCACGGCCATTTCGCCTCATCATCCTCTCAAACTCCCTATTTTGACGTCTCAAAGTAGGAGATATCAAGAATAAAGAACCGCCGAACATAATTGCGGAAGCGATCAGCAAGCTAGTGATAGGTTCTTCGACAAAGGATACGAACAAGTTTCGCACGATGGGTTCAAGGAGTATCGCTCCAATAAGAACCATGACAAGGTGAAAGAACAGGGAAAGCTTTCCCGAAATATTAAGAGACCTGACTCTTCCAGTAAGCAAATTGACAGTGAATAAGAAAACACCACCTATCAACGCGATATAACCAGCAATTTCAAGTTGAGGATTGCCTGTTATCGTCCGGTCAGCGAGATGCGCCAAGAGCAAGAGGATTGTTAAGAGCAACGTCGCGATGAGCTGGATGCTCGTTAAAAATCTTGACATAATATGTATAATAAAAACAACCCATAAATATAAATCTTTGTATCAATGTACAAAACATACAACTACAAGAAGTGAGCGCTTCATCCCAGAAAGATGATTTGATAAAAACACTCAATAACCAGCTTTCAATAACGTGATGTTGAACCGAGAGACACCGATAAGATCATCTTTATAGAGTATGATGTCAGTAACCACCGAATTATTTGCATCATCAACAAGAATGCTCATCTTCCCAACACTATCAATAGCGTCAGTTGCAATAGATGCGCAGTGTACATCCATTGTTTGGTCAAGAACTATTTTGTCAAAAGCATAAGCATCATGTTTTTCGTCAATAAGTGTTTTTCCGGATTTAGGATAGTAATTGACTCTGCGCAACGGGATCGATTTATTGAATTGATCGTAAAAACAAAGAGTTTTAGATTCTCCCTCAAGTTCAACCTGCTCTTTTTTGAAAGGATTTTCTGCCGCATCGATAAAAAGAGGATTGATACCGTAAGATTCTAAAGTATTCTCAAGCTCTCGAGTCACAGGCGATAGCGTTTCGTTGATGGAAGCATATGACATCCACTTCCCGAATTCTTCAGAGAAGATGAACTGATCCTTGTCAGTGATGATGTAATAAATCAAACCACCGAGCGTTGTCGTGAGACGATGCGATGTTATCGATTCATACCCGTATTGTTCTATTTCACCCCTGTATTCTCCTGTTTGCGATTCTATGAGGATAGCGTCATACAAGCGATGAAGATCATCAATGGTCCGGAGGGGCTTGGTGCTCAAGGCGTTGATACAATGACCTGAACGCTCTCCAGTGTTAGGATCGAGAAGCAAACCGCATACGACGGCCGGATAGCGATAACCAGTGAAATCCACAAGCATGGCATCATCATAATACCAATTCTCTCCCTTATCAAGAAAATACTTATCATCACCCTGCCCTGATATAAACGAT
>CAZRUJ010000024.1:0-13584 GCA_964603345.1 uncultured Methanosarcinales archaeon | reverse complement strand
CGTATTTTCCTCTGTCGTATAGGTTACTTCAGGCCAAGCATGATCTCCAGTCTCATTATCAAGAAGTATCGAGTTTGTCGTGTATGTCTCGTTGAGGCGTGTCATCGAGCTCATTTTTGGCGTGAAATACGCTCTTGGATATTCACTATTAGGGGTGATTGACATCTCTATCTTATCTTCATAGAAGGTATATTTCCAGTACGGGTCTGTTCCTCCAAAGCTCACTGAGTCAGATAGGATTTCATACTCGCTTGCTTGATATAGTTGTGATGACGCTTCAGGCTCGTTGCTTGTGAGATAGATGCCGTAAAAAAGGTCTTTAGTATCTTCTCCTAAAAGATCCAGTGTCGAGTTCTTGAAGTGGAGATCATAGAGGATTCCATCCGGTGTCATTTTGGCAGTATAATCATCTGCTTTCGCTTCGATAAAAAAGCCATTGTCTTCAAATGTGATATTAGCAAATGATTGTTGTGGCGTGTAATCACTGAGATCCATCTCAAGCCTGAAAGCATAATAATTATGGTTTTTCATTGGAAAACCGTTACCGACATCATCAACACCATAGAGCATATTCTTATCATTATAATGGATGAGCTGGCCTTGAGCTCCATTCAAATCATGATCCCGTTTCAAATAGAATCTCATCACCCCTTTTTCTTTTGTCTCGAAACCGACATCTTCCCAATCTTTTGTATCCAATTCAGAAGGGATATTGATATTCAATGAGTCATTACGATAGAAAAATGCTTTGTTGAAAAACTCATAATTATTATCTTTATTCGGCACCATATACAATCTGGTATAGCTAACATCACCTAATTCTACTTCAATATCTATATAATCTTGATAAAATACATAGGTAAGATTCATATCATCATGCATAAACGTGAGCTGATTATTAATTGTTGTTGAGCTATTGAACTTTATGATTCCGCTTTGAGGGCTATTCGATGAAAGATAGAGACCTTCATAGCTTGATTCCGATTCAATGCCCAGAAGATCGTATGTGCTAGCGTTGAAGAAGAAGTCTTTGAGGATGCCATTCTCAAAGGTAAGATCATAAAGACTAGAATTGACATCATAATCACCTTCAGATCCTGTGATATTAAGATCATATTCAGGTCCATGTTTCCTGTTGCTGGAGTCGATATCCAAGAGCATAGTATAATTGTTATTTTTTTCGAATGGAAATCCATTATCCGCATCCATGATGGACCATAAAGGAATGTTATTTTGGAACTTGAACACTGGAGTGGTCACGCTTGAGGTGGAATTCTTTATTGAGAGTGAAAGTGTAATATTATCTTTCGAGATGGCAGTTATATTTTCCCAGTTCTCATCAGAACCTTTAAAGTCAGATATGATTTGACTGTTTGATGTTCCTGTCTGATTGACTTGGTCGATACGTTCAATATTCAGGGCGCTAAAAAGCCTGAGAAAAGATTCGTTTTTCACAGTAAGATTGATGTGGATCCGATCGTCAAAGATATATGTCAGATTGGCATAGCTATTGTTGAACTTGATCGTGTTTGACGTGTTCGTATAGTTTTCAAAGCTGAGAGGATCGCTTGCGGGATTGTCGTCTTGACTGATATAGAGTCCGTCATATCCGTCATGATGAACATCCCCCAGAAAGTCGGTCTGATCAACCACTAGATCGGATAACATCCCCTCAGAAGTTAATTTAGCAGTATAATTGTTATGCTCGAAGAATATATGATTATCCTGGAAGTTAAATCCAGCTGTCGCTAGCGGAAAGAGCAGTAATATGACAGCGATCCATAAAAA
This sequence comes from uncultured Methanosarcinales archaeon, assembly GCA_964603345.1. GTDB lineage: Archaea > Nanobdellota > Nanobdellia > Woesearchaeales > SKGA01 > SKGA01. Next base: position 11,796 of record CAZRUJ010000024.1, on the reverse strand, counting down.
GGGTTTTTGGTTCATAGTGAGTAATATTCATTGTCATCAGTATAATGCCAGTGAAGGAGATTCGCATTTTCGATCTCTGTCTCGATCTCTTCAAATATTCGTTCCACTTGATTGAGATTCTGTTTGGTATCATCAACTTCATATATCCTGATATCGAAAGGTAGTTGGTAGAAAAGCAGTTCTGCCATGTAAAGGTCATATCCTTCTTTTCGTTTTTTCGACAAGGTATTTCCTAGCGATTCCTTCTTTTCATGAAGTTTGTCTGCAATTGTTCTATCGTTTTCAGCTGTCATTACAGCGTTCCTCTATTCGTCTTTAGAGAATCATCTTGTTGAGTGTTATCATCAGTGAAATTTTGTTTTTTCATATTATCAGTTCTGTCATTCTTGTCATCAATTTCACCATCATTGCACTCCCCAGAGGATTCATTTGTTGGAATGTCGTCTTTTTTATTCTCTTCTTGCTTTCTCTCATTAACATTCTCATCCTCAATTACTTGATCGATGGAAGTATGTCTAGTATGTTGCTTTCCAGACAGGTTTTTCTTATCCGAATCTTCTTTCAAGGAGTTTTTTCTTCCGATGATTCATCATCCTCCGATTTGGCATCATCCTTATCTTCATACTTCTTCTCTGTTGATTCAATTTTTCTCATAGGATCATCCTCGGACTTATCATCAGAGCCGTTATCGTCTTCTGGCTCTTTTTCATCGCCGGAATTATCTGTAGTATTGTTATCGTCAGAGTTCTTATCATTCGTTCCTTTCGATTCTTTTGTAGGGTGCTTGACATCATCCTTTGTCTTCTTGTCAGAGTCATCATCAAAACTACCGTTTGATTTCTCATGGGCTGAATCCTTATCGTCATCTGGTTTCTTCTTTTCTCCTGAATCATCATCCTTTTTCTCTTCACTTTCTTTGGTGACCTTCTGACGCTCTTTTTTAGCTTTCTCGATGGATTTCTTGACCTCGTTGATATCAGCGCGCCGTTTAGGTCGTTTCTTCGGTTCTTTGCCGAGTTTCTTCCACGTATCCTCAAATGATGGTATGAGCGATTCGAGGTAGATATCGACCATATTGAACTGCCCTGCTTTTAGTTTTTGATATGCAAGTTTGAGTTCGAGCTTGAGGTCAAAGACATCCTGTTCCATTTCCTGTAGTTGTTTGACTTGGTAGTCGAGATCGTCGAGTATCTTGTTATATTTGTTATACTGCTCGAGATCTTTATCGCTGAGTCGTTCGATGCTGTGCTTGATTGGTCTAAATGATATAAGATATGGTCGTCCCTTATTATAGCTCGGGTTCTCTATCATACCTGTACCTGCTGTTGTCTTGACTACTGCTTGCAAGAGTTCTTCACCGTACTTGGTCTGCAATCGTTCAAGGTCTCCTTCGTCTCGCGTTCTCATCTGGACGTCTGTAGAGATGTTAGCTTTGATTTCGCCAACAAAATCTGATAATACTTGTGAGACGAGCATGATACCGCTACCCCACTTACGGAATTCACGACAGCCACGCTCGATTTGCACGAATCCTTCTCCGGAGCCTCCGAATTTAGGAAGAAGTCTATGAACTTCATCATAGACCATGATTGCTCGAAGAGCTTGCGTCTCGTCAAACCCTTCCTTAAATACTTGTCTGACGGTGTTTGAGACAAAGATATCCATCTCTTCAGGAGTGAGTTTCTGGGTGGTGAAAATATGTATCTCTCCAGGAACGATGTGCTTCTTGAGATCGATGATCTCGAGAGGGTCTTCGATGTTGAAGATGTTACCATTATATGCTTTGGCGTCACTTGCTTTCATGCCGAACTTGCTGTATTTTTCAAACATTCCCTTGTCTTTTAGTTTTCTCAAAAAACCACTCCATTGTGCTGTCGGATCAAAGACAATAACACCCACTCCCTTGTCAAGAGCCTCCTCGACCATGACCTGAGCTGTGACTGACTTACCTCCTCCTGTTGTTCCTGCGATGATCATATGCGTTCGTAGCTTGTTGAGCTCGAAAAAGGTTCGTATGTTCGTCTCAGCAATGTTACCGACAAAAGCGTTCTGATCGCTTGCTGGAGGAAGTGTCTTTGGTTCTACTTCCAAATGATATCTTTTCTTAGACTCTTTATATCGCTCATAAGCCGTATACATCATGTACATTCCAAAGAGAGCTAATGCTACCAAAAGACCGTAGAGGATTTGCAAATACGTAACACCAGCGAGTTCTCGCTGAAAGAACGGTCTGACCATAGTAAAGGAGGCCGTATCACTGTATGTGACTTTCGTCTCGTGATCAATAAGTGTTGCTTTGATAACATAATTGCCTAGTCTGTCTGATGAGTTCGTGATAATCTCATTTTCGAAGTCCATCGTCTCGCTCACAAAGATATTCTGGCTGTCAGTATAGATTGTCTGGCCTGTGAACGAATTATAGACTTCAGTCTCAAGTGTGAAGCTCTTGTTGATGCGCCGTGGATAATCGATGATGAGCTGATAATCTATCTTGCCGCCAGGCACGATCTCTGATTTGAACACATCGAGGGAAATCGATGGTGAGAACTGGTTGGACTCCAGGATTCGTAGGATAACAGGGATGTTTCTCGAGCCGTCATCAGCATGGAGATAGATCCTGCCTGTATAAAGGCCTTGTTTGGCGTCTTCTGGGATATTGATATCGACATTGACAAGAGTCTCTTCACGAGGACCGAGTGTGACTTCATCAGTTTCCAGCTCAATGAATTCCCTGACTCCTTCTGTGACTTCAAGGGTGATCTCGCTGGTCTTGCTTCGATCGTTTGTCAACCTGATTTTTGTTGATGAATCCTCGCCGAGATAGAGTTCTCTCTTGATCTCGTTCGTGTCGATAATAAGGCTTTCTGAACGGTTTGTCTGGTTGACAGTTCTTTTGATTTCATCCAGATCATCTGAGGAAAATCCTCCACCTCCAGAGCCCCCTCCACCACCGGTGGATCCCCCATCACTTGGTGGTCTGTAAACAGATCCTTCGGGAATAAGTTCTGTGATCATGTACGCTGAAAAGCCGGTGATCGAAGCTGTGAGGTCTATGGTTCCGTCAAGGTTGAAATCACGCGTTGTCTCAAGCTGTTCGAACTCCTCGTTGCAGACGCCATTGACGAAATCGAAATCGCCGCATCTGAACAGATGGACTTGTTGGGTGTTGGAGACGTCAGCTGACATAGGATCGTATGTCATAGTGATAGAACCATTGTTGTGCATGTCGCTATCGACTCCTATGCCAAAGATGTCTTTGGTGTTTCCCTCATCGTATGTCACTCCCCCTTTTGAGAGATCGAGTTGTCGTGCTTTTAGTCCCATAAGATTTTTTTCTTCAGAGCTTGCCATATCGACATTGTTGAGGCGGATGTTTGTGTTATAGAACTGCATATCGACGTCATACTCTCTGGCGTGAAGTGTGTTCGAGGCATAGTGTCCCGAGTGCGATAGTGATTCTACTAGCTTCCCATCGCTTGTCCTGTAGAACTTGAACAGCGCCGGCACGTATTCTTCACGGTGGTTCTTGAGCGTTCCTGTGAAATTCATGTATTCGAATACTTCAAAAAGCTTGTTATGTCTTGAGGTCTTATTTTTAATGTCCTTAAGTATGAAAGACAGGTTATAATCGCCGAGTTCTGTATTGTTGAATCTGAGCTCGTAAGAGCTGTTCTGATAGTCGATGATGATATTCTCAGCACTGACACCTGTATTGGTTGTGACTGTATCTATTAGCTTTGAAGAGCCGTTTGGAGCGATTACTTCCACAGTAACACTGTTCACTCCACTAGAATCATATAACTTGAAATCAACATCGCGATAACTACCGTTGAGCCGTTTGGAGGTTTCTATATCCGTAATCGATGGTCCGAAAAGATCTTGATAGGAAACCTCATATTCGTCAGCAGCGTAGGGAGTCTCTACGCGCAACGTGTACTTTTCAACATCTTTTCCGACATCCGGTGCTGCGCATTCTGCTTCGTAGGGAAGTGAAGAATTTGGAGGAGGAATGGTAAATGATGATATCGTGCAATTGTAGTCGTTTATCGAGATCCGAGTCTTATTTACATCAAGATCAGTTATCTTTTCTACCTCGTTATAAACATCAAAGGAGATGGAAAGCGTTGCTCCTTTGAGTAATTCTGATGATGGATCGACATTGTTTATCACAAGGTCGTTGGAGACGTTGATTGAATACCCAATGTTGTTATTGTTTATCGAGATGTTACCTTCATACATCCCTTCATCGTCAGGCATTTTATACTTGACCGGTATCACTTTTTCTTCATATACGTGGATAGTCTGGTCAGTATCTATTTCAAGAAAATCATGAGTTGCGCTGAAATTCAGTTTCACATCCGCATTACCTGTATTTTCAATCAATAATTCAACCAGTGTTCCTTTCATCAGCGTTCCTGTATTCGTGGTGATATTATCAATTGGTGTGACTGCGATCTCCTCGCTCTCTTTGACATTGAACGTGAGCACTGCAGTGACCGGATTGGCATTACTTTCAACTGTTACTTCTGTCGAATATGAACCCGGTGCAAATCCTTTAGGGACTGTGACTGAGAATGGGAGCTTTATGTTTGGTGTGAGCTGGTTGACTTGTTTGATGGTTGTTGATTCGAACGAGAATTGTTCGCAAAGGTCTGAATTGCAGGTTATCTTGACGTTGGAAAGGCTTTCTTCACCTGTCGAATCGACCATGAGATCGAGATCGTTTTGTTTGGAGAGGTTTACATCATACTGAGGATGCGTATTGACGATCTCTACAATAGGTACTGGTTTTGGAACATTCTCGACCAGTGCATACATTGCTTTCTTGTCCGAACCGAGGTATGAATCAACTGACGCTTCGATGATATTGGTGTCGAGATCTTTTGTTCTCGGCAGTTGGCTCCACCATAGACTGTCACAAGTGTATGTTGAGGTGTTCCAGTCATTGCATTTGAAGACTTCCAGATATGGCTTGTTCTCGATAGTATAATCTGAGAAGTTGATAGCGATTTTTCCAGCGCCACCTACTTTTGAATCGACGAGGAATCCTTTTGTGCCATCGACCATGATGGTCAGCGGTATCATATTTGATGAAATCTCGTTAAAATCAATGAATGAGAGTGGTGCTTCTTCAAGGCTTGCATTGTCCATGTAGAGCTTGTAGCGCCCAGTCTCTAAGATCATATTGTAGGGTTTTGCAAAGAGCGTTTCTGAATAATATCCGTTGCTACTGGTTGAGAAGTTATTCCATTTTTCAGTGATCGGATCGTAAAGTGAGAATTCTGTGACAAAAGGGTTTCCATCAGAATCTTCCAGGGTTCCTGAGAAGGATTTTCTCCTGTATACTCCGAATTCGTCTACTGTCTGCAATGTATTGTTCTGCAGGTCGTTGAGCGTGTAGATAACTTTGTAATCATCTATTTCATTCTGGACAAGTGTTGTTGTGTACCAGTCGCTTTCTTTCTCGAGTTCGTATGTGGTGTTCGTTTCAATAATATGCGCTGTAGCGTTGGTTATACCGATATTATCATATGCTTCTACTCCAATGTCAAAGAAGATGCCTGGCTCTCCAACCGGACTCAATGTATCTGTTATGACTGGTGCGGTGGTATCTACGAAGTGGATCTCTTCGCTTGACTCTGTAAGGGTTATATCGTATTCGCCAGAATACACTTGTGCTTTTAGCGTGTGGTTCATACCGTCAGGGATTGATGATGGAATGTCGCACTTAATCGACCACTGGTCGTCATAAATGGTTTCTGTGACTTCACAACTATGTTCGCCAAAGTAGACATCGAACAAGGCATTCTCTGTAATGTTGTTTCCATCGACAGTGACTGTTGCATTCAAGGAAAAGATTGAATTCTCTTTCTTGTTGATAGTCGAGTGCGATATTCCTGTGATGTTAAAGTATGCTGGTATGGTTTGTATAGAGAGTGGGATAAGGTCGCTGGTCTCTCCTGGGATTGTGATGTTGAGGTATCCTGTCCGGTTGCCTGCTGTGTTTCCTGTCTGGTAGTTGATCGGGAGCTCGTATCTTTCCTGCCTGTTGATAGGGACTGTTGATGGCACGCTGACGTTTGTCAGGTTCTGTATTGAGAAGTTGAAGTCTTTGTTGAGGTTTCCGGTGTTGTTGATTGCGAGGTATTTTGTATTGTTCTGTTCAAACGCGTCTATTATCGAGATGTTGTCTGGTTTTGTGTAGCTGAAACTCGCTGGGATATTAACTGTGAGGGTTTGCGATGTTGAACGGTCGTTGTTGTAAGTAATGTTTATATTGGTTTGCAGGTTGCTTCCTTGTACTCCGCTATCAGCAGTGACTTCCATGAGAAGAGTCCTATCGGATCCTGCTTCTATTGACGAAACGTAAGAAAGTGAGAATTTAACGTCATATAAGCTATGTTCTGGACTGTCAAGGGAGATATCCTGTAGTTGGGAGTTTCCGTCTGAGGAGAGGTTGAACGAGACGTTCTTTGACGTGCCGTGTTCTAGTGTCACGGTCGATGGTAGGTCGTGGATGTTCAGGATCGGGTTTCCATGGACTTGTAGTGTGAGTGTCGTGACTGTCACGTTTGCTTGTTCTCCGTTTCGATCAGTCCAGTGTGCTGTTATAGGGATGTCGTAGGTTTCTGGTGATGTTCCTGCCGGGACTGTGATGTTTGCGTTGATTGTTTCGACGGTTTGTCGGAGGATGGTAGTATTATCGTTCGTGATCGGATAGCCGTTTGCGTTGAACGTGATATTCGCCGCTCTGGCATACCCTGTGTTATCGACCGTGATCGGGATTGTTAGGTTTTCAGACTGGTCAATACCTACATTATACGAGTGCATCTTTGGCGCTGATACTGTGAGGTTTGTCGTTCCCATGACTGTCATCGTGGTGTTGGCGCTTGATGTTTGTCCTGAGAGGTCTGTCGCGTTGATCGTGACGTCATACGTGCCTGTTTGTGGTGGTGTGAAAAGACAGCCGTAGCGGTCCTGCCATTTCTCCCCATCGACTTCCGTGCCGTTGAAGTTACAGGTGATGTTCACTTGGTTTGCATCTTCGTCTGACATCTTCATGGAGACTACTGATTCTGTGTTGAGTTCTGCCGGTGGGTCTTCAGCTTGGACATCTGAGAGTATTGGTGGCAGGTCCTTGATGACGAGGTTGACCAGGGTTTTCTCTGTTCCTAGGGTGACGTTGAATGTGAAATTTCTGGCATTGACTCGCGGGATGTGATATAGTGAGAAGTTGTTCTCGCCATGGATCGGTATGTCGATGACTGTGCCTGCCGGAGGGTTCGTTGTTTCGTTCTTGAGATCATCATAATCAGTATCTCGCTGTTCGAATCCTAGCGTGAGTGATTCGTTGATGTTACCATCATTAGTGATGTTGAAATGTCCAAGAATACCTGGTGTCTTAAGCTGATGGACGAGGCTGATGTTCGTTGGTGTTAGCGTGTAGTTGTGGTCTTCCAGGACAGTGATGTTAAGCGGTATCTTTTTAGTGACTTCTGGGTATGGCAGGTTTTGTGATTCTCCTTGCACGATGATTTCTCCCGGATAGAGTCCTGCGTATTGCTTGTGCGGGATGTCTGTGGTGAATGTGATGGTTTCGAGGTCTCCGTCGTTGAGATAGTTGATTGTTGAAGGCGTGAATGAGACGTTGAGATCACCGTTGTAGGTGATGTTGACGTTTTGCAGGTCGACGTTACCGGTCGAATTGATAGTAAATGAGTCTGTGAAGGTATTATCGTGAGGAGTGCTAAGATCAAATGTTGTGGTATTCGAAGTAATCTCAGGTTTTTGTTCTATGGAGATGGTTTGATAGAACTCATCAGAAGTTGATAGGCCTGTATAGTCACTGAAGTGCGCCCTCCAGATAAGCGAGTAATCCTTGACCGTGGCACTCTTGTCGATGACGATGTTGTATTCGACCGTGCAGCTATCTCCGATGTCCATGTCCCCGCAAAATGTCGTTGAGATTGGTGTCAGGGTGAATGTTGAAGGTGCATAAGAGTCGTAGATGTTGACATCCTCAAGATCCGCTTCTCCGGTGTTTGTTATCGTCAATGTGGTGTTGAAATCGTAATTGTCCCTGCCATCGACTGATTCTTTCGGTGATGAGATGGTGAGTGAACCGTCTGCTGACTGGACGTTGAACTGATCGCGGTGGATGACATAGTAATCCTTATAGCCTGGTTTTGTGATGTCGAGTTTGAGGTTGTAATCGTTAGGGGTTTCCATGCCGGCTGGTAGGTCGCAAGTGATAGTGCCATCATTGTAATAGTTGTAGTTGGAGCATTCGTATTCGTCAGGGATGACGTTGACGGTAAGTGTTTGTCCTGATAAGGTTTCTTCAACGGTGAAGGTGCCGGTCTTGTCGAAATGGATGGTTTCATTGTTATCTATCTCTTCAGTGAAAAATGATTCGAAGGTGAGAGGAGAGCCGCCGACATCGTTTTCTATAGTGAGAGCCGTTCCGATGCTCACCGTGATGCTTGATTGGTTCCATGTGTAATCGCTCTTGAAGGTGACTGCATCTTGTTTCTGGGTGAAGGCAGAGATGCTCGCTTGTGGATACGCGATGTTATTGTAATTATCAGTGAGCGTGAGCTTGACAGGGATGGTGTCGTTATTGAGATAGGTTGTGGTTCGAGGTTTTGTGGTCGTGACATTGAGCGGTCTGGTGATGGTGAACCAGTCAGTGGCTGTGGCGTTTTCCAAGTCACCGATGCCAGTCGCTGAGACGTTGTAAAGACCGACTGGAGAGTATTGTGGCATTGAGAAGGAAGTGTTGTAGCAATAGGTCTGGAAACCGCAGTTATCATCAGCGATGGTTGAATGCAAGTAAGTCATGTAGATGTTATTGAGATACGGCGTTTTGGAATTGTTTCTTGTTTTCAAAAGAGTTCTGTATTGGAGATAGTCGTCACTCTCTTGATAATCAGCAAGAACGCTAGTGCCGTTAGCAAGGCCTGCATAATAATCGAGATCGTAGATGTGTTTGGGTTGGCTACTTATGTGGAAGTTATCGATAGCGATGTTAAGTCTCGAATGGTTATTGTCAAAGAGGATTCTCTTGACGCCTGAAAGATTCTCATAGTCTTGTTCTGCAACGAGTTCACCGTCGATATAGATCTTGGTGAAATTCTTGGCACGGTCGTACTCATAAGCATAGTGATGCCACTCGTCCTTATCAAAGGCTTTGTAAGGTCTGATGAAAGGATTGATGAAAAGGTCATCATTTTCCGTATAGAGGAATTTTTGGATTGACGGAGTATAGTTCTCGACATCACGGTAAGTCCATTCAGGACCATTGACAAGAGTGCCGTGATTATTGTTACCTGAGATATCTCTTAACTTATTCTCACCGTACTCTCTGAAATCCCAATGAACAAAAGGTTCTTTAACAGAATCAGCTGATATGTTAGTTTGATAAATCTCCTTGATCTCATCAATGGATAAAAAACGGTCAAATATCATTACATCGCCCAATTCCCCTTTGAAAGAGTTGATATCAGTAGGATAAGCTAAATATATCTTGTCATTTGTAGTATCAGGAAGTGACCCTGTATATGTTCTGGAACCTTTTAATTTTCCGTTCAAATATATTGAAATATTTTTTGAACTATAATCATGTCTGACTGTTAATAGTTCCCAAGTCTTATAAGCTGGTTCGTAATAAACAGCAAAACCATTAGTGCCGTTGTAAACAATAGCTCTATGTTCTTCAATACCCAAACCCAGAGTATAGACATGGCCGATAGTTAAAATATTCTTCCAATTACTACTGGGTTTTGACTCTCTATTAATTAGTCTATTAATAGATATAGTCCAATCGCCATCATTAAGATTAAAGTCTAAACTATCTTCAGATATAACATGCTCATCAACCCCATCAAATTCAAGCACTGGTTTCTTGCTGAAATTATCCTGCCAGTTCGCCTTCGCTGAGAACTCGATCGTTCCTTTCTCAGAATCAAAGCCGATGTCTGTTGCATTGTATTCTGCTTTTCCTGCATCATAGATTTCCTGCGAATGGATAATTGGGTTTTCGGTTGGTGAACGGTTGTCTTTGATTTCATAAACCTCTACATTATCTATTTCAAGAGAAGAGTCCGTTTTTAGAGCATGCCAATCATCAATACCTAAATATAAATAACCATTATCTCCAGGAGCAACACCTTCATACTCATAATTATCAAAGTTTTCAGAAACATAAAAATCGTTAAAAACACCGTCACTAAGCGAATTACCTATTCTTGTTTGTAAAAGATCATAGTCAATATCATTTGTTCGGGCTTCCAATTTCAATTTATAATTCTTACCCGAAAGCGCTCCAACATATTGTTTTAAGAGCTTATGAGAAGAACCACTATCTGCAACATCGTCTGTTATTCTTTGAACACCGTCAGTTATAAAAGTGCTAACATCACCATCCCCATTCACTTCCCATCCATCAGCCAGTCCATCTCCATTACTATCAACCCAGTCCTCTCCATTCTCAATAAGGTTAGGATCATGCACGACAGTTGCAACATGTTTCGCTAGCGTCGGTTCGAAGGTATCCAGTTGTTCTCCATAAGCGACTTTCTCATCGACGACTTTCGTCCAGTCGTTGGAAATGTCTGTATCGCTTGGATTCAGTTTAAGACCAACTTGATCAACAATTACTCGTGATTCTTGATTATTAGGATCGTTACTTGGATTTTCACTCGTTACCTGTACATAAACCATGTCGTTTGAGTTCACATAATCAGTCATAGATGTTGTTTGAGAACTCAACAAATTAATCCAACTACCCTCAAAGCTAGAATGCTGCTCCCAAGAGAGAGTATTTGGATTCCATAGCGAAATGCTGACGTTGAATTCTTTTGAAGTGCCTCCCCAACCATAAGCCTTAGCATAAGCATAAGGTTCTAATGAAGAATATTGTGTCAAATCATATTTAGAGATATTGAAACCGAAATATAAGGAAGGATTCCTTCCGGAAGCGCCCTTATAAAAATGATCCTGATACTTTTCATCCCTTTCTGAAACAAAAGAACGGATACTTTTGAAATCTGAAATAGAAAGGCTGTCAGGAGAGTTATCTTTAAAAATACTTTCCGTGAAACTGACAGGTTCAACTTCCGGAGAAAGTATAGGAACAGGATTTTCATCTTCACTCAAGTAAATACTGTACCTCTGGGTAGAACTATCAGGAAGTGTTGTTTTGATACGATTCACATATCTGGTCGAATCAAATTCTCGATAAGATGCAAATGGAAACTCATCGCCACTTGCCATTGGATTTGGAGATTCGTTTATTGAACCTGATTTTATCACATTCACATCTCGGACATTTCCATCAAACCGATAATGCTTGCCTATAAAAGCCTCGTCTCGTAATTCAATAGAAGGAAGACGATTAGTGCCGATCGTGCATTCCTTATTTCCATCAACGTACAGGGAGACATTACGATCATCTGCATATAATTTTACATTATGCCAATCTCCATCGTTGATAGTGTTATTACCTGCACAGTATATATAGTTTTTATCAGGTGTTATTCCTTCGAGAAAATTCCCTGAATCTTTGTCGATAATCAAAACAGTATATTGATCAGAATGAATTCGATTAACAAAATCAACATAATTAACAGGAGAAGTCACATAAATTTTAGTTCCGTCAACATCGATACCTGAAAGCGAAGAGATAAAAGCACTGTTTACAGATAACGATCGGTCAAGAGTAAGATTCTTTGTAAATACTCGGATCCCATCACCAGGATCAGTAATGTAAAGATAATCATCATCCCCTGTAATATA
>CAZRUJ010000023.1:0-13862 GCA_964603345.1 uncultured Methanosarcinales archaeon | reverse complement strand
GAAGTCCTGAACGCACAGTGAGGGCACTTCGCCTGCTGTCGTTTCTATTTTTCGTTGAAAAAGTCGTTTATTTTATTGTCTTATGACAAGCACTCGTTAGATGTGTGTATTAAAAACTATATGGTAATTATTCTTCTTCCAATCCGAAGGATTCGACAAATTGCATCACTTTCTGATACTCTGCGAGGTATTCGTATCCCTTTTCCGTGAGCACATATGTTTTTCCTCCTTTCTTCGCCTTTTCTTCCCTGATGAAGTTTTTCTCCTGTAATTCCTGAAGATATCCTCTCATCATCTGGTGTGATAGGTTTGATTTATACAGTAGGTGTGTCGGTTTGATCGATCCTCTCTTATCTCGTATCGATTTGAGAATGTCGTGTATGATCTGTAACCGTCCTCGTTTCTTGCTCATTTCCTCACAACCTTCATCAGGCTCCATAGCAATAATATGTAACCGAATAATGCCACGAAATGCCCTAAAATATATGTTATGCTCATCATTTTAGTAAGTATTAACAGAACCGTGCCCAGCAGTATGAATAGGAATCCTAAAAATACTGTTTGTGATTTGCATGTTTGTTTTTCTTTGAATCTTCTATAATATTGGATGGTGATGAATATCAAGAATACGCTCGCTGTCAGATGATATGTGATTGGATAGAATGGCGTGATGATGCTCATCAGGGCCAGTATCATCGTCAGTAGGAGTACTTGCTCTTTTTTCACTCGTAATGTAACAAACGCTATTATTGACAATCCTATCAACGTCGCCACCATCCCTATAATCACAGGTATGGCGCTTAGTTGTATTGTGCTTGTCCTTGCCATTTCCTGTGAGACTACTGAAATGATATCGTTGCTTGATACATTCGCGACGACAAAGGCATGCAGTAATGCTTGCATCAGATAACCTATTGACACTCCTAGAAATCCGTATGCATATAATTTTGACGTTCGTTGATTGCATATTTTATATACTTTGTATGATTTGTACGCGATAAGAAATGTTACTATGGTGAATATGAGCTGTATTCCTATTTGTGAGAAACTGAACCAATAAGGAGTTACACATGATATGAGTTCCATATGAATCACTATAATGTGGTGCTTTTTTTAAAGTTTGTGTATTCTTTTTCTGTATGTGTTCTTAACATTCTTTAAAAATCTCCTTATTTTACAGTGTAGTGATCGAATCAGAACCGAGGTGATTGTATATGGAAGAGCTTGTGCCTGAATTTTTGGAAACATTCCACGAGGACATCATGTCTCGGGAATATGTTGAGACTTTGCTTGAGAATGACGCTCTCGATTCTCACGAAGCCGCGTTCATGGATGGTTACGTATCTTGAACTCCCTAGCGCGTTTCTATTGTGATTTGATACTATTACATGCCACACCTCACAACCAACACACCAACCCTATGCTCTGGGAGGCTTGCCCACCTCTCAGGGTATTTTTTTCCCTTTCGTAATGTTTTTTAATGTCATTATATTTTCTCTTGTCCATGGATATCTCTGGAAAGCTCATGCTCGCCCCCATGGCCGGCATCACAGATGTCGCCTTCCGCTCGCTTTGCGTTGATTTTGGCGCTGACATCACCGTCTCAGAGCTTACAAGCGATCGTGCCATCCTGCATGGCGCGATGGGCTTTTCTTCTCTTCTTAAACGTGCTGATAACGAATCCTTTTTTGGCATCCAGCTTTTCGGAAGTGATCCTTCTCTTCTTTCGCGTGCTGCTAAACTCGTTGAGCCTGAATGCGATTTCATAGATATCAATATGGGGTGTCCCGCTCCTAAAGTATGGAGTTCCGGATCAGGCAGTGCGTTGCTTGAACATCCTTCTCGCATTCATTCGATCATCTCATCTGTGTGTTCTGCCATCTCCCTTCCTGTCAGTGCCAAGATTCGCACGGGTATTTCAGACCATTCGCTTGCAGGTCCTGCTCTTGATGCATGTCAACATGCGGGGGCTTCGTGGGTGACTGTTCATGGTAGGACTAGGTCGCAAGGCTATGCAGGTTGTGCTGATTGGTCTGTTATCGCTTCCTTGAAACGAAATCATTCTCTTCCTCTCATTGGTAACGGTGACATAACCTCTCCTTCTGACATTGCATCTGCATTTGATTGCGGTGTCGATGCTGTTGCTATTGGCAGGGGTGCTTCAGGAAATCCTTGGTTGTTCTCGCATAAACCTCGTCCTGTATCTTTCTCCGAACGCCTCGATGTATTATCTGAGTATCTCGAGCTCGCTTCACATCATTCCATCTCTCTTCTTCATTGTAAGCTTCAAGCCCAGCATTTCATGAAAGGGGTCGAAGGTGCAGCTTCTCTTCGTCAGTCGTTATCTCGCGCCCGCTCTATTTTTGATATCAAACGAATTCTCTCTTTACGTTGATTGTCATCTGTTTGCCTATCTGACAGAAGCTTTCTTAAACGATGAGATCTCAGCCAATGACATATGAAACTCGTTGCTGGAATTGATGAGGCTGGTCGCGGTCCCCTTCTTGGCCCCATGGGTCTTGCCATTGTCGCTTGTGAAGAACACGTCCGCCAATCATTGGCAAAGGCGGGAGTGAAGGATTCCAAACAGCTTTCTGTCAAGAAACGCACTGATCATGCTCGTCTTATCAGGAAATCCTGCTTTCATGCTTTCAAGCGCATTCCACCTTCAGCAATTGATTCTTCTGTTGAGAATCCTTCTTCTTCCTTGACCACCCTCGAAGCTATAGAGTCTGCCAAACTCATCATCCGCCTTTCCAAAAAACTCGGTTCGGACCAGACTCTCGCACGGATTATCATCGATCTTCCTTCAAAGAATAAGGACTCATACCTGGCTCTTATCAGGAATCATCTTCCTAAACACTTGCGTTCAATACCTTTGATTGCTGAATACAGGGCTGACCAGAATCATATTGAAGTATCTGCTGCTTCAATCATTGCAAAAAATGCTCGTGACAGCGCTGTTCGTTCCTTTGAGAAAAAACATGATATTAGGCTCGGCTCGGGATATCCCTCAGACCCTTTGACAAGAACTTCTCTTATCAAGCATTATGATCTTCTCGTTTCAGAGAAATTCGTCCGTGAATCATGGGCTCCTGTCAGAAAACTCAAAACTGCCAGGATTCAATCCTCGCTCACCAATTTCTGTTGACTGTGTTCTCCCAAACATTTAAATAATTCATCTTCCCTTATTCTCTTCCACTATTACTGAGGGTGTGGATTATGGTTGACTTATCTCCTAAATGTGTAAAATGCGGTCAGTCTCTTGACGTCAATTCGATGAGAACACTTCCTGACGGGAGTTTTATGTGTTTGTCTTGTTACGAGCAGAAAATATCGGGTCAATCCCCGTCCGGATTACGATCTTCTCAACAAAAACCCGTTTGGAAGCCACGCAAGCGGCCTTCTGAAGCGACTGATGCTGTCGCCTCCGAAAATGAAGTGTTCAAGGAAAAAAAATACATTTGTAACGATTGCGGTTATAAGTTCCGCAGGAATTCCGAATTCGTCGTTTCTGTTTGTCCATATTGCGGTAAAAACGACGTCAAGCTTCACGAAGAACCATCTGCGGACACCCTTATCGGTGAAACTCAATAAGGGTTGGCTATTGTTTCTTTTTTTTTGTCTTCCTCATTCAACTTCTCTGTAATTTTGTCATATTCCCCATGTATGGTTGAAGTGCTTTCGGTATGGTCACGTCGCCGTTCTCATCCTGAAAATTCTCGAGTATGGTCACAAGAGTCCTTGATGTTGCGATTGCCGTGTTGTTGAGTGTATGTGGATGGAATGTCCCGTTTGGTGTTTTTACCCTGATATTGAGGAGTTGTGATTGCGCGTCAGTTAGATTCGAGCAGCTTCCCACTTCCACATATTCTTCTCGTCGTGGAGACCAGACTTCTATATCGCTTTGGATATGCTTGTGATCGCCCAGATCTCCGGAACAGATAGCAAGATCCCTTGTGGGAAGTTCAAGCTTCTCAAATATA
This sequence comes from uncultured Methanosarcinales archaeon, assembly GCA_964603345.1. Classification (GTDB taxonomy): domain Archaea; phylum Nanobdellota; class Nanobdellia; order Woesearchaeales; family SKGA01; genus SKGA01. The sequence continues at coordinate 9,876 of CAZRUJ010000023.1, read as the reverse complement.
TCTATTGTGATCTGCTTCATCTCTTCAAAGAATGCCATGCTCTCTTCGGGTTTACAGATTACTATCATCTCCACCTTGTTGAACTGATGCGTCCTGAATAATCCTCTCTCATCAAGACCATGGCTACCTTTTTCCTTTCGAAAGCACATCGAATAACTCGTTTGTTTTATGGGCAAGTCGCTCTCTTCAAGAAATGATCCTAGATATCGTCCGATCAGCGAATGTTCGCTTGTTCCGATGAGATGCAAGTCTTCCCCTTCGATCTTGTAGATCATGTTTTCCTGATCGTGAATGTCTGTTACGTTCTCCATCACTTTGCTATTGATAAGCAACGGTGTCTCGACATATAAGAATCCTTTCTCAATCATCGTATCGATCGCGAAGCGGATGAGTGCTTGATTCAATCTGGCGACATCTCCTTGCAGATAATAGAATCCCGAACCTGATGTTTGCGCTGCGCTCTCGAAATCAGCCCCTCCTAATTCTGTCGCTATTTCCTGATGCGGTTTGACTTCGAAGTCAAACCTTTTGGGTTTGCCGAATCGTTTGATCTCTTTATTTTCTGATTCGTCCTTTCCTTCAGGGACTGTTTCATGCATAATATTAGGTATCTTTGCTTGCTTTTCAAGAATCTCTTTATGTATTGTTTCCGCTTCCTGTTCAAGTGTTTTAATATGGTCGGGAATATCTTTCGCTTTCTCGATGAGTTCCTGAAATCGTTCTTTCAGATCAGGGCGTTCTTTCATCTTTTTCTTTGTTTCATTGATCTCTTTTGAAACGAGATTTCTTTCATGTCTGAGATCGTCAACCCGTTTTTTCTTGTGTCTCCAGTGCTCGTCCTGTTTTATGACTTCATCGACGAGATGGATCTTATGATCCTGAAATTTCTTTCTCATATTCTCCTTGACCGCGTCAGGTTGTTCCCGTATGTATGAGATGCTTATCATGATATATCACTCTATGTCATTATATGTTCTATGGTCTCGTGCTGCGTTCGAGATTCCTTCTTTGTGGTGCGCTGTCTCTGTAGCTCAATATGATATATAAATCTGTTCGTTTGTTATGATTGCTTTGTTGTGTTGCGTGTGGGGTCTGATATGATTCCATACAAAGATTTATATATGTGGTTTGCTTTCCTATCTTTTGTATTGGTGCTTCAGTACGTGTGTGGAGGTTGTTTTTAGTGAAGAAATATCTTGTATCAGGGTATGCATATCGAAATTCTGTTTCTTCAAAAGCACTGAACAATCGTTTCAACACATTGCGTTTTCGTCATTTCGAATCGAAATCCCGTTCTTGTTCGTTCGTTTCGTTCCAGAAATCGCAATCCTTGTTACGGACTTCCGGTAAGTATGATTTTAACTTCATCGCTGGCTGATTGTTCAGGATTATTTTTTTTCTTCTTTTTTTCACCGACGGTTCGTTTCCCTTACGGCGCCGATTGTTTTTACAATGATAAATATTATGAGGATTGGTGCTATAATCAAGACGATCTTTCCTGACCATGCATCTTCAGTTCCTTTGTTCGTTTCTGCAATCGCGTGAGTCGTCTCACCATCTATCAAATTGAGCATTGCTATTATCTTCTGTTTGAATGTTGTTGTCTCAAGCATCGTCCATGTTCGCTTCTCTATGGTTTTTCGTGGGATGAATTTTCCGTCATATCCCACAGTGATATGGATGGTGTTGTTGCCTGTGGCCAACAGGGAACCTGGAATATCAAGTGTTATTACTTCTCTTGACTCAAGCGTTTTTATAGTCCATTCTTTTGAAAATATCTTATGTTTCACCATTATCGTGACGTTTTTCGCCGGCGCCTTCGAGATGGTATCGAGCAAGAACGAGAGTTGTGCAATATCATCGAATCCTGTTTTTCTCCTTATGCTCACATTTTTCACTTCAAGTTCTGGTTTGTCCGTTATTGTATATGGTAAATAGCGCGTTATCTTGTTTCCGTTCTTATCTTCAGCTTCAATGATTGCCGTGGTCACTTGAATCTTGTTTCCTGCTTTTAACGGTAAAATTATTGTTCTCTCTCGCTCGGTCATCTTCTTACACGTATTGTTGTGGCATACTTTGATTGGCAAATTATTCTCTGTGAGATTTCCCTTTGTGCATCTAATTGTATGTTCTGTTCCTTTAAGTAGTGTTGTCGTATCAAGTTTGCATGTTATATCTGACTGCTCGTTCTCTTCTGTTTTCAGATTAGTCTTCATCAGGCTTGATACATGGTCTTTCGAATACGTTCTCATCTTTGAGCTCGCTTGTAGTGATATGTTCTTTTGTTTTTGGAAAGTTCTGCTCACTACCAATGGGAATGTATATGTATACTTTTCATCAAGCGTCTTATCGAGGCGTATCATCCATTGTATATTTCGCTTTTCCTGCGGACTGAGCGAGACAATCTGCGTATTTGGTGGTGTGATGAGATTGATTTGTTCTGTAGGGTGGAGTGTGAGTTGTTCTGAGATGTAGTGGTTGTGAGGGTTTGTCACGTGTGCTGTTATGACTGCGTATGATCCGAATCCTGCTTGTTCGGGGAATATTTCCAGCTCAAGCCTTGTTCGTTCCTTTTCTTTTTTTGAAGCTTCCCTGATGCTCGTGTCAAACGATATTGGGTGTTGCTTTATACTTATCTCCTGTCCTCTGTATGAATATTGGACTGTCGGTGACGTGCCGTCCGTCCCTTTTTGTAGCTCTATATGGGTGGCATCTACAAATCCCATTTGATTGTATGTCACATCGTAGGGGACCCATCCGGTTCCTGGAAAATACACTTCTGCCCATCCGTGGTTTCCCCATTCGCTTCTCCCCTCGAACTCCTCGCTATATGCGATTCCGGAAACGAATCGGGCGGGAATCCCAAGCACCCTGTTCATGGCGATGAATAAGTTGGTGATCTCATCGCACACGCCGTATCGTTCTTCCATCACCCAACTTGCGGGCTGATCAACCTCTTCAGTGAGTGTTGTCAGATTATATTGTATTGACTCGTGGACCCATTGGGCGAGTTTCGCTTCTACTTTATAGAGATCATCTTCCCCTTGTGCGAGGTCGTTTGCCTTGCTCGTTATCAGTTCGCTCCTATCTATATGTTCGGTGAACTCGAGATAATCCTTGACTTCCAGCGGGATGTTTTTAAGCGGAAATCGCGTTTTTTGCTCTATCTTCTTCGGCCGTGCGCTTGTTTTCACGATATGCTTGCTATAAAACTCGGTACTGTCGTATTTTGGTTCGGACCATTTGAATGTCGTATTATGCTCCGTGGTTTCTCCTGGTTCGCTTGCGCTACCTGCCATGATCTCTTGCCGGTAGCTTGTCATTGGTATTGCTTTTATCACTGCTGTAATCTCTTGCATTGATGATGTGGATGTTTCTTTTATGATGTCAAATCCTGATGTTATCTCCTGCTCAAGTATCAATTCAGACCTGTCTGCTGGGCTTGCGAGTGTTGGTGTTATGAGAATAAGTGTCATTATCAGGCAGATCCCTCCTGTGCTTGTCAATTTCATCTTGATTGTATTCTTTGTACGCTTCTTTATAAAATTCGTGCTTTTGGAGTGTGTGGGTATGTTTTGTGCACACATTTGTTTCGATACTTGTTCAGGTAATCATTTAAATCAGGACTTACTTTCTGCCCTGATGGTGTGATGGTGTCGTGATAGAATTTAATAGTGACGGTTCGCTCAAGGTCTCTTCAAGAAAGCAGGATCATTTGACTGTATTCAATCTTCTTGATGAGCTTGAATTCTCTGTCGGTCGGAAGCTTCTTGTCCAACTGCTCCGTGGCGATGATTCTCTTCGTATCAAACGTCTCGGTCTCGATAAGCTGGTATATCATGGTTCTCTCGGCGGTCATGATGAATCTGACTTGTTCGCATTCATAGAGTATCTCCTAAAAGAGGAATTTCTTTCCATAACTCATTTCAAGCCCACTATGCCTGTTCTCGAGCTCACGGAGAAAGCCCGGAATGAGATGGATGTTAGATCGGAAAATATATCTGTTGATGAGGTCTCGTTTTTCGCTAAACATGGTTTCTCTTCTCGATCCGAGTCTCCCGATGGTGGTTCTTCCTCTTCCTGTCCAGCCCTGTCGATTCCCAAATTTACTCCTATCTCTCTTTGTGATGAGGAGCGGGCGGTGTGTGAAGGATTATCTTTTTTCTTCGAAGGGTTTACTGACGAGCAGAAGAAAGCCATCGTCGATACAGCTTCTTTGCAGATATGCATTGCTGGTGCCGGCTCTGGCAAGACTAGGGTGCTCACTCACAAGATCGCATATCTGATCCGTTTCGCCAGCGTGTCTCCTTCGTCGATTCTTGCCATCACATTTACCCGGAAAGCCCGTCAGGAAATGCAATCCCGGCTGTATGACTTACTCGGTGACGTTGCTCGGGATGTTCGCATAGAGACCTTCAACTCATTTGCCGAGAAAGAATTGCTTAAGCACGGCACCAAGCTCTATGGTTATCATAAGGAGATGGTATCTAATAAGGATTTCATTCGTCTTGTCACTCAGGCGATCTCTGATGCGGGGTTTGACATGTCCTCTTTTCTTGATCAGTATTTCACCTCTCGGGAGCGTAGGGGAAAGGATGACCGTGAATTGTTTTTCTCGTTCTTGTATGATTTCCGTTCCATCCTCTCTGAATTCGATTCGTCAGACGATGCCTCTCGAGTTATGGAATCTCGTCTATCCTCTGCCAAGCTTTCTGAACGCGTGACTGCAAACAATCTTGTCAAGATCGCTTCTTCAGTCTCTTCCATGCTCGATGACCGTGGTCTTCGCACCTATAGCGATCAGATTCCTGACCTTCTCTCCTTATATTCGAAATATCCTTCTCTGATCCCTTCTTTTTCGTGGATTCTTGTTGACGAATATCAGGATGTCAGTCCGTTGCAGCATTCTTTTGTTGGATTGTTATCTCCTGAAAATGTGTTTGTCGTCGGTGACCCTCGCCAGAGTATTTTCGCATGGCGTGGTGCCGATCCGTCTGTTATGATGAAATTCATGAATCATTGTCTTGATACTGGTGGTCATATCACTGAATTATCTACGAACTTCCGCTCTTCAGCTTCGGTGCTTTCCTTTGCCAACGATCTTATTGCTGCTTCTCATTCAGGTCGGAATCCGTATTCTCCTTTGCGGTCGTTTCGTGATGAACCAGGATCCCTTTCTATCGAGCCGTTCTCCTCTGATTCTGCAGAGGCCAAGCATATTATTGATACGATTCTCAAAAGCGATATATCTAGAAACAGTATTTTCGTCCTTTCCCGCACCAACAAAGGCCTTGAGAATATCAAGCGGTTATGTGATCAGAACGGCATCTCGTATCTTATTCGGACTGATGAGCGTTCAAACGCTTCTGTCGATCCCGCTCGCGGTCAGATAACCTTGTCCACCGTCCACGCCATCAAGGGTCTTGAAGCAGAGCTGGTATTTGTTATTGGTGTCTCATCACTTGCCTTTCCTATCAAGGCGAAAGATCACCGTTTTGTCAGAATGTTGTGCACGCCTCATGAATATGATACGTATGAAGAAGAGCGCAGATTGCTGTATGTCGCGTGTACCCGTGCAAAGACTCATCTGAGAATTTCCTATGTGGGCTCTCCTTCCCCGTTCCTTTTAACAAGCGCTTCAGGCAGTGCAACAAGATCTTCAGCCTCAGCTAAGATGTCATTCTCTTCCGATCGCCAGGAGTCTCAAAGAAAGGCTCTCAAACGCTGGCGCTTTCTGGAAGCTAAAGAACGCGGTGTTCCTGCTTATGTTATTTTCAGCAACAAGGTGCTCGATCAGCTTCTTGATAGGCAACCATCAAGTATGTCTGAATTGTACGGGATTTCAGGTCTCGGTGCCTCTAAGATTGATGAGTTCGGAGCGGATATTATTCATATTCTCTCGAGCAATTAGAACTCTTGTTATTTTCTGTTGTATTCCCTTTCCTGTCGCAACCACGTATGGTTGATGCTTTGCAGATAAAATGCTGTTGGTGCTGAGACTACACTTTTTATTTCACGATAGATGCTTCTGGTTTCTTCTCCTAAATTATTATACTCACTCTCTTTAAGAAATTCTTTCGCTCTCGTGAATCGCTCTTGTAAAGGATCTTCCTCTGTTTTCGCTTTCGTATCATATATCCTTATCTCTTCCTCAGCCATCATCAACGTCTCGTCAATGTTGATGAGGTTGGATGCTTTCTCAAGCAATAAATTATATTGTCCTGTAATCGACGTGTTTTCTATATATGGCGTGATATCTTCCCTGATGGTTTTTGCCATCAATGCATAATCCCCTTCGTTGAACAGATTCCTTACTTCTTCGATGTCTTCGATATCTTCTTCAAGCCCGTTAGCATAGTATGCTTGCTTGATCTTCTCGATCGTGCTGCCTATATCTATTGTCCTTCTGTCCTGATCCGTGTCTGTGAGAAAATTCATTGTCTTCTTCAGGAATCGTTAATCATTTATAAGAATTAATATTCAGTACTATATAGTAAATATTTTATTATTTTTTAGTCTTTCGTCTCTATTTGTATGTTTTTGTATTCATTCTTATCATTTGAACGCTTTAGTCTGTCAAGGAAATATTCGAGGCAATCGATACCGTCGAACGTCGCTTTTTTCCGAAGCACCTTCGATCCGAAATAGAGTGTCACACCTTCTCCTTCTTTCACTGAGGTGCTGCATACAGGGCAACTCAGTTTTTGTTTTCGTTTCTCTTCACGCAGGCGTTTTTCGATCAGCCGCTTCATATTACCTTCATCAATATCTTTTTTTATCTTCTTCAGATCCTCAAGCGGCATTTCTTCGATGAGTCTCGCGAGTTTATTCATTCTCGTATCTCCTCCGTGATACGCTCGAACCTGCGATTCTCGTCGTACAGTGCTGATGATGTTTCAATCAATTGCTTATAATATTCGTCCCCTGCTCGGTATCCTTCCTTAAGCTCTTCTTCTGTGTGCACCCAGCACACTATGGTTGTTGTTGTGTGGTTGCTGTCTGTCACCTTTTCGTTGCTGATATCCTTGCGGAGAGAATCGAGATGCTGTTTGTCTGTGAGCGCCAGTAATTCTATTTTCTGCGCTGACGTTTGGAGATGGCATATACTTGTCACTTTATCAAACCGATCCCTGTGCCCCCAATAGTATGTTGAGAACGCTTCTTGTTTCGGACCATCCAGTTGCGCTAATATCTGAAAATACTTTTCAAGGGCTGGTGTGTGGTGTGTGATTTGTTGTCTTGTTCCGAATCCGTTTCTAAGGATTGTCAAACCGATATAGCTTGAATTAAGCCTGAATCGTTTTTTCGGCTTCCCTGGTCGTGTCTGTTGTGATCTATCGTCTTTTGTAATGAGGTCTTTCGCCTCGAGTAGTGTAGTTTGTGTGGTGATATATGGTAGGCTGATACCAGTATCCTTTGAAATCTCGCTCGCGCTCTGATTGCCGTTAGCTATGCTTTTCAGGATGATGTATTGTGTTGGTGTCAACTCTTCCATAGAGATTGTGTGATTGACCATTGTTTAAATATTTTTTTGTTTTTTATTTTAGTATTTAACTTATTTTGTTTTTATTTTATTAAGTTAATATGTTTTTTATTTTTTTGTTATTCTTGTTGTTTCTTGTCGTTTTCATCACTGTTGAACATAACATTTTTAAATGTTATATTGTTGCATAGCTGTTGTGATTGCGGAAAAAATGCATTTCCTGATAACTGGGCATTATTTTTTCTGCGGGTGCGGGGTCTTGTGATACGAAAAGGATCTTGTTCGTTGTGAAAAAAGAGGTGTATGTGTGTGAAAGTCTTGATGTTCGGATGGGAGTTTCCTCCGTATTTTGCTGGTGGTGTTGGCATCGTGTGTTATGAACTCGCTAAACAGTTAGTTTCTGAAGGTATCGACCTTGAGTATGTTATGCCATATTGTCCTGACACGGTCAATCCTGAATTCATGGATGTTTTCAATACGAAAAAGAGAGTTCTCAAATACGCTGATAAGACGCCTCAAACTCCTGTTAATATTACTCGGGTCAAATCCTTGCTTTGCGCATACCAAACTCAGGAAGAATATGAGCGCACGCTCAAGCAGGTCGGGCAGGTGGATCTCGGTCTTGACGATACCGATGATGACGGTGCGGATAACACGCTCAAGCTCTACGGGGAGGATCTTCTTGATGAGATCGGGCGCTTCTCGAAACGGACGGCCCTTCTTTGCGAAAACGGTGAATTCGGCGATATCGATGTCATCCACGCCCACGATTGGACGACCGTCCCTGCTGCCATCGTTGCAAAACGGATTACTGGCAAACCTCTCATCGTCCACTGTCATATCACTGAAGTGAATAAGAACGCCGGAAAAGGTGTCAATCAGGAAGTCTATGATATAGAACGCTCCGGCTTTTTTGTAGCAGATATTATCATCTCTGTAAGTAACGGCATCAAGCAAACGCTTGTCGATCATTATGGTGTTTCTCCGGAGAAGATTCGCGTGGTCCATAACGGTGGAGTCTCGATGGAGCCTGTCAAGACCAGGGTCAGCGAATTTAAAGGTGATAATCGCATCGTCTCGTTCATGGGTCGCATCACTGGTATGAAAGGTCCTGAAAATTTCATCCGTATGGCTAAGAAGGTTCTCATGCATTGCTCCAATGTCAAGTTCGTCATGGCGGGCTCGGGTGACAAGCTCCAGGCCTGCATCGATCTGACCAAAGAACTCGGCATCTATGATAAGTTTTATTTCCACGGCTTCTATTCTCGAAAAGAGGCGAACTTCTTTTTCGACCTCTCCGATGTATTCTTGTTGCCTTCTCTTATGGAACCTTTCGGGGTCACGCCGCTTGAGGCCATGCAGAAAGAGACTCCTGTCATTGTCAGCAAGCAATCTGGTGTGTCCGAAGTTCTCAATCATTGTTTCAAGGTCGATTTCTGGGATGTCGATAAGATGGCGTCGCAAGTTATTGCCCTTCTCAAATACACTCCCTTGCACAAGACCATGACGTTCAATGGTGTTGAAGAGGCAAAAAACATCAATTGGAAAGCGCCCGCCCAGAAATGCATCCAGATCTATAACGAACTTGTCGATTCCCGACATGCTATAATGAGGTAATCGAAGATGACAACTAACCAACCTGTCGTACTCACCATGTTCGGTGCAATCTCTCCGAACTCGTTTGACGTCTTTGACATTGGTGCGAACAAGACTTATTTTGATACGGGAAAGTGGATCAATTCCCTCTCGCAAGGCCTGAAGCATAAATCAGCACTTCTCGCACGTATTTTGGATACTGCTGCTTTATCATCGAAAAAGGCCATTGCGATTCCTGGTATGGTTCTTGACGCTCTTGAAAAGTACGATCCTCTTTCGCTTTCAAGCCTTTCAGAACTTGTTGCTACACGTGATCTTGAATTACTTTCCATGCCCTATAATGTCGGCTCGTCACGAATCCTTTCCTGCGAAGAATTCTCCTGCCAGGTAAGACTCCATAATGAGACTGTGTCTCGTGTATTTGGAAAGAAAGCGGAAATTTTTTATTCTTCTGAACAGTATCTTGATCCGGAACACATCCGCATTCTCGGCGAACTGGGAATTTTGTCTGTATTGAGTGGTCATGTCTCTACCGTCGACGTGCTCACTAACGATAGTCTATTGCAACAACAGCTAGAATCTCTTGAAAACAGTGCTTTCGACATCACTCCTGCGGTGACTTCGATTTCAGGTTCGGGACTTGAGAGTGCTTCTTTCACATCTTCTTCATTGCAGTCTCATCTTATTGACGAACTCAAAGCGATATATCCTCATATCCTCTCTTCAGGTGATCGTTCGCTTCTTGATGATTGGAAGATGCTATCGAGCCAACCTGTCCTCAGTTCGATATCTTCGAC
>CAZRUJ010000022.1:0-14365 GCA_964603345.1 uncultured Methanosarcinales archaeon | reverse complement strand
TATCTCCTCATACTTCTTTACAATCTCTTCCACTCTGTGCTCTCGCTTCACTTTCTCTCTTGCTTTCTCTCCAACTTTCTTCTTGCTCTTCACAGCTCTCTGTATTACTCTTGCCAAACTCTTCTCGCTTCCAAGCTCAAACACAAACCCTGTCTCACCGTCAGTAACAAGCTCTGTATTCTGATCGATATCCGACACCACGCACGTCAAACCAAGTGACATCGCCTCAAGCAGTGAATTACTCATACCCTCCTTTCGTGACGGCAACACATAACAATCTGATTGCGACAAATAACTATACAACCGTTTCTTATCAGCGATCTTCCCTGCAAACACCACTCTTTTCGAAGCAATCCCTTCCAGTCGCTTCCTATCGCTCCCTTCGCCAATGAGCAGTATCTTATAAGTTTTTGGCAACCTTGCTTTCACCAGCGTATCAAGACACTTTTGCGCGTGCAACCGTCCGTGATACACGACTACCGTATCCGCCTTGCCAAAACCGAACTCGCTACGAACATCATACTTCTTGCTTGTTACCATGCTTGTCATATCAATCGCATTAGAAAGCACCTTGATCTTCGACCGTGACACCTTGTTCTTCTCAGTCAAATACCGAACTAAGCTCTCTGAATTTGGCACATACAGACTAACCAATCCTTTACTCACCCTATCAAGGAAATTCAACACCTTCAAATCGGAATAATCATTACGAACGCTATTAACAATCTTTCTAACACCAAACAACCGACCGAACACTCGACCAAACAGATTCGCATGAATTAAATACGTATCAAGCACATCCGGCCGTTCCCGTCTCAACACCTGCCTGAAATGCCAAATAACAGAACAAAAATTAAACCTCTTCAAACCCAGATAATACACTCGCACACCCTTCTCTTCAAGCAACACTCCAGTATCATCATCATCGGTCAAGCTAACCACAAACACATCAAACGACACGCGAGGCAACACCTTCAAGAGATGATTCTCCGCCCCACCAGTCCCCAGTCCTGTGATCACAACCCCGACCTTCATACACCCTTCAAAATCCTCTAAATTCTTTTTAAACCTTTTGAAAGTGTTATCTCTTTAACCCTGTATTCGTTTGAGCAGTGGTATATACAGTGGCGCTAATTCCTTGACATCGAGATATTTCTCAAGTGAATGACGTGTTCGTATGACTATTGGCTCTTCTCCCTTTCGTCTCACAATTAGCACTTGCTCTTTGAAGCACTCGTGCAATGCGTTCAAGAGCTTCACTTCCGATTCACATAACTCTTCAAGTATAAGCTCTTCGTTAATGATCCGTGGCAACTGTTCCATGTCGATATTGTGCGTTTCAAACACGTTTCGTAGTACTCTTGCTATGATGACAACCGTTCCTTTTGCATACTCTTCTAATTGTTTTTCTGTCGCTTTATAGAGTTGGAAATACACTGTCGCTGCAAACGATCGCTTGTCTAGTGTGTAATATTCTATTTCAAAATGCGGTTGTTCTGCATCGTGGACCGCTTGCTGTTGTTGTGTGTGTTGCTCTAATCCTATCCTGAATTTGATGAGTCGTTGTTCTTTCGTATCCTGTTGTCGTATCTTGATATTAATAGAGAATGATTCGGATGTTTCCCTATGAAGATTCGTGTTGATATAAAACCGTCCGGCTGGTATCGTTGTTGACACACTTGGAAAATATATCTGCAGAGCTTTTATATCGATCATAGTAGGTGGGCTCCGTTCTCATAATCCTGTAGTTTGTCCTTGACATCATATTCGAGAGCTTTCTGTGATAATCCCATATTCTCGAATTCCTGTGCCCATAACCCGTAGTCTTCGAAACGTCCTCTATGCGTAAACGTGGTCATCGTCTCCTCTCGCACTGCAGACTCCAGTAACGCAAAATACAGCTCGTATTCTGCACGGACACTGCCTTGTGTGATGGTATTAAGCATTGTTTTCCTGCCGTTTTTTATAACCTTTCTGATGCCGATGTCGAAAATATGTTGCGGTGTCGCTTCTACCTTGTTGTAATCAAAGAGGATTTGCGTATCGTCGACGGTATATACATGTGATACTCTCTCGAACTCAGTCACCTCCAGCGTGCTCGTCTCACTTCCTGTTGTTATGTCTTGTGTTCCTTGCCTGAGTAGGAGTGAGAGATACTGTTCGTATGTCATCTTTCCTTTCTGTTGTCGAATCCTGTTTTTCAATCCCAAAGAAATGGTGATGGTTGAAGGGATTGTGTCTAATTCGGTTTTCATACTAATCACCTTGACAATTGTGTCAATTGGGATAATTATGACAATTATAATATTTAAATGTTGTGTTTTTCTCGTTGCCAAAGGCATTGTTGTATCTGATGAGTTTGAGGTAATACGGTGAGTTGACCTGATGATGTTCTTTCAAGCTCTAAGAAGGTGTTTTTCTCTCTCCTTCTATTTGTTCTCCTTCTATTATTTTATCAATCTTGTCGAGGATTTCATCTTGTATTTCCGGGAATTCCTTCTTATACTTCATATAGAATAGCGATAGGATTATGATGTGTCGTATGGTCTTCTCCTGTTCTACGACATATAATGAGTGTGTGAGTATTTCTTCTCGCGTCACATTTCGCTTCGGCAGTGTATAGTAATTTTTGAGCAGTGTTACTGTAATTCCATGATGTTCATATGCTGAAAATGCTGTCTTGCTCGCATCAACTTCTTCTTTACACGAGAACAGTAGCTCTTTGCTATTCTTATGGTATATGGTTGCGCTTGTTGATATCCTTGAATCTGTGTTCCTTTCAAATCGTTTCATTTCCTTGATCGCTTCATAGAGTTTTGGCCATCTCTTTGCATTGAATGAATATGTTCTTCCTTCTTTTCGTATAACCTGTCGTTGTTTGAGTTCTCTGACGTACTCGTATATCGTTGTTGTTTTCAATCCAATCAAAGATGATTAGTTTGAACATAGTAAACAAGAAATTCTTCTCACACATTGTGGTTTTCGACAGTATTTTTCATATGAACTATTTAAAAATCACTCTTTAATTAACTTTTTTTATAAAAAAATTGTAAAATAAGTTAGTTAAATAACACTGTTGTCTCTTGAATGGTTTATCTTCATCAGCGAAATATTCGCATACTAACTTGCATTAGGCTTAATTGTGACTATGCCTTTGAATCATTACTCTAAAACGGACCTCGCACTCCTTTCAACACCTGCATTACCATCCGTCTCGTCTCCTCAAGGATAAACGTCCATCCAAGCGCTTGATCCTTTGCGATATAATGGTTTGTCGAATTCCCTATATACTTGATGTTCTGTGACATCTTGTCAAACCGTTCGCTTACTTCTTTCCCTATATCGTTAACCTCATAGAACGAACACAGCTCCTTGAGTGTCCCTACCACTTGTTTCTTATCATACTTCTCTTTCAAGGTGTAAAACAGGTCATACAGGTCTTTTCCTTCCTCTCGCCGTGCTAATGCCACTATCTTTCTCGCGATAAGACTTTCCAGTGTATATGTCCTAAACACGACGTTATGTCCTTCAAGAATCGGTGAGTGCAGTTCATAAAGACCTGTTTCCCCTATCAAACCATTGTGTCCAAGATAGAATTCCACTTGTATCCTATCTTTTTGCTCTATCTCGTTTGTGTAATAACAATCGAAGCGCAGCGTCTCATTCATCATTCGTGGCTTTTTCACATCAAACCCTTGTATTGTTTTCATCTTCCTTTCAAGATATGATTTCATTTGCTCACGATTTGTTGTGATGATATCGACATCAATATCTTCGGAAAATCGTCCCTTGTCCTTGAGAAACCCTCTGTTGAGCGCAGTCCCTCCTTTCAGGACAATCTCTTCCTTGAACGTTAGATACAGCTGCGTGAGCAGTCGTGTCAATCGCTCTTCCTTGCAGATGAACTTTTGCCCGATTCCTTTCTCCATCGACAGTCGTCGCACGTCTTTCAATTCCACTCTTTAACACCTGTGTTGTCCATGATCTTCCACTCAGTATTATATGTGTAGCTGTGCTTGTATCGCTGACCAGTCTGCAGTTGTTCTTCACATGTGTTTTCAGCTCTCGCAAGACGTAGCGAGGGGTTTTTTTCCCTGTTTTCGTAAGTAGATATCCTAATTTCTGATATAATGACCCTTTATCGAACAATTCTAGATACTCGAGTAGTCGCTTCCAGTTCAATTTGCTTTCCTTGAGCGCTCGTGCTATGACTGTATATCCTCCTGCTCGCGTTGGGTGTGATAAGCAGTCAAGCAGTGTTTTTTCCGTATCTGTCACGAAGATTCCTTCCTGTTGTACAAGCCCGAATTTATGTGTTGTCGTCGTTGCCTTGATGGTGTACTTTCCGATGCTCGTTTCAAACGGTCTTGATTCGACCTGTATATAGATAACGTTCGGCTCGTACTCGAGAATACCGTGCAGGTGTAGTGCGCTGATATAGCTAACAACTCCTTTCATTGCTTTCGAGACGACCTCGTAAGGTCGTTGCAGGAATGCTTCTTTTGAGATCAACAATCCTTTTTTTAATCGTATGAAATGGCCTTTCTTGACCAGTTGGCTGAGTGTCTCATTCGCTTGTTTCAGATAGGTGTGTGCTTCTGATGTCCTGATAATCTCACTATGTTCTAAGGTGGATAACGCTTTCTGCTCTCGAAACGTAAGGTAGTTTTTTTTAAGAGGATAATTGTGTTTATACATATTATAGTACAAATAAAAACTACTATTTATATGTTGTGTTTTTGAAAAAACATGTGCTAGGATGTAATTATGTTACAGTTGTAAAACGCTATCTATGGACTACAACATAATTCTAAGCCACATGGCTTATTCCTACAAGAAAGAACGTTATATTGTATTAAAGCAATAGTATTATTGTATGAAAGCAATGTATTAAGCTAAAAACATATCAGTAGTGAGGGCAAAACGATTTTCAGAACAATTATTACCTTTACTAGAATAATGTTGTCTGTATGACTTTGTATGTTCTTTCAAACTCTAAACCTTTTGAAAGCGTGTTTCTCGTTGCCAATGGAAACTTTTTTATACAGATGTATATTTAACTATCCACATGTCTTCCTTTTTTCATCCTCGAAGAATTTTTCAAACGCCCTCGCTCTACCTTTCACATACGACAGCTTGCTCGCCTTGTGAATTCCAATCACATGACCGTTCGCAAATACCTTCTTGACTACCTTAAAAAAGGATACGTGCAAAAAGACAATTCTGGCTTGTATCCTGTCTTCAAAGCAAGACTCACTCCTCAATTCCTGAACTTGAAATTATATTACAATCTTGAACGGCTACGTACATCCTCTCTTATCGACTTTCTTAACGCTGAATTTGACTATCCTCAGTTAGTTATATTCGGCAGTTATGCCGCTGCACATGACACTTCTGACAGTGACATTGACATCTGTATGATAACTGACATACAAAAAGAATGCGACCTTTCACCCTATGAAAAATACTTGGGTCGTTCCATCGATCTCCGGAAATATTGCGAACGCGAATGGAAAGACCTTATCAAGGATAACCCCGAACTCATCAATAACATTGCCAAAGGCATTGTTGTATCTGATGAGTTTGAGGTAATACGGTGAGTTTCAAAGACCGCATTGAATCCGGATTTGTAGAACTGGTTCCTTCTGACCCTTCACGGGCCAGGAGCATTTACGCTTCCAGCAAGAATGCTTTACAGACTGCTTTAGAGATTGAATTGAAACCTCACACCTCAAAAACCATATTTCGCGAATTATACGAAGCTCTCAGGGAGTTGTGCGAAGCGATAGGATATATGCAAGGGTATAAATTCTCCTCTCACCAATCTATCAATTATTTTATTGCCGACCATTTGGGCGAGTACTCCTTCTCTCAAAAGTTTGATCGTTATCGCAAGCTTAGAAATGGCATAAATTATTATGGTCGGAGTCTTTCTGAAGAAACACTTGTAAACGCAAAGATTGAAATTCCGATGATATTTGCACGATTAGAACAGCATGCGGATATCTGATGAATGTTAATTAACTTTTTTTATAAAAAAAGTGTAAAATATGTTAATTAAAAAAATATTTCTTTCAATGACTGTTGTTTGCCCTTTTTCTCAGAATAATCCTGGTCATATTATAATACAAATAAAAACTGTTATTTGTTATATCAATTGTTACATACGTTTCTTAGTTTACTCACTCATACAGCTTTTTCATATACTCCTCTTCCAACGTTTCCCAATCGAACTTTTTGATCTTCCTCTTCGCCGACCTTCCCATCTTCTCCTGTAGCTTCTTATCCTTCAATTTCTCTATGGCAGTCACATAATCCTTCACTCTCTCCATACGACCTAAATACCCTTGCTTCTCATTCTCGACCAGATCCGGGATGCACGGCGTATCCGTAGACACGATCGGCTTTCCAGCTTGCATCCCTTCCATGACAATCCCTGGCAGTCCCTCACCACGGCTTGGCAAGAACACCACATCACTTGATTTGAGCAATTCGGGAATATCTTTTCGCCATCCTAAGAACTTCACTTGCTCAGCCACTCTTATTTCTCTGGCCATCTGTTCGTATTGTTTTCGCTTCGGACCATCGCCAGCAAGCACCAGCTTCACTCCTTCGACATATTTCACTGTCTCGAGCATGAGATCGATTCCCTTGCGAGGAACTAACAACCCTGCATAAAACAGCATCAATTCATCTCGCTTCACGCCCAAACTCTTACGGTCTGCTGGTTTTATGTCCTCGAACTGCTTTTTATCAACCCCTGTGGATATCACGCGTATTTTTCTATCTTTCACCCCTGCTTGCCGTGCAAACGGAATCAAACTCTTGCCATAGAGATGAACCTTATCTGGTACTCCGAACACGAACCATCCTTTGACCGTATAGAACAGCTTGAACAACCGATCTATCGCCTTCCCGGCAGAAAACGATAATCCTGGAAACGTATCGCAGCTGATGACAAGCCGTTTCTTTGGAAACAACAACTTGGCAAGCATCACAAAAAACGTGTTGAGATAAAAAAACGTCCACATGTGTATGACATCATACTGTCGAAACATCCTGCAGACGTTGATAAAGAACATTGGGCTGATTGGGATTGGCCACTCGAAATTCCCTGGGAGGCTCACCGCCCAGTACGTATGTACTCGTGCCGTGCCTAGCTTTTTGGTATGATGTAGCTTCATCCCTTTAGAAAACGGCCTGACCGGAAGCAACACGCCGACATCATGATCTTTGCCGAAGTGTTCCGCCAATTCAGAAAGCGGTCGCTTGACAAGAAATGTCGGATTGACATAGCATATTCTCATTTTTTCCTGAACTTGAGTCTTATCATCTTGAAAAACACATTTACTGCTTGCTTGAAACTCCCGTGGCCTTTTGCAAGCGTCTCTTCAGTATAATTCACGACAATAGGCACTTCCTTATATCTCAATCGATGACGTTTGATCTCTGAAATGATCTCTGACGCGTGTTCCATGCGGTCACTTGTTATCCTGATCCGTGACGCTGCCTTGCGGTTCATGCACCTGAAGCCGTTATGTGCATCTGAAAGAAGGATTCTGTAAAACACCCACTGCACCAGAACGGCGATCTTGAGGGTGATCACCCGACCGAGTGGCATCTTCGTTTTTCCCTTGAATCTGCTTCCCAGCGTGATGTCGGCAAGCCCCTGAGCCACCGGCTCTATCATCGCATCCATGTCTTGTACTCTGTGCTGGCCGTCACCATCGAAGGTGACGATATACTTATATCCTTTTTTGACAGCATAGTTGATTCCATCGCGAAGTGACGCTCCCTGACCTTTGTTTGATCTGTGTTCTATGAGCATCACTCCTTTGTTGAGATATGGTTGTATGTTCTTCACTGTCTTATCACGTGATGCGTCATCTACAACCACTATGTGCTCATATCCTCTTTCAAGCAGTCCGTCAAGCACCTTCTCGATGGCATTCTCTTCATTATAAGCTGCTATGACTATTGCCGTTTGATCCTTGACATCCTGCAATACCATGCGTGTGACTCTCCTTTCTCCTTATTTTATAGGCGTGTCTATCTATTAATCTTCCAGACAGCTCCAGCTCACATTCCACGTCGAGATCTTCGCTCCTGTCACTTGCTGTCTTTCATCGAACTTCTTGAAGCACTCGCTTCCTTGGCCGTCCAGATAGAACAGTCTGGTGAACGTGCTTGTCGACAATCGCGAATCGCTTGCCACAATCGTATCGCCTGTGAATATTAGCGAGATATCAATTTGTGGATTATCAAATTTCTTCTCTTCCACACTGTTGTTATCTGCATAGACGAAAGTGCTTGGCTTGAGATTCTTGCCGTTTCCTCCTATGATTGAGACATCGTAGTTGACTGTATCAACTTCTATTCTCATCTGACCTTCCCTGGTCTGGAGCATGCACTGTGTGGAATTTTCCGATTGCTCTTGGCACCAGCCATCACCCATGTAGCTTGGCCATGGCGCTATCCAATTGTTTGCTTCGGTGGATTGGATGTCGTAATAATACCTGCTCGCTTTCTCTTGATCAAGCCCGAACTCTTCCTGGAGGTGAGCGATACCCTTTCCTTGGCTCATCTCACTGACATCGCGATACATTGCCGCCTTATCGAAATCCCAACTTCCGAAATGCGCCCATACTCCTGATTTTCCAACCATATCCTCTGAAGTTATATAGTAATTCTCAGGAGCATCACAATGCGTATATTTCATCACGTGCTCCGCCTCCTTATCTGTCAATCCTTTATCCAGAAGAGTTCGCTTTGTCTCATTACTGCTTTTCACGACCACATCGTTGAGTGTGTGAATCGCTTCCCGAGTATCGTTATCCAGATAGTCGTTGAGGACATAGAATGCGTTGTTGTTGCCGCAATCGACCATGCGAAGTATTCCTGCAGCGTGTTTCTCATCTTCTGTGGCCAGGCTTCGTCCGACCCAATAAGCCATATGTTTATCCTGCCCGCCACCATCAAAGGTCACGCGTCTATCTGCCACTGTGATGAATTGGTGTCCGAAATCCCACCATGAATTGATGATGCTATCTTCTGGTGTTTCTTCCTTGATTTTTGTCAGCGTTTCCCACCATGCATCGTTCATCGACGGCACTTCGTGTAGTGCTTGCGTGTGTGCGGCCCCTATCGGTTGTATGAACAATGCTCCCATAAGCACGATAACGATGACCTTTGCTGCCACGGCATTGATCTCCTTCTCCTTTGCAGCCAGTTGTCCTGCCCATTTATAGATCGTTCCTGCAAACACTCCTACCGCCACCGAGAATGCCGGTACAAGAAGCAAGTTGAACCTGATACCTCGTGTTGACGCGAACATAGTGATTGCAAACCACGCTATTAGGATGAATGCGAACCTGAAATCTTTCTTTCCATCCTCGTCTTTCTTGAGAACTGTGAATATGATTCCTGCAACCGCTGCGAGGAATAATAATGTTCCTCCCATCTGCGAGATGGTTTCTGGAATGGTTGCTGGATTAAGCTCTGCGACCGTGGTTTGTATGTTAGGCCAGAGCGATGTTGTTGCCACATCCTTCATCGCGATGTATTTGAATGGTGACATGATGCCGTTCCAGAATCCATTCAAACCCTTAAACAGGCTTACCAGCACTACCGTCGAGATGGCATATGTCGCTCCCGTATAGATCGTTTTGACAAATACCTTGTTTTTGAGGATATTTCTCGCATCTGCCCAGTTGACAACAAGCAGATACACAAGATACGCCGTCACTCCGGCTCCGATGATATAGAAGATGAAAAACCATCTCCAGACAAGCGCAAACACCGCCGTTGCAAGTCCTGCTGCTATTGAATATCCTATCTTCTTGCGAAGATCCGTGCTTCGAAACCCTATGAGAAACAACCATGTGATAAGAAGAGGGAATAAGACATTATATGGATCTGTATCTGAGAATCCTGCCACCGTCCTGCTCAGGAATGATTTGTGGATGGCAAGTAGTGCTGCTGCGAAAAATCCACCTACGTTTCCGGCAAACATCCGCCCTATAAAAAACGCTGGGATGATGGCAAGTGCCGAGATGATGACGGGAACGTAAAACGCGCTTTTCATCACGTCAGTATTCCCGAACCAACTGCTCACCTTATGCACTGCCACGATCACGTGATCGTGAAGACCCATGCTTGCCCCTCGTCCTATCGGTGCGAGGCGCTGTCCGTCCCAGCTCCGTTCTTTGGAGAAGTTCGAATCCATATACGCATCCGTGACTTCTTCAGGAACGCCGTGCTCTCCGCCGATCATCGTCGTTCCTGCATGACCGTATTCGAAATAATTCTGCGCATGCCGTAAGTAATAATAAGGATCGATAGCCAATAAGTACGTCTGGTCGTTATCGTTTTGCAATCGCGATTTGAATTGCGAGGCGAGCATCGTTTTCTGCTCGTCGATCGCTTCTTGTTGGGTCTCATACACTTCGTCATATTTCTTATCCACTTCCGATTGCAATTGCTCTGGTGGCAGGTTCGGATATTCTTGTTGCATCTGCGCTTGGATGTTGCTTTTCACATGATTTTCAACCGAATCCTCTGCCCACTGCTCGCTGATGGGAAGGCTTGCAGGATACATTCTGAAAAAAACCGATAATCCTATCGTGATGAGAAGAAGTACGCTGATAATAAGTATTTGTTTTGGCGATTTGTTGTTTCGCTTTGGGCTACTTGTTATCTTTGCATGTTTTTTTCCTGTCTTGTGATGCGTATCGTGTTTGTTCATGAATATCATATCCTGTTTACTTTAACCTTTGAGTTGTAATATAGTTTTCCCTTGCTGATTGAAGGCGTCCATTTGACTATGTTTATATAATTTTCTCCATTTTGCTTGTGGATGTCAGATGATACTGACCTTTCCCGATGCTATTTTCGACAAGCTCATCTTCCAGAATGTCGTATTTCTGCTCATGTTCCATACTAATCGCATCGCTTCTTCTCTGCTTGTGCGCGCTAGCAATTCACGGTGTACCTGTCCTGCTTCGATGAACCGATCCCAGTCTCTCATGCTGTATTGCTTCATGATGTTATGCACTAGGAAATGACTGTATAATTCCGCATTCAACCGTTTCATGTGCTTCTTATTCGCGATAGCATCCGCCGCTGTCATGCCTGGGATAATCCCTCCGCCGGTCGTATTCTTGATGTGTCCTGCCGCATCACCGACCAATCTCGTCGCGACATCCTTTCTCCTGAGCTTGTTTCTCCTTCTTGGATCGTGAAGTGGTATCGGCCCGTGTCGAGTATCTATTATCTTGCCCTTTCTCTTGACAAAAGCGTCGTACTCGGATTTTGTCCCTGCCACTCCCACGCGTGTCACGCCATCGCCTTCAGGTATCTGCCATGCGTACGTCCCTATATGTGGGTGGAATCGTATTGTATCCATTCTCTCATCCGATTTTATTCGTGCTTGCCATCCCATCATAGTCTTCACAGGCTTGAATCCGAATTCTTGACTGACTTTGGAATGCGGACCGTCAGCCCCGTACACTCTTGTTGCTCTTATTTGCTTCTCGCCTTTTCTTGTTGCGATGAGATGGGTGCTTCCTTCACTGCGTCGATACCTTGCCAAGGTGTGCACCTCGCTTCCCGCTTGCACTGCTTTATCATGGAGCAGTTCTTCGAATCGCTTATTATCGATTATGATATTATGTTTTTGCTCTACTTCAAGGCGGCGCGATGGCCCTTGCACAATCGTGTACTTGGGCTTGTTTATTTGTATGCGTCTCAGATCCTTCACGCTAAGGAGTGTCCTTATAGAATCAGTCACCAATCCTGCGCAAGCCACATTACTCCCTGGCTTGGGCTTAGCATCAACTACTGTCGCCCCTTCCAGCTTGCTTGCAAGATACAATCCTACCGGCCCACCACCCACGATCAGCTCTCGTTTACCTTCCATCGCACACAGCATCACAACAATCCTTTTTAAATTATATGAAAGAAATACTAAATGTTTTTATTGAACAGTTACAACAAAGCACAACATTTATAAAATATGTTGTTTTTCCCTTATAGTGGCATATTATGTGTTGCATTATTAAAGGAGGTTTATATTTATGAATTCACGATTGAAAAATACTCTTGTCGCTCTTTCGTTCTTGCCTGCTATGATCTTGCCTAAGGAATCCTATGCCCAATTCTGGAAGAATTGGGGTAAGGATGAACCAACCCGTCAGGAAATCATCGCAAGCGATCTATCTCAGGACCACGCCTCGTTTCAAGCCACAAAAACCCTCGATTCTGATGATTTCTTCAACGGCATGAACAAATATTTCATTCCTGAAAATGAACTTCCCAACGATAGTACGCAGCGCTACATTGCTCAGAAAGGAACTCATTTCAACGGTGACATGCAAAACATCGCTTACGCCCGTACAATTGTTGAGGATCAGACATATCATGTTTTTGCTGTCAACCAGGAATTGCTTTCCGCATTCAAGGAGCGTCTGGGATTCTTTGTTGAGAATGTCAATTTTAAGCGATCAGGTAATATCCTCAATCAAATCCGTGTTCTTAACAATGGTCAGTTGGGACAATATGATGAATCCCTGTCGGTGATGCCTGACTCTGTGCGTGTGAAAGGAAATGGTAATGGTCCAAGCAGTCTTGTCAAGAAGTTAAGAGCGGATTATGATCAGTTCACCGTTCTTGATATCGATCGTCCTACTAATCAGGATACTTCAGGCATTGCAAGTTATGTCAGAAACAACTCACAAGCCAGCTTCGTCGGTCATTTCGGCACTGTCGCCGTCGAGCAATCTCCTGACACAGTCACCATCAGAGCATTATCTAAGAATTCTGGCAACTTGCTTGTCATCGCTGACGATGAACTCTGCGCAGCTCCTGAGGTATTCCAGAAAATGGCTCTTGGCCTCTATGAGCTTGAGGATGAGAACATTCTCTTGAGACGTGCTAATGACTCCTTAAAACGCGTCGCTCCTGAAGACCTCCAGGACCGTGTGGATTCCTTGGAGAATCAACTTGATAACATATACGCTGGCTTCAATCAAACTATAGGAGATACTATGGCGAGGTCAGTCGCTCGTCCTTCTGATGATAGCGTTGATGTATGGAAGGATTATGTTAATTTCCTATCTGAAAAGCGTCTGGATTTGGAAGATAGCATTGTCTCTCTCCATAATACTATTGATAGTTTGATCGCTTCAGATGATGACCAGATAGATATATCATCTCAAGAAACTGTTTCTCTCAAAGAGTATCAGTCCATGATCTCCAAGTATGAACAAAAGGTCGAAAAACTCTATGATGCGCTTAAAGCCATGAGAGATCAACTCCCTCCTTCCAGAAAAGACACACCTCAACATGATCAATCACAATATAAAATAACTGAACCAGTTTCCAGACAAAATAAGTATTCTGGAGAGAGTGCAATTCAGGAAAGTATGAACAGAAGATATAATATTGATTAAAAATAACCACTTAACAGTGATGAATAAACGAAAGATTTAAATAGTATTTGTATTTACTACAATACAATAACAAATAATAGGTGTTTTATGTGAACAAAATAAAAACATATGGTTTGGGTTTGCTGACAGCAAACAGGCTGTGCTCGCTGAAAAAAAAAGACACTCTCTATAATATATTACAGGTAGGAAATACGAATCAAGATGTTAAATGATATTTGTGAATAAAAGAGGTTCTGAAATGAAACTATACTTGCCACGGAAAATTGCCACATATGCTACAGCGTTGTTTTTCACCGCATCCTCTCTTGCTAGCTGTTCCTCTGGCGTCGAAGCAAATGTGGATACAAATCAAAAAGCAACTGCCAAGGATGGTGGTGTGGTTAATCAGGAGATCAACTACAATATTCATATCCACACACAATGTCCTGACGGCACGTATGAGAAAAACCAACCCTCTTCCCGCCCGTCCTCTCCAATCGAACGACCATCAAGTCCATCACAAAAAGAACAACAGCCAGAATCCTCGCAACCATCTGGCGATCAGCAACTGACCATTGATGATGCTGTTAACGAAGATGTACAACAAGGCTCGGATCAACGAGAATCACGTCGTGAATGGCGATCCTCGCCAAATAGGTCACCATCTTCCTACACACCATCTCGAACGACATCCTCTGGATGTCCGGATTACCAAGCTCCTCAAAAGGATGTCTCATACCGTACAGGGTTCAAGCCTGTCGGTAGCAGCACCTGTGCAGGGGAATATCAACAATCGATGAAAGAACGACACGCTAACTATCAAAATCTACAATAATATGCTATATAAAGGAGGTTATGATTAAGATGAATAAGAAATTAAAAGATGCGCTTTTTGCCTTGGTATCGCCTTTTTTACTTGGTGGGGCGTATAATGGTCT
>CAZRUJ010000021.1:0-15132 GCA_964603345.1 uncultured Methanosarcinales archaeon | reverse complement strand
ATCTTCCTTCCGGCTATCGTCTGTCCGCGTTAAATTTATAAACGTCTGGTTAATACCTGAGCATACTTCCACGGCAGTATCACGCATATTTGCCTCCGTAGCTTAGCGGTAGAGTGATCGGCTGTTAACCGATTGGTCGCCAGTTCAAATCTGGCCGGAGGCGCCTTTTACTTCCGTCGGCCTTTCAGGGTCGAGAAAAGCTCATGAGCCCGTAGCTTAGTCTGGTAGAGTGCACGACTGATAGCGGATGATGCAAAATCCTTGTATGGGTCGCTGACATCCGATTAGTTATCGTGTGGTCCGGAGTTCAAATCTCCGCGGGCTCACTTTCTTCTTTTTTTCTTCGAAAAAATTCTTTTCGCGTCGATTTGTACGGGTTCAAATGCTCGACACTTATCGTGTCGGCACACTTCGTCTTCGCATTTTTGCTCTGACTCAGTGTTTTCCGCGGGCTCACTTTCTTCTTTTTTTTTCTTCTTTCTGTTGAAATGATGTTTTGATAAGCCGCTATCTCGCTCGAGTTTTTAATACGTGTCTGCTTCTTACCTTTATAGTGGTTATCCAATAGAAAAATTTATATATGAACAGGGTGTAAATGTCATGAGAGTAATATTAATACTCTTTACAGGTGTGAGAAAAATGGCATCAGATGTTTCGAATAAAACAGTTCTTATCCTGGTCGTTCTTGCCGTCGTAGTATCCACTCTTGGAACATTCACTGTCGTTGATGCAGTGAACCAGCACAACTCTGCAGTTTCTGCTGATGTTGACGATTATGGTAATTCCGGCTCTGGTAAGGTAAATATACAGGTGGCAGGACCTGAACGCGTTCCTGAAACGACAGGTAGGGTTCTTCTTGATATAACGGATCCTGAAGATACTAACATGGGTAATTAGATATACGGTGTGTGATATAACATGGCTATAACGAATAAGACTTTAAGCGTGCTGCTCATCGCAGCGATCGTGGTTTCGATTGGCGGAACCTTTTTCAGCTTGACAATGCTTCAAGCTCCGACTGGGGCTCCAACGGGATATGCGACAGGAACCGTTGATCTTGATGTTCCTGATCAGCTATCGATTACGCTCGATGATTCTGTGATTGAGATGGGTAGTTGTACTCCGTCAAAAACCTCTGGTGAGGTTATCTTCGTAGATAGTTCTCAAGGATCAAGTGCTGCCAATAATGGGAATTGTTCTGGTGGGACATTTCCTGATAATATGACAATACGTAACAACGGTAACGTTGATGCTTTGATTACTGTTTCAAGTAACTCTGGCGGTGACGATCTTTTTGGTAATACCGAGCAGAACGGATTCGGTATCAAAGCAGAATCAAATGATGGTGGTTGTGTTTCTGGTTTACTAAACTCATATGAAAACTTCACTCACACTGGTGGTAGTACTGAAACAGTTTGTACCAACCTTCAATCACATAATACCGATAACTCTATGGAGTTGTATGCTGGAGCATGGATAACACCTACTGCAACTAGTGGTGAAAACAGTGTTGATTGGACAATCACGGCTAGCGCGGCTTCTTAAATCGAGGTTGATTGAGGTGAGATTGCCGCGATTTGCGTTTGGTTTTTTTTTATTTTCTTTCTTTCTGATCCTTCTCATATCACAGGTTTCTGCGATAGGGGTTTCTCCTGTCAGTCCTGAGATTGAGTATGTTGATAACGGTTCTGAAACGATCACATTTACGCTGTCAAGCCTTTCTGATGATGTTGAGTTGTCCGCAGAAGGTCCTATTGCTCATTACGCTGAATTTGATACTGAACTTCTCGAATATACTGGCTCGAGCATGCGTTTCAACGTCACTGTCAATTTCCCTCCTTACGAGGAAGTTGATGTGTTTGGCAGGCAGAAGCTTTCAATCAAAGCGAGAGAGCTCCCTCCTGAGGGTTCGATGATAGCCGCGACGACCGCGGTCAAGCCATCAATATACGTTAACATTCCTAATCCTGGATTGTATGCGACCTTCGATGCTTTCAACATCGGATCTGTCTCTGAAGGTGAGGACACGTCTTATTCGGTAACGTTTAACAATGCAGGTACAGAAACATTCTCTGGTAAGACTGCTGAGCTCACGATAACTGACCTTGCAGGGGATATTGTTGAAACCTTCACTATAGATGATATCACCATCGAACCGCAAGGGTCGTTTGTCAGCGAAGGTGCCATCCCGAGCTCCTCCTACGATCCTGGTGTGTATGAAGCAACCGTCAGCTTCGATATCGATCCCGATCGCAGTCCTTTCACGACATCGACCAAGTTCTTTGTCGGAACTACTGACGTCATCCTTCTCGACCATTCACAGCAGGTCAATCCGGATACTATCAACAAAGTGACCTTAGAGCTTCAGAGCTTATGGGGTTCCTCTCTTGAAGGTGTTCGTGCAACGATTACAGGTCCTGATGATAAAGAACAGTCTCTTCCTGCAATCGACTTCGCTCCATTCGAGACAAAGAATGTGACTGCGTTCTTTGAGGTTCCTGACATGGGAGCTTCAAGGATCAATTCTACCTTGACCTTGAAATTACCTGAAGATGTCTCATCTGACGTTGTCAAGACGATACCGCTATCGTTTGAAGTGGTAGAAGAAAAATCAGCTGGCGCTAATGAGGGATTCTCGTTCACCACTACGACTGCGCTTGTCGGTGTCATCTCCTTGCTTGTTCTTGTCATCGCAATAATCCTGGTGGTGAATACCCGAAAAAAGAACTGATTTTCTTATTTTTTTTATTTTTTTGTGAAAAATATTATAAACAAGTCATTCTTAACAATACTCATTATGAGTAGACAATCTTTGAAAGAAAAGAATGCTTTGTCAAAGAAAAATTCTCTGCTTGCGATAATCTCTATTTTCGTTGTCGTTATAGCTCTTGTTATCATGATGTTTTTTGCATTGCAGAATTCCGTTCGTGATGATGGTGTGATCCGTTCATCGATCGCTTATGATTATCAAGTCATTGATGAAATTGGTGTCAACATCGATACCGATGCTCTTCACTTCGGTGGTGGTCCCAGAGGGGCTATACGTCAAAGGAGTTTGAATCTTACACCTCACCACGATGGTACCTTGCTTTTCTCATGGGTTGGCGATGGTAATCTGAGTGTTTCAGATAATAATTTCGCCGTATCTTCAGGTGAGATTGTTCAGGTCAATTTCACCCTTGTTATTCCTGAGAACGCTTCATACGGTAATTATTCGGGCACAATCTATGTCGATCTTCATAAGGACTGATACTGGTTTTTGATACTATGGATATTGAACGTAAAACTATTGTTGTTGCTGTCGTGTTCGCTGTATGTCTCTCCTTAGCTTCTTTGCTGTTCTCTCTTGTTATTTTACCTTCTTCTTTCACTCCCACTGCTTACGCTACTAATAATGGCAGCGGTCAGGTCACCATAGAAATACCTTCTATTCTTTCAGTTTCACTCACTAACGCCACTGTCGATTTCGGTTCATGCGCCATAAATCTGACAAAGAATTATTCTGTGCTTGATAGTTCTATGGATGCTGACGCTGTCGATAATGATGATTGTACGGGCGGTGCATTCCCTAGTTTTTTGACGCTTGTAAATAAAGGAAATACTGATGCTAATATCCGTGTCCGGACCAATTATTCGAACAGCGAGTTCTTCCAAGGATCCTCTGATTCGTGGTATGCATTCAAGATATTGAACGATCCTGACAATCCTGGCTGCGTCTCTGGTCAGAAACAGGATTCATATCGTAATTTCTCATCGCATGACTCATACCTCGCTTGCGATAATTTTTCTGCTTTTCCTGGTAATGATGCTATCTTGCTTGCGATCAAGGCTGTTGTCTATGAGAACACGACCACCCAAAAAGCCGCTTCCATAACATTTGAAGCTCGCGATGCTGTTGATTGAGATATGTTCTGTTTGTTGATAAAAACTTGTTAATCTGTGAAATTTGCGTGTGTACATGGACTTTCTTTCAACGACAGTGCAAGCGCCTTATATGCCCTTGTTCGAGCGATTTGCCGTACATGGGTGGTTTCTTGAAACCAGCGTCTTCCATGATTTTATCCTAAGCTTTATATATCACATCTTTCCCTGTTCAATCAGGGATGGTTCTCAGGGCTCATGTTAGAACGCTTGTCTGGATCTTGCTTATAGTTGTAGCGGTGCAGGTTTTTTTCATCTCGTTTCAAGCCATCTCGATCCTCTCACCTGATTTCAATGCCCGCGCTGCCGGTTCATTCTCTCTTTGCCTTAATCATCCTCCTGAGATCTCTTTTGATTGCGATACTAACATGCGTCAGGATTATCCGTATTCCTGTAATCTGTCTTATTCTGATGCTGATAATGATTCTCTTTCTTTTTTCTATGATAACACGACTGGCTATTTCGAGGCTAACTTCAGTGACAACGGTGTGTTCTACACCACTCCCACTCAGGAGATGGTTGGTAATCGCACTGTGTTGATAGGAGTTCGTGATTCCTCTGGCTGTCCCAATTCCGAATCTGTCGAGAACGTCACGTTCCAAGTTGGCAATGTCAACGATCCGCCTGAATACGTTCGTCAGATCAAGGATATGGAATGGTCAGTTTCTGAAACGCTACGAGGGATCTTCCTTGATGATCACTTCGATGATCCTGACGGTGATCCGCTGGAATACGATTATGATCTCTCATCCTCCAATTTCGATGTAACTCTTCTTGATAGTAGCGAAGTTGTTTTCACTGCTTCATCTTGCGGTGACGGTTTTATCATATTCACTGCAGAAGATCCTTTCAATGAATCCGTTGATAGTCATATCATTTCATTAAATGTTCCTTGCGAAACTCCTTCTGAACCTTCAAGCGAGACTTCAAGCTCGTCCTCTTCCTCGTTCTCGAAATGCACGCCTGAATGGCGTTGTGATGACTGGTCACGATGTTATCCTAACGGTACGCAAAAACGGGAATGTATTGATATCAAAGGTTGTGAAGATGATTATGAGCGAATGTTCTGGAGGGTGTGCGAGTATATAGAGCAATGTGAAAACGGCGTTCGGGATCCTAACGAGGATGGTGTTGATTGTGGTGGTCCTTGTCCTCCTTGCGAGACGTGCGATGACGGTATCCTGAATAATGAAGAGGAAGAAGTTGATTGTGGTGGTCCTAACTGTCCTGCTTGCAAGAATTGTTCCGATGGCATCCAGAACTATGGTGAGACTGGTGTTGATTGTGGTGGTCCTTGTCCTCCTTGCGAGACGTGCGATGATGGCATCCAGAACCAGAATGAGACTGGTATTGATTGTGGTGGTCCTTGTCCTCCTTGTCCTGATACTGAAACTCCTCACAGTATCAAAGCTGAATCAGGATTGCTCGCCAAACTCCTTCCTCCTCTCTTGTTGGGGGCGTTTATCCTTGTCATCTTCTATCGTTTCTTCAAAAACCATGTTGATGCCTTTGTCGCCAGGATATTATGGTTTCTCACTCGTGATTCCAAAAAGCAGATTCTTCTCTTGCAATCCCAAAAATTATTTCTCCTTTCTGAAATATCAAGATTGGAGAAGGATGCTTCAAAAGATCTTGATACATATCAATCAAGGATAAGTATTCTTTTCAGGAAATTTTATTTCTTCCTTATAGGGCAGGCTTTCGAGCACGATGATGCGGTCTCGAAAATATTTTCGCTTCACACAAACAAGGAAGCTAAGCGCATCCTCGAGAACGGATATTCTATCACGCTTTCCATTGAGAACTCGGAGCGATTCTCCCTTGACTCGCTTGATTTCTTTACCGAATTATTGCGTGAGCTCATCATCGCTTTTAGCGAGGTATCAAAAGATGAGATTGCTCGGGTTCTTGATGAGAAAGAACCTGTCGATAAGCCGACTTTAGATAATATTGTCGCCTATCTCCATAATGCGATGCTCGCCTTGCAGTTCTTGGAAGTGGATCTTGCTAAAGAGAAATACATTTCCGCTCACGAGCTATATGGCTCCCTTCCTTTGAGCGAACAGGAATTAGCATATCCTTTCATCCGCATCACATTCGAACTAATCAGTTATACTCTTTCGTTCTCCGGGAAACATTCTTAGGATTAATACTGTGTTGTATGTCTACTCTTCTCTCAATGTTTGTGCAGGTTGTAATTTTGCCGCCTTGAGCGCTGGTAATGTTCCAGCGAGCACACCCACTATAAACGAGAATGCCATCGCACCAGCGAACAATCCAGGTGACAGATACGCTTGGAGGAATGTCTGTCCGAGCGCCACCCTGCTGATTTCCTCTACTGCTTTAGCAAGCCCTGTTCCAAGCAGGATTCCTATGATTCCTCCTGCAACTCCAAGAAGACCTGATTCTAGGGAGAATAGCAGGAACACATCGATATTTCTCGCCCCTATCGCTTTCATAATTCCTATTTCCTTGTTTCGTTCGAGAACTGATGTATACATAGTGTTCATGATCCCGACCCCACCGACAAATAAGCTGATCGCAGCAATTCCTATGAGCACTGCTTTGACCACATCAAGTATCGTTTGAAAACTCTTAAGCATATCTTCCGGAGTCTCGATGACAAAACTCGCATCCTTAACCTTCTCATCCTTATAATCTGCCAATTGCTTCTCGATATCTCTGGCGGCCTCCAGTGGATCCCTATCGGATTTTATTTGAAGAAGTATCATATCGACCCTTTCTGTGATTCCTGTGATTTCCCTGAAAGTTTTTTCAGGCATGAAAAGCATCTTGTCATCGACTGAGTTTCCGATAGGGTTGTAGATACCAACTACGTTGAATTTGTCGTTGTTGATCATGATGTTGCTGTTGACCCTGAGATTCTCTCCATCATATAATTCTCTTGTTCCATGATGATTCCCTGCCACGATACTATTCCCATCCCCTTGTTCAAGATCCCTTCCTTTCCATATATCCTCGAAAAAACCCTCCTTTGCAAGTTCGAGTGAATCTGTTCGTGTAGGCAGACCTATTATCGTATAATATCTGACCGCATCATAATATTCTATTTTCGCGCTTGTCATCACATACATGCTTGAACGCTCGACGCTTCGCTGTCGTTTGACGAACTCATAGTCTTTCACTGTTAACGCAGCATCTCCCGCAGCACTTCCCATCGATCCCAATAACGTATCCGGTTGTATGAATAACTTATCACTACCGAGATCTTCAAATTGTTCGTATATGGCTTCCTCCATGCCCTGACCAAGACTCACCAACGAAATAACTGCAGCTATTCCTATGAAAATTCCTATGAGCGTCAGCCAGCTTCGCAACCGTCGCCTTGTCAGTGATCTCCATGCGATTTTGACATAATCTCGTATCATGCTGTTGTCTCCTTTATTTACGCAGTGCTTCTACTGGATTCATCTGTGAAGCCTGCCGTGCAGGTAGCGTTCCTGATAATGCTCCTATGACAAATGCGAATGTTAATGATCCTATGATGAGTGTTGGGCTGACACTCGCTTGGAGTATTCCAGTTCCTAATTGCGAGGATGCTATCACTTCAACGAGCTTGCCGATTCCAACTCCCATTCCAAGACCTATCGCTCCTCCGACCACTCCTAACAATCCTGACTCTATTAGGAATATGTTTAGTATATCTGAATTTCTCGCCCCTATCGCTTTCATGATCCCTATATCCCTTCGTCGTTCAAGCACTGATGTATACATTGTGTTCGCGATATTGATGCTTCCAACAAGCAGGCTGATAGCAGCAATACCTACAAGCAATATTTGTACTGTCATCAGTATGTTCTGGAATGATTCGAGCGTATCCTGCGGTGTTGAGATGCTGAAATCCTCCTCTCCCTTGTCAAGATTTCTATCTTGTCGCATTTTCCGTTGTGTCAGTTCTGCCAATTGGGGGATGTGATTTTCATCATGGACGACGACTGTCAACAGATTGTATGAATCCGTACTCAGATTGAACACATCTATCATTTCATTGGTTGACATTAGAATATCGCGATCTATTATGGGATTTCCTGTCTTTTTGAGTATCCCTGCAATTCTGTAATTCTTGTCTTGCACGGTCACTTTCTCGCCGACTTTCGGCGTCCTGCCGTCGAATGTGACGCTAGCTCCAAGCGTCACGAGATTGTGATCCTTATTATCCACGATCCGTCCTTCTCTTGTTTCGAGATTATATTGTCTGATTGCATACTCAAATGCTTGACCTTCCGGCATGGAAAATGCAAATCCTTGTTCGGTCACTCCTCCCGATTCTATTTGCGTGGCTTGGATGAACCGTCCCATGACAAGATTCACGCCCTGTATGCTCTCGATAAGTCGAATATCATCCTCTCCGACCACTCCTGCCGTATCTGTTCCCGGCGGTCCGAATCCCGTTCCTGTTCCTTGTACGGTGAATGAATCCACTCCCAACATCGCGAACTGCTCCGCTACAGCTCCTTCAAGTCCTTGTCCGAGACTGATGAGCGCGACAATCGCGGCTATACCTGCAAATATTCCTATCAGTGTCAACCAGCTTCTGATTTTTCTATGGAGTAGGTTGTTCACCGCTATCTTCAGGCTTTCGATGATGTTCATTGTAGTTCCTTCTTATTAATGGGTCGATCGCTTAGTGCCTTTGATTTTCATATTTCTGGTCTTGCCATGCATTGCTGTTTCTCATTTTCTTTTTTTGCGCTTATATATTGCTTGTCCTATGAGCAATACTATTATCACGAGTAATATGATGCTTGTCGTTGAAAGACCTCCGTTCTCATCTTCTTGGTTTCTGTCGAATTCAACAGGTATGGAAAATGTTTTTTCATATTCTTTATTTGTCTGATCCTTATATTTTGTGTTTACGTCAACTATTGCATTCTCATTTGTTACTTTGACAACTGTTTCCAGAGTTCTGTAATCATCAGAATCGAGATCTCCGATGTAATCTTTCTTATTGCTGAGAACTTCATATCCTTTTCCTTCTGCAATCATTACATCGAGGAATTTCAGATTGTGGATTCCTTTGTTCACGAACTTGAGGGTCATCTCTCCGGATGTTCCTGTTGCCGGGATTGTTGTGGAATCAAGAAATACATCAAGTTCAGGTTGGGCTTTGACAGGCACTCCGATGATACTTGTTTTTGTATATTCGACTCCTTTTTCATCGTAGAATGTCAACGTCACTGGTATCTTGTAATAACCGGGCGTTGCCTTGGCATCGACGTTGATGACAAATTTTGCTTCCTTTATTTGTTCGGGTCTGAATTTCTCAGTCCACATCTTCTCTGACGTCTGTATAGGTGTGAAGGGCAGTTCGACTGCTTCGGCTTGATTATTTTCTATCAGATTGAGTCTTGCGCTGGCATCTCTCAAGACAATATCTGCGGTGTTTTTCACTTCGATGCTTATCGTCCCTTCTTGTCCCGGGATGAATTCTTCCGGTTCGATATTCACATTCTCTATGTTCATCGTCGCTTGGGTGCTTTCGACTTTTATGTTTTTGCTTGTTTCAAACCAGTCTCCTGAATTCTTATCATCTGTGTATCGTAATTTGAGTTCGTTATCACCGACAACGGCTTCGCTTGATACTTTTGCTTTGATATCATATACATAGCTACGTTGTGATTTCAACGTCCCAACTTCCTCGATTTTCTTGTCGATTATCGTGAATGGGAATTGATCGATCGCTTCGACAACTGCATGATCTGCTTCTTCATTCCCATTATTGCTCAGTTGCATCGTTATGGTTACATACTGGCCTGGTTGCACTGGACGTGGTTCATAGGTCATGACATCCAGCGAGAGCTTGGTCGTGTCGGTTGCTGATACAGACGGTATTAAGAGCACTGTCAGCAAAAGTATTGTCATAAATATTGTTTTCGTGTTCATTTCATCTACACCTTTCGTTTCGATTTCATATTTTGTTCTTGTGTATTGTTATGCCGTATTTGTCCATCGCGAAGATATTCCACCCTATCGGCGAATTGTGCGACTTCCTCATCGTGCGTGACCATGATTATTGTTTTTCCTTCCTTGACATGGAGAGTCCTCAGAAAATCCATCACTGTCTCTCCTGTATTTGTATCGAGATTTCCTGTCGGCTCATCGGCAAGGATCACTTCCGGATCAACCGCTAACGCCCGTGCTATAGCCACCCTTTGCTGTTGTCCCCCCGACAATTCCGTCGGTTTGTGATCCATCCTGCTTGCAAGATCGACTAGCTTGAGCAATTTTTCTGCCTTGCGTTCTCTTTTCTCCTCTGGAACTCGTTGGAACACCAGCGGTAGCATCACATTTTCTTTTGCGCTAAGCGTGTTGATGAGGTTGAATTGCTGGAAGATAAATCCTATCTTCTGACCTCTTATTTGAGCAAGTTGTGATTCGGTGAATGTATCGATATCTTTGCCTTCAAGCTTTATCGTTCCTTTAGTCGGCCTGTCAAGCACTCCTATCATGTTCATCGCCGTTGATTTTCCGCTTCCGGACGGTCCCATAACTGCCAAAAATTCTCCTCTTTTGACAGTGAGGTCGAGTCCTCGAAGAGCATGGACTTCTGTCTCTCCCATTATATATGTTTTCCATACATCCTTTATTTCGATAAGGGTTCTGTTTTTCGAGGTTGAGAAATCCTTTGTTTTTGTCACAGTATTCACCGTTTTATTCTGTCTTCTCGTTTTCGTTGGATGATTGTCATGAGCTCTGAAAAGATATCTTCGAGTATTCTCGTTTGTTTGAGATGGTTTTTCATCACATCAAGATGTTGCGTATAATGTTTTTTCGTGTTCTTATTTTTTGTTCTCTTTATATCGAGCTCCAGATTGCGTATTAGTATCGGTAGCTGTTCTTTCGCTGTCGTGATCTGTGTCCTTTGGGCTTGCAGTATTTTTTTGTGCAAATCCTCTATAACATCTCGTTTTGGCTTGACGAACACCTTTCTCGACCCTGCTTTTTTCACTCGCTCGACAAATCCCATCATCTCAAGCATTCGTATCTTGTTGCTTACAGTGGCAAGCGAATATCCTGTCCGTTCGCTCAATTGATCGAGTGATTGGTCTTCCGGTTCTGAAAACGATACTGCTATGATCTTCGCTCCTACCGCTGGTACTCCTTGGGCTTTGAGCATGTCCTTTATAAGATGTTCGTAATCAAGAATAGCATTCGGAAACCGCTGTTTTTTTCGTGACGTCATTTTTTGAACTTTTATGGTTTTGTAAAAATTAAATAATTTCAATATTTAAATATTTTGTTTTTCGTATGTTGTCTGCGGTATAATTCTCTGTCCTTTTGCAAAACACCATATATTCTCTCATTAACCGGTTCAATCTCGCAAGTAGTTTCTCGCTTGGGATGCTAGTTTATCTTATTTTAATTTGAACAAAACCTTTCTTTCACAGGGTTTAAAAATAAGAGTTTATTTTTTTATTTTATGGTTGAGCTCTATGAGTGGCAAGAACACGCTCTTGACGCTCTTCAGGATCATGATTACAACGGCGTGGTCAAAGTCGCCTCTGGCAAAGGGAAGACTGTTCTTGCCATAGCTGTTATTGAGAAACTGTTTTATGAACATCCTGATATGCGAGTGCTTGTTGTCGTGCCGACTATCTATTTAATGTATCAATGGCGCAAGGAACTCGAACGCTTCCTGCCTGATATCGGGACTAGTTTTTATTATGGTGCTAAAAAAGATGTCTCTGGACAGATCGTCCTTTCTGTCATCAACTCGGCGGCGGTTGCCGGCTTCAAGCCGAACACCTTTCGTATCAAAATCCTTGACGAGATCCATCACTACGGCGCCGAACTCTATGCTGGCATTTTCTCCGTGCAAACGCTTCACACGATAGGGCTTAGTGCCACTCCTGAGCGTGAGGATGAGGGGGATCTTGCCATTCGTTTCGGAGCCGGCGGTCTTGTTTACAGTCTTGATAATCTTGAAGACTTGCGCAAACGGTTCTCGCTATGCACCATCCGCATCCCGTTGACTCCTGAGGAATATGGTCGCTATACTGATCTTCGCAGCGAATATCGTCGCATGCTCGCCATCACGGGCATGAATCCTGGTCAGGTTGAGTATAAGGCGCGGCGTGGCAGTAAATACGCGCTTCGTATTCTCAAGCTATGGAGTCAGATGGCGTGGATCAGGCATCATGCATCTTGTAAGCTTCCTGTCATCAAGCGTCTTGTCAAGGCAGAAACTGACCAGAAGATCATCATTTTCAGTGAATCCATCGAGTTTGCAGAAAGTGTCGGTCGTGAACTTGACGCTATTGTCGTTCATAGTAAGATGGCTAAACGCGAGGTAAAAAATCGTCTTGATAAATTCCGGGAACAAGACAGGGCTGTCCTGATTGCTCCTCGCATGATTGATGAGGGTTATGATGTTCCCGATGCTACTATTGCTATCATCGCAAGTTTCCGTCGCTCCGCCCGCCAGATGATCCAGCGCGATGGTCGTATTTTGCGCACCGAACAATACGTCCGGCGGTATACTCTTGTCATCGAAGGCGTTGAGGAGGAGAAATTCGCCTCGCTTCTGCAAAAGACCGCCCTTGCAGAAATCGCTTTTCAAGGAACTTGGCTCCGCTATCGGGATGGGTTTGTCGAAGACAACTCTTTTCTCCAGCAATGCCGTGAGTATGTCGATCATGATTCTGCTTCTGACTATGAGATGTGGGTCTGTAAAAAACTTGACTTCTACAAGCGCGCCCGGACTTTTGACAGCACATTCTACGAACGTCACAAGACTGTCATCGACCGTCTTATCGAAGAGAATCCTGGTCGTTGGCCAAGCCTCGAGACAGAATCGCAGGAGCCTTCTACTGTTGATTTCACCAACGCTCTTTCTGATGGCAAGCAGCGTGAGCTCAAAGACGAGCTTCGTAAAATCAACGCCCGCCTCTCCCTTCCTGACACTGTCTTTCGCGCTCTCATGCGTGCTATTGAAGGTGAAACTGTTGAACTCGATAATGACGTAAGGCAATTTGTCCGTGACATCGCCTCTCAAAAAAGCCGTATCGAAGGCAACGAACATTCGTTATGGAGTGACGACCTTCACGCTCTCATCCGCGATCTCGACAGTCGGCTCTCCGTATCATCTTCTTGGAATCCGAAGGATTCATGACATTCTATCAAGAGTTGAATGTTTGACGCAGTCAAACCCGGGAAGAAATTTTTGATTTCTGAACATGAGTTCGAATGCCACTGAGGACTTACAGGAACGTCGTGACTGTATCGCGAAGCGAGTTCATTACTCTTCTTTCGCAGAAAGAATGGAGCCTCTGGCGAGAGTTGAACTCGCGACCTCTACCTTTCTGTCATTTCGCTCCAGACCGTTTTCGCTGAAGCGAAAAGTACCAAGGTAGCGCTCTACCACTGAGCTACAGAGGCGTTAATTAACTTGCAGATGAGGTTTTCTGACATGTTGTCCTGAAAAAACCTTTCACCGGATGGTTTTTGGAAATCAGTCATTACTTTATGAATTTTTTGTTTTCGTGTGTTCTCTCGCTTCTTCCCGCAGCGATTCGACAAATCTTGTGAAATCATCAGCTTCGATCACCGCTCCGCATGCGTGCTCATGTCCTCCGCCTGTTCCTTCCACGTCTCCAAGGGCTTGTTCCAGCATGGTGTTGACCGGTAGCCAGTTGCTTCGAAGCGAGCATTTATAGCTTCCATTGCTTTGCCTTGCGATGATTATGAGCTTATCTGGCTGTTCGTATAATAGCTCGTTTGAAAGGTCTGTCGTGTAGGAATTCTTATCGTCTGCGTATGTGAATATAAGCACAGGATCATCCTTATTTATGCTTATGCTTGATTTGATCCGTTCGTATTCGTTTCGGTGTTTCTCATATCTTTTCATCACCAGTTTCGCTTGGCTGTTTTTCTTTTGCAAAAGATCTTCGGGATGTTCTATTCTCGTTAATATTTTCATCGATGAGATGATATCTGTCGTTTTTCCTTTCAAGTTAAACGAGAATACGCGCGCCAATTCACCTATTTTCGTATTGAATAATGCTTTCTCCGGTTCTGTGACGTCCGCCGGTAGATATCCAGGATATTCTTGTCTGAATGTTTTAAGCAGGTCTTCAGATGGCATCTGCCAATCCGATACAATTCCCACTATCGCTTGCCATAACCCTGTCTGCGCTATTTCATATGCAAAGTGGCTTGTTGCCACATTGTTTTCAGGATGCTCTTGGCGTGGGTTGAGATACGTCACCCCTTTTCTTTTTTTGACTTCGTGATGATCGATCCATATTTTATCGACAGAAATCTGGTCAAGAAATTCTTGTGATACCTCAGCCTTATCGAGAATAACGACCAGATCAGGAAAATAATTGTTCACTTTCTCTGCCATGCGCTCATCTATTATCGAACCTTTTAATGGTATTCCCTTTCCTGCTCGTACCATTCTATAGAGTATGAGAAACGATGCAAGACCGTCAGGATCGTCATCAAATAGGAATATCGGTCTGGCGCTTTGCTGTATCCGTTGCCTGATGCTTTCTATGGTTGCTGCTTGTTTCA
This sequence comes from uncultured Methanosarcinales archaeon, assembly GCA_964603345.1. Classification (GTDB taxonomy): domain Archaea; phylum Nanobdellota; class Nanobdellia; order Woesearchaeales; family SKGA01; genus SKGA01. Next base: position 675 of record CAZRUJ010000021.1, on the reverse strand, counting down.
CTTCACTTCACTTTCCTTTGCAGTGGTCACATCCTCTTTTTTTCTCGACTTGAGAGTGTCGTACTTCTGTTTTGTATGCATCAATTTTAAGAAGGTGTGTTTCGTTTCCGATGCCAAGTAAGTTCTTGAGTGTTTCATTCACGACAAGTCCTGCCAGTAATGTCGTGGTCGGGCTGAATACTCCTTTCTCTTTGAGGGTTCCCAGATCGAAGTCGTTTTCGAGGCACTTGATACATGGCCCTTTCTTATTATTCTGTTTATCTATGACAAGCAAATTCCCTTTCGTTCCTGCATAATTCGTGCTGATAAGAGGTATTTTGTTTTCAAGCGCATATTCGTTGATCATCATCGTCGTTTTCATATGGTTGCTTGCATCGATGATAAGATCTGATTCGATAAGGAATAAATTGTCTTTATGCAGTTCTTCATGGAACGTCTTTATCTTCACGTCGTTTGTAATTTCTTCGAGTCGTTTCTTTGCTTGTTTCGCCTTGAATTTACCTATATCTTCTCGGGTGTACATCATCTGCCGTGGCACTTCTTCTTCATACACTCGTTCCTTATCGACAATCCTCAAATTGATGTTGTTCCGTACCAAAAGTTCTGCCACTGTCGAACCGACCCCTCCGAGTCCTATGATTGTCACTGTTTTCGTATTCAGCTCCTCAATCTGTT
>CAZRUJ010000020.1:9731-15241 GCA_964603345.1 uncultured Methanosarcinales archaeon | reverse complement strand
ATTAATCGAAAAATAGACTGGGTTACTCCCTGAAAAGCTCATTTCAGACATCCAAGAGAATATCCCTACAGGAACTTCGCAATCGAAGATACAAAATATCTTTGAAAGAGTCTATAACGAATATGTTTCAGCTCGAGCTGAACCAGGGGAAAGTGTTGGAGTCGTCACCGCAGAAAGCATTGGAGAACCATCAACGCAAATGACTCTCGATACCTTCCACCTGGCAGGAGTTTCAGAGGTTAATGTTACGACAGGTCTACCTCGTCTGCTCGAAATCCTTGACGGTCGAAAAAATATCTCGACTGCAGCTATGGAGATCTATCTTAATCCACCTTATGATCAGGGCAAGGATATAAAGATCATAGCTGCGAAACTCAGGCAGAGTTCGCTTGAGAATTTCGTCACCAAATTCGACATTGATATATCGGAAACTGTCATGACCGTAACTCTTGATAAGAAGATTTTATCCCGGTTGGATATCGATGTCAAGAAAGTATCTAAGCTCGTCGAGAAAGCGATTAGAGGATTCAAATGCTCTGCTGAGGGTGATGATAAACTTAAAATCAAATCGTCCAAGAATACAGGCAATATCAACGATCTGTATAAGATCAAGGAACAGGTCAAGCAAGTATATGTCGGCGGGGTCAAGGGTCTTCATCAAGTAGTCCCAGTCAAACGTGATGAGGAATATGTCATCCTGACAGGAGGCAGTAATATCAAGGAAGTCTTCAAGATGGAGTTTGTCGATACGCAAAGAACCATTTCGAACGATATTTTTGAGATGGAGAACTATTTTGGTATTGAAGCTGCACGTGAGTTGATTGTTCGGGAGGCAAGTTCGGTCCTTGAAGAACAGGGAGTTCCGGTCGATATTCGTCACATATTGCTTATTGCAGATGCGATGACGATGAGCGGTCACGTGCTCGGTGTTAACAGATACGGTATTGTCAAGGAGAAGCCAAGCGTTCTTGCTAGGGCAAGTTTCGAAACTCCTATCAAGCATCTGATAAGCGCGGGATTGTCAGGTGAGACTGATAAGCTAAACAGTGTCATCGAGAATGTCATGCTCAATCAACCGGTTCCTGTCGGAACTGGTCTTCCGGGCCTTGTGACAAGCGGAATCTTGAATCCTGATAAGCATCACATCATAGGTAAGGATTCGGGAAAGACTGCCGCAAAGAAATCAGCTACGAAGACGACTTCAAAGAAATCAGCGAAAAAGACCGCTTCCACCTCTCCAGCCGAGAAGACGACTAAAAAGACAGTGAAAAAAACGACGACCAAGAAGTCAGCTAAAAAAGCTGCCAAGAAGACGACAAAGAAAACAGCTAAAAAATCTTCAAAATCGAAGAAGTGATTTTTTCTTTTATTTTCTTCTATCGCATTCCTTATTTTTTGATTCTGAAATATGCTATATGGCTTTATTAAAATACATTGTTTTTTTTCTGCTCTGTTCATAATGACTGCGTGCTGACGTTTCCACATCACTATAGCACCCCTGACCTTCCAAAAACATCTCAACGAGAGGTTTTTCTTCCATGTATTGAGCAAACGACAATTCTATTTTTGTATAGTAAAGAAAAGTATTCCTTTTTGGACAAAGCTCATTTACTCGAAAGATTTATTTACTCAAGATACAAATTGTGTTCAGGTGATTTATCATGACTGAAGAAAATCAGGCAATACACGATGAAGAAAGAGCTGAAAAACGGTTTATACATCATTTGCAAAGGGAATTGAAAGAAGCGAGAAGGATATATCGGACGACTCATAAAGAAGAGCGTGCCATAAAGAGGAATGATTATGATAAGCAATTAAAATTCGATAAACGCGAAGAGAAGGAAATATCAATCCTCCTTCACGATATGATCCTCTCATTCAGGGATCTCATCAGGATAATACGCGATCAAGGAAAAGTTGAAGAAGCTGAAGGCAAGAGAGCTGTAGAAATTCACGATGAATATAAAGGGAAGATAGAGAGTGAATTGGGTTATCTCATCAAAGAACTGCATATTCTTAGGACGAGCGAGAATGAGGTATGAACAGAAAGAGGATTTTATTTCTTTATTTTTTATTCTTTTTCGTTCTCATCATCATCATCGTCTTTGAAAAGACGACCGACAATCCCTTTTGATCGGAGTTTCTTAACTGATTTCTCGACGGCTGAAGCGATGCGGTCGATATCCTTGAATGTCAAGTCGCTACTGATACCGAATCTGATGCTCGCCCTCGCTTGTTTTTCTGATAGCCCGATCTCTTCAAGGACGTAACTAGGACCCTCTGCTTGTGAATTACAAGCTGATCCTGTGGAGGCGTATATGAATTTCCTATCGAGATAGCCGCCAAGAGCACTGGCGTCAATACCGTCGAAGCGGATGTTGATGTTGTGAACAAGCCGATTGTTACCGTCAGCGCCATTAAGATGGGATCCTTTAATAGTAAGCAATCGTTCGGTGAGCATATCCCTTAATTTGCGTAGTTTTCTACGCTCCTTGGCAGAATCCTGCAACTTGATCGCCTTTGCGAATCCGACTATGAGAGGGACGTTCTCAGTGCCGGCCCGAAGACCGTGTTCTTGCAATCCGCCATGGATGAGAGGGGTAAGTTCAACCCCTTTTCTTACGTAAAGTGCTCCCACGCCCTTAGGACCGTGGATCTTATGGGCGTTAATGGAGATGAGATCGACAGGTAATTCCCTGACATCAATACCTGTCTTGAGAAAACTCTGACAGGCGTCAATATGAAATAATACTCCTTTTTCCTTGCATATATTCCCTATGCACTTGATATCCTGTAATGTTCCTATCTCGTTATTGCCGTGGATGATAGAAACGATGAGTGTTTTTGAAGTGATTGATTTCCTTATGGTTTCAGGATCGATAAAACCTTTGTTGTCAGGGGCTACCATCGTCACTTTGAATTTATAACCGTTGAGCCATCTGGCAGTGTTGAGGATGCTCTTGTGCTCGATGGTGCTTGTGATGATGTGGTTCTTTTCTTTATTGCCCTTAGCGAACGCGGAGCCTTTGAGAGCGAGATTGTTGCTCTCGCTACCTCCTGATGTGAATACGATTTCTTCAGGATCTGCTCCTAGTGATCTGGCGACTGTCTTTCTCGCTTCTTCAAGCGCTTCCTTCGCTACTTCGCCTTTCGTGTGGGTTGAAGAAGGGTTGCCATATTGTTGCGTGAAAAAAGGAAGCATGGCCTCAGCCACTTTCTCATTAACTCTTGTCGTCGCACCGTTATCAAGATATAAGCTATTGAACAATTTCATGATCTTTTCCCCTGTATTATGGAATGTTTGATGTTACTAGGTTGTTTTCATATAAAAATCCTTGGATGTTATTATGTGGTATGTTTTCGGACAGCAAGAACGAACCCCTTGAGCTTTCCATGAAAACGAGAAAAAAACAAAAGAAAGCGAGATATCCCGTTTTGTATGTGGTCTATCCTCCTATGATCAAGCCAGGGTTGATAAGAAGTATCAATCCTAACAAGAGCATGATAAAACCTCCGACGAATTTGATGATGCTCATCGTCTTCTTATCGACTTGCTTTCCCCTGAAAGAAGCGCTAAACACGGTGACGATGACAAGAAGCGGAAGTATGTAGAACAGGTTATACAATAGAAGATATGCATAATGCCCGAATCCACTCTCAAGACCAGCTCCTGCGAGGATTCCGGTGTAGATGAGAGGGAATCCTGCCGTGCACGGGAGTTCGACAAGGGATGCGAATATTCCAAGAATCGCCGAGGCACCGATGAGTGTAGGGATGCTTCCTTTATTGATGAGATGAGCCACTTGCTTGATCCGCCTCTTGACAGGGCCGACGTGCTTGTCCTGTATCATCAACGTGATTCCTTTTCTGAAAAAGAACAATTCCTTGATGTTGATAAGCCCTGCGATGATAGCGATGGCGGCGATGGCATATCTCAATGGATCGATAAAACCGATGTACTTGAAAATATTGACCCATGCTGCCATGAACAGGAAGTAGAAGATGAATATCACGCTGACAAAAGTCAAGGCGACAACCAATATCTTCTTTCTCGAATGGGATTCTGTCAACATCAGGCTGATCAGCATAGTGAGTACCATCAGGTTGCAAGGGTTGAATCCATCGATGATGGAGATGATGATGGTGAAGATGGGTAATGGTATGCTCGAGCTCAATCCTTTGAGAGCGTCAGGTGATATTCCGCTTGCAAGCAGGAAAAAAGAAACGAGTATGACAATGGCGATACTGATAAACACTATTTTTTTTGTTCTCTCATTCATGTTCAGTCACCTTCCTATTGAGTCTTTTCAAGAAGCGATTCATATTCATCAACGGTTTTCACACCGACAAAATAATCACATTCGAAAACAAAAGTAGGTGTGTATTGAATCTCAAGACCGTATTTCCCAGTTATTCTCTCATAGTCTTCCTTCACTGAGACATCGAGGATCTCAGCTTCATTTTCTGTATTCTCGATCGCTTGCTCAAAATCAGGTTTCGTGGCTTTGCAGTGACCGCAATATTCTGATTCGATCATCAAAATCTTGCTATCAAGCCCGTGTCGCTCGCAAAATTCTTTAGGGAGTGTTCCCTCACCTTGTATGGTGATCGTATCAGGGACGGATTCGGTCTCATTGCTTTTTGAGCTGTCCGTATCAGAAGAGCAAGCTGTCATCATCAAAGCCAATAGCATGATCGTTGCTGCTATGCCTATGATCTGTCGTATCTTCATCTGTTTACACCTTCATATTATTTTTTTGTGTTGGTAGATGGTGTGTGGTTGCTGAAACTATTTATAAATATTTGTTTCATTTTCTGAAACAACCCGTTTTGCAGGTGATGTGTCAACCGGATCATTCACTCTGAGTGGAGAAATATGTGTGCGATATCATCATGGAGCGAGATGATGTTTGTCATGCCCTGTTCTGACTTGGTAACTATAGCTTTCGCTTCAAGCGAGGAGATTAATCGGGAAACTTTCACCCTTGAAAATCCTGTCTCGCTTGCCAGCTTCTTTTGTGTTATTTTCCCGTGATGTTCGATGACAGTCCTGATCACGGTCCGCTCTCCGGAATCAAGGAACCGCAGTGTCGCGCCAGTCTCATCATGCAATCGGGTGATTTTTTTCTCATACCGTTCTGCGATAAAATAATATGTGAAACTGCCTGCGACAACACCGACCAGTGCAGAAAGGATGAGTGCCACGATAACGTTGTTTTGCACAGCACAGGCAGCGTCACAGAGAAGGACTTTCTTGACATATGAGATGATGAAGAACAAAATAGTGGTGAAACCTGCCACGAAACCAATGATAAGCCACGTTCTGAGAAGAGGGCTCTTTTGACGATGTTTTTCGTTTCGGTGTTGTCTCATCCTGATCCTGCCATGATATCAATTGCTTGAAAGCACTGTGTTTTATTCTTTTTCATTTTGTGGTTGGTCATCCACTGTGAATAGCCGTGAGTCATTAACTTTGAAGAGTCTTATCCTCGCTCCTGCATCGCCATTCT
>CAZRUJ010000020.1:0-9631 GCA_964603345.1 uncultured Methanosarcinales archaeon | reverse complement strand
CTGTGAACAGCCGTGAGTCATTAACTTTGAAGAGTCTTATCCTCGCTCCTGCATCGCCATTCTTGCATAGGCGAGCGCTGTGCGTTTCGCATCCGTGGGTGCTCAACAGCACTATTTTGTTTGTTTTTTTCTGTTAATCTATGATTTTTCTTCTTTATTATCCACTGTGAACAGCCGTGAGTCATTAACTTTGAAGAGTCTTATCCTCGCTCCTGCATCTAGCCATCCGTGAGCGTAATTCAGGGCGCTGAGCGCTAATACGAAGTTTCCTTTTTCCATGAAATGCTTCGCGTCGTTGTAATAACGCTGGCTCATATCAAGAAAATCGGTCGCGTTCTCGATCCGATCCACATCCATCTCGTGGCTCTTGACCATCTCGAGCGCTTCATTTGTTATGCTAAAATACTTGTCGAGATGCTCTTTTGTTATGGTGTCGGTAACACCTTCGTTTCCTTCCATTTTGATATCACCTCGTCCGGATACTACCATCCTTTGATGCGTGAGAGGTGATTGTTAATACGGATTTAAATAGTTTATTGCTAAAAGACACTGTCCAAAAAGGTAATGTTTATGTGTTTGTATGCTATTATCATACCATCACCTTTTCCCTTCCAAAAAAATTATTTTGAAGAGTTTTTATTTGCCAGATAGGGCGACGAGCATCAAATTGTTATGATTTGCCTTTGCATAGGGATATTATTACTTTCAGGACATAACAATCCAGTCGTAAGGTTTATAAATAATAACTTTCTTTTGGGTGTTAGTGTGTTTTAGTAAAGGGGTGTGTCGTTATTAGTAAGAGGGGTAAGAAATCGGAAGAAACAGCTATATCTATGGATAGTGGTAGCTTTGATTCTGATTTCAAGAAACAACTCACTACGCTTTCTCTCGCCGTGGAAAAACTCCAGGCCGAATCACAAGCCAACAAGGAGGTCCGACAGGCTACTAATGAGCGGTTCTCTCGTATTTCCGAGCAGATCGGAGAGCTTCGCAACCAATTACGGCAATCTGAGAAGGCTCGCTTGCAGATGGAAACGAAAGTGGAAAAAGCTGTGGGTCTTGTCGAGGCTGTCCAGCCCCAAAAGCTCATGTCAGCCGTTTCCAAGACCGATGTCAAAATAGAGGCAGTGAAATCTAAAATCGATGCTTTGGATCTGATCAATTCTAAGATTAAAGAAGATCTTCGTGATATGCGTAACAAGTTCGTTGTTTTCCGTAATCTGAAGATGATCAAGGATATGAATGAGGATTCCAAGAAGCGCTTTCGGGATATGCGCAAGATCGAGGTTACTGTCATCCAAAAGGCTGACAAGCTGGATAACCTGTTCTCTGAATTTGAGAGTGCGATTGAAACTAACAAAGAAACATCAAAGAATCTAAAGGATGTTTCTGATAGTGTCCGAAAATTGTTCCTCTCACTTGATAAATTGAAAGCCAGTGTTGATTCAAAGGCTTCATCGAAAGAGGTATCTAATCTGAAGTCGAAAATTGATGATGCCAGCCAGGAAGTGCTTGATAAGACTTTGAAAGATCTCGATTATTATAAGAAACAAATGAAAAAGGATATAGAAAGCGATGTGAAAAAAGATGAGGTGCGACTGGTCCATCAACTCGTTTCTGAAGATTTTGAAGAAATAAAGGATCGCCTTTCTAAAATGGAGCGGAAAGTGAATAATAATGCAGAATAGACTTATTCTTGGAATTTTTGTCTTCATATGTATGTTGTCCTTATTGTCTTTTTCTGGTGTTGCTTCTGATGATGGCCTGTCAGGTGTTTCTCTTTCATATCAATCTCGTGACGTCATCGGTTCGGGCGGATATACGTTTGAATTCCTGACCTCCTCTTCTTTCTCTTCATTAAATGCCTCTCTCAATACCACCGGCTCCCTTTCTTGCAATGTCTTTTCAAACGGTTCTTCATGGAAATTATGGGGTTGTCCTTGGGATGATTATGAGAGCGGTAACCATACTATTCAAGCCATGACAAGTTCAGATTCATTAACAAAGAACATTCTTGTGACTTCTCCCACTCTCGATCTTTCGTTATCAAGCGGTGGTGGGGATGATATCGTCTTATCCGGATCGACAAATCCTGAATCGCATTATGATCCTGTTCTCATCGATTTCAACGGCGAGCTTCTGACCGAAACCCAATCGCCGATATACAATGATATGTTTTTCAATGCCATGACGACTCGTAACACATCTCTGGTTGTCGAATATAACAGCAGTCTCGACGGTCTTGTCAGGGACGTATTCGCTATCGATGAGGATTATGTCAATCCCAGCACTCCAGCGTATCGGTTTGAGGCGCAGGATTTGAGTGTTTCCGGATGTAGCTATTCGATACAGGAGTGTAATGATGATAGTTGCGTGGAGTTTTGCACCGGCACTGAGAACGGGGTTGCCGAGTTCAGTCTGGATGATGCGTATTCAGGTCGTTTCTGGCTTCGTGTGGCTGTTAAGGATCGGGGTAATGCGTCAGAGGATATCGATCATTTTGATGTAAAAGTCTTTAACGGCTCCTGGTCTTATGTTGATACATTCCCGATAGGAAATTCAGGGGTTGATGATAACGGTACTGAATTTTCATGGTATAGTTTCAATGCAAGTGAAGTTAATAGGCTGGAGATCAATGACACTGGTACTGATGGTTTGAATAATGTCGAGATATTGCTTGATGATATTGTCGTATCCACAAGCGATAATTATCATCCTGATTACGGTATGTATACTCCTGATGCCTTTGAGGTTTCTTTTAATTCCAGTAGCGATCAGCTTATCCAGCATGGTAACTTCCAGAGTAAGGTCATCGGTGTCATCAGCGATTATGTCAATCCATTCCGTTTTTATGATGTTCGTCTTGCTGATCTTGTAAGCGATCATTCCGGCATGTTCAATTACACGCTTAATGCGGGTTCTGGCAGCCATACTATTAATGTGACGAGTTTTGTGGATGATGCCAGCGCTTCTGAAGCTGTCGCTATCACTGATGGGGTGCGCTTTGATAAGGAGATTGTCGATAGTCACGGTCAGAGTGACTTGGTGGTCGGGCCTGGTGAAGAGATGAGTGTGGATGTTGAGAGCTTGATTATCGGCGCTTCGCTTGAAGGCATCAATGTGAGCGTGAATGGCAGCGAGTATTCGATGACAGCGATTTCCGATAGCAAGTATAACCTGTCGTTTCTAGCTCCTGATATCGTGGGTGACCATGTTGTCACGTACAAGCTGTTCAACAGCAGTGGTGTTCACACAACGTTCAATGAGACTTTACATGTCCGTAGTTTGAATGCATCGTTTTCGTATTTCAGCCCTGTATTTACAGGTCAGGAGTTTTTGATCTATGGTGATCTCACTGATGGTTATGATGATTTCTTCCTTGACGGTCTTACTGTCAACGGATTTTCAACTGATTTTTCTAATACTGTTGAGATCTATGCTGATTCTGATTCGGGTTTGCATTCCGTGACTCAAGGGGATGATTATACTGATGCCCAATTCAATATCTTTCTTTCAGGTAATGGTTCTAGCACTCCTTATGTTGATTTCATTTCAGGGGTTACAGCATTTAATGATTCGACTGATTTCAAGCTTGACGATGTGGTGCTTGAAAATGGGATGGCGCGATTGGGTTCTGCTTTCCTGATCGAGCATTTCGATAATGTTTCCGGTATTGCCGAGAACGGGGGAGTGTTGCACAATAGTTCTCCTGTAGAGTTCAACAGTGGTTTTCGTTCAGCCAGTGAGGGAGAGTATTCTGTTTTGTATGATCTTTCCAAGTATCCGCGTGCTTTGAGTTTTCACGTGAAAAATCAGGGTCCTAACCTCATGAAGCTTGAAAAGGATGATGATAATAGGATAACCTTGTCTGCAGATAATACAACAATGACGATGACTGTTGTCGGTCAGGGTGAGAGTTCTCGTGTCAGTTGTTCCGTTGATTCTACTGATTGGACTCAGTGGGCTGTGAGTTTTGACGGTTTTGAGGCTCGATTGTTTAAAGATACTGTTGTGTGCAATTCTACGTTCTATAAACGTTTCAACACTTCCGAGAAGGGAAATCTCTATTTAGGCGGTTATGATGGTGTCTATTCGGGCTCTGCGGTTGATGAGTTGGCGGTGTATGAGTATGTGAAGGATTCCTTTGACAGTGATATTGTTAGCGAGTATGAGATGTCGGGGTCGGTGACTAGTGAAGAGCGATATAATGTTACGAACCTGACGTTCGGGGCTTATGATTATGATACTCATTTCTTGATTTCAGCGGATGCTCCTAAGAATGCTGGTTCTGGTAAGTCGTATTCTTTGTATTTGAATTCCACTTATGGTCTGAATGCCACGTTGAATGATACCATTTCTTTGGTTGAACAAAATGATGGTCCTGTTGCTTATGATTACGGAGCCAGTGATGATACGCCTCCACGTTATACTGTGGTCGCTTTAGAGAGTGATTTGTACGATCGTTTAGGGCTTTCCAATGCCACACTTCATGTTGATACCGGTTCTGGGTTTGTCGAGCATGATAGTGTCTCTTTGAATGGCACTTCCGATAAGGCATATTTCGTGTTCGATACGACACCGTATTCCAAGGGGACGGTGGTTGATTATTATATCGAGGCGTATGATATTGATGGTGAGAAGACTTTCACTGAGACGAAGAGTTTCGAGGTCATCTCGCCGTATCAGATTGAGTTCTTCATGAAGTTTAAGGAGCTTTATGAGTCTGTTGAGACGTTTTTTGCCGGAACGTTTTCTCAGGCGAGAGAGATCGTGTTTGAGGTGACAACACCGAGTCTGTTCTCGAGTCTTGATGAGTCAAGCAGTGATGATATTTTTTACAATCGAAGCGGTGATGACAAGTTACGGCTTGAGCACAGGGAGAAACGAGTTTATGATAAGGGTATCTCTAAAAGTTTTATTCAAGGTATTGACTCTGATAATGTAGTTGCCTATTGGTCTTTGGATGATGGTGAAGGAGCAACTACGTTCAAGGATCATTCCGGAAATGGTAATGACGGGATTTGTAGTGGTGATAGTTGTCCGACTTATACATCTGAAGGTGTCATTGGGGGTGCTTACGAGTTTGATGGTGTGGATGATTATATTAAGTTAGCTAATTTTGAAACTGGTGATTCCGTAAGTTTATGGTTTAAAGCTGATAGTCTTTCTGAACAAATTTTGTTTGCATCTCCTCTCTCATCAAATACTGTTCAAATTAAAAATGGTAAGATTGGTGTTGCAGATGGTTCCCCTGGTGAACAAACCATTAACTCTATACAACTTAATACTTGGTATAATCTTGTTATAGTTAAAACGAATAATTCTTATCCTGAACAGTTTAATTTTTATTTGAATGGGCAATTATGGGATAGTCAAGGTGGTGGTCCATATAGATCTTCTTATGATCCTTTATTTGGTGCTAGATTATATGGTGGTAGTTATAGTCTTTTCTTTGATGGTATAGTGGATGATGTTGTGGTTTTCAACAAATCTCTTTCAGAATCGAATATTAAGAGATTGTATCAAATTAATTCTAAAAATTTTAACTCGAACACTTTGGAATTGCCTTCACAGCAAAATATCTCTCTGGACAGTCTGAATATTGATACCGAAAATGTTGATAAGGCGTTCGTGCAGACCCGCTTCTCGCATGACAATAGCACGTGGACTGACTGGCAACCTGTTGATTATTCAGCTAATTTCACACGAGCTGATACGACGTTTTTAAGCTATCTTGAGGATTATGATGAAGCGATCACTGCGGTGAATGTCAATCAGTATGTCGAGGGAATCGACGGTCGGGGTCTTGAGCTTTCTGGGACTTCAGTATTGCAGTTTAATGATAGTGTAGTGAATCCTGAAGAAGGAACGGCAGAGTTCTGGGTGAAGCCAGAAGGTCTTGAAGGTGGCGGTAAGCGGTATGACCTCTTCGATTCAGGTCATGGACAAAGAGCGTATTATTACTCGCCGATAACTGAAGGTCTTGTCGGTCACTGGAAGCTTGACGATGGTGCTGGCGCGACAACGTTTGAGGATTTTTCAGGGAATGGTAATGATGGAACTTGTTCAGGAGACAGTTGCCCGACTTACAACGCTTCCGGTAAGGTGGATGGTGCTTTCGAGTTCGATGGTGTTGATGATTATGTTAGTATAAATGATGATGCTTATTTGAATCCTGGTACCGAGAGTATAACTTTTGGAGCGTGGGTTAAACCCCATAATCCAAATGATCAAGGAACAATAATTAATAAGAGGGAAGGTTCTGGTGAGAGATATACTTTAGAATATAAAAATAGTCAGTTTAGCCCAAAAGTTGAAGATTCAAATGGTAATCATGCTTCATTTTCTTCGGGACAGGTCAAAACAGATGTATGGCAACTTTTTATAGTTGTTTTAGATAGATCAGAAAATACTTTGAAGGGTTATATTAATGAAAATAAAGTAGGTGAAGCAGATGCTTCTAATGTGGGAGATATCTCACCTTCTGCTGATTTGAAAATAGGGACTGGATGGATACCTGTCAACGGCTCTATCGATGATGTCATGATTTTCAATCGTTCTCTTTCTGAAAAAGAGATTTCGCATATTTATAAAACTCAAAAAGGTCTTTATCTCAGTTGCAACAACACAGACACTTCAGATGCTCTAAAGTATGAGACTGAGCTTCCTGAGAACTCTTGGAATCATCTGTCCTTCTCTTGGAGTAATTCTTCTCGTGAGATCTATCACAATGGTTCTCAGGTTGCTTATGATGATAAGGGTTGTGAACCTTTGAACTCTTCTTCAAGGGATCTATCACTTGGCTCTATCGATTATGAGATGACTGGTAGTCATACTGGTTGGGTGAATTCGTCTGTGACGATTTCATTCACTAACGCTACGAACTGGTCTTATATAGAGCATGGTGGTAGTGCTAGCGCGCAGTTGGATGTTGCAAACAAGGAGATCAATTTCTCAAGTAGCGGCACGTTCTATAACGCTACGATCTATGATTCCAATGATACTGCTCTGGTACATCTTCCTGTGGCTGAAGGAGAAGGGGATAGGTTATACAGCACGATAAGCGATTCTCACGCAACGATGAATGGTATTCCTGTAGATAGTTTCTGGAATGAGAGTCAGGATGAGTATCATTATAATCTTGAAGAAGGTTTTACTATCAATGAAACTTCCGGAGCGTTTGTTCCAGCTTCTCAAGTGATTTATGGTAAGGATGCTCTGGGTAATAATCTGACTAATCCACCGTCAAACACGGCTCATAACGGTGCCGAGACGGTGTCGCTGCTTCATGAGTTCGGCACTTCCAATCCTTACTCGCCGATGGCAGGACGATATGATAATCTCCGTATCTCCGAGAAGCCTCTTGAGAAGTATGAGCTCAGCTATTATACCGGAGCTTTGATTGACGATTCCTACGAGCTTCCTTACGAGTTGTCAACCAATGAGTCCAATTACTTGCAGTATCGACTTTATCTACAATCTTATGATGATACGCCTGTTCTCAATGATGCGTATGTGAGCTATATCGATCATGATGAGTATGAGAGTGATGGTATGGTCTACTCAAAACCGTTGAAGCTGAACAAGACGTACGGAGATGTGTATATTGACGCAGTCAATGATTCACAGACGTCAGTGAACGTGCAGTTCCGAACCGGTAAAGAGACCGGTGATGGTATCGATTGGGGCCTTTGGAATTATGGGGAACCAGATGTTGGTCCGTTTAGTTCCGTGCTTGACACCTTCACGCCAGTGCAAGCAAAAGTCTCCAACAGTACCACTGAGTCCGGGACTCATTCTCAAGGTCTTGGAATCGGTTATAGAAACTGGGGGGACTTGAAGTATGGTGGTGGATATAATTCCAGCTCCTTGGTCAATAATCCTCGGGGGGCTTATATTTACTCCGATACTAATACTTATTCAGATACTCTTATTTCATTAGATTGGGATGATTCACAGGTTGTTGATGATGCTGGTTCTAAAGTTAAGGCAGTTAATGTTTCTTACGGTGATGGCTTTAAACTGAATCAAGATTCTTATATTGAACTTACTAATGAAAGACTCTCTGATTTGAGGAATAACTTCAGTATCTCAATGGATGTGAAAACAAACCAGACTTCACAGGCTGATTTGTTCAGCCAGTTATTTGGTGGAGTGAAGCTACGGATGTATGATGATGGAACTGTCGGTTTTAAGGCTCATGATATGGCCTCAATCAGTTATCCTTCGTCAATATGGAGAAATGATGATTTCATATTTATAGGTAGTCAGGAAGCAAAACAAATTATCAAACTCCGTGCAGATGATTATTCTTTCGTCAGCGAAGTTTCCGGGGGTTATTATGGACAAGGAGGGATGACAGGCGATGAAAGTCGTTTTTTCGTCAGAGAACATGGTGGTCATAGATATGAGGTTTATGATCCTGATTTATCCTTTATTGGAGTAGAACCATTCCCTCGACGCGGTGCCGGTCTTTGGAGTGATGGGGAATTCTTATACGGTGTGAGAGGTAGTACTACGCTTGTGAAAATAGATTTGAATGACTATTCAGAAGTTGTTTCAACAACTGATGTTGATGTTGGAGGTCTTACTTATATCACTGGTGATGACGACTATTTGTATGTTACAGATAGAGTTAGTAATACACTTTCAAAGCTCGATAAAGATGATTTATCTCTTCTTAATGAGATTTCAGAGTCTTATATCTATGAGATTTCAGGGCCGGTTGATGGAAAGCTTTTTGTCAGACGTTCCAGTGATATTCATGTTTATGATACTGACTTCAACCGAGTTCAAACAATATCTGATGCAAATGCGAATACACTATTCGCACATGATGATTCTAAAAAATTATACCTGCTCAACAATACCCAGATGTCAATCTATAATGTTAGTTCTTTATCCGAACCTATGGAAATCATTCCTTTTATAGCTGAATCTTCTGCTAATAAAAATAATGTTTATGATATTCTCGTGGATGAGAATCATATCTATTTTGGGTCAAGGGGGAATAATCCTGGTAATGGTTTCAGAAAACTCGATAAGACTACTTTTGAAGAACTGGATAGTGCTAGACTTAGCCACACGAGTTCTTTTACTGACATTTCAGACACTATTATTGCTAAAGTAAGTTATGGATCTGAATACTTCTCTACAAATAAGAGTTCCTTAGAAAACAAAAGGTTAGATGGTATAGAAAGTGGATACGTGACTTCTGATGATGAGTATTTATTCTCTTCTGAACAAGCTAATGATCGTATCCTTAAGCTGACATATCCTGAATTGGATGTTGTCTCTCAAATTGGAACAACTGGTTCTGGTGAGGATCAATTTAATAATCCTGGAGATTTATGGACTGATGGTGACTATCTTTATATCATTGATAGAGGAAACGACAGAATAGTGAAGCGTAGTGCTTCTGATCTTAGTTATGTGAGCGAAACAAGTTACTCTGGTCTTAACTATATTACAGGGGATGATGATTATCTTTACATTACTGATCCTGGTGATGGGATCAGAGTATTTACAAAGAATCTTACTCTTGACCGATCGTTATCTGTAACCAGTGATTTAATCCCTTCGCTTTCAGGTATCGATGTTGACGGAACTAAAATTTATGTGACTTCTCCTG
>CAZRUJ010000019.1:0-16008 GCA_964603345.1 uncultured Methanosarcinales archaeon | reverse complement strand
TCATACTGTCCCTTCGGTCGTTCGTCTTGCAGACTCACCAACTAACAAGGATTAAGTGAAATTTCTTTGGGACGCTTTTAACCAAAACTTTATATAATTATCAATTTTATACAATAATATGAACATCAAAGATAGAATAAAAGGAACATATTATGGATGGTTTTTTGGACCAGGAGCAATTCTCAGAAAAGGTCTTAATGCTAATTACTTTAATATTTCAAAACATCCGGAATGGTCAAAAATTCAAAAGTTTGAGGATATTCCTTCTGACTATAAGATGTATGATCAATTGACACAAACCAAGATCGTTCATGATGTCCTAATAAAATATGGAAAGATTTCACCGGAATTGTTTAAAGACAGATTACTAGAGTTAAACAAAAAAGATGATATTCTCAACAATGATCAATATGGTCCAAGCACTCAAAAAGCAGTTAAAAAATTATTGGAGGGGGCAAACCCAAGAGAAACAGGTAAAAAGGGTGTAACTACAGGGGGTGCTATGAGATGTATGCCTATTGGGGTATTTTTTAGAGATGACGAGAAAAAATTAATAAAAAATACCTGCGAGTCCTGTATCATCTCACATAATACAGATGTTGCAATAAGTAGTGCTTTAGCAGTTAATTTAATGATTGCTTCATTATTAAATGGAAGAAATAAAAATGAAGCTTTAATACACACTCTTAAAATACTTAACAAAAATTATAGTAAATACGGAGAACCTACCGCTTTTGCATACATGCCAACAAGAATCAAAGATGCTGTGGATTTAGTTAAAAGCAAGAATTTCAACGAAGCTACAAAAATCATTGCTGAAAGAATTGGTTTTTCTTGGTTTGCAATAGAACAGATACCTGCTGCATTTGCTATTTATTTCTCCACAAAGGATGCAAAAGAAGCGGAACTTATGGCATTTAGATTAGGATATGGCCATACTGCTCCCCAAATTGCGTCCGCTTTTCACGGAGCTGAAAAAGGATATGGAATCTTTCCATTAGAAATTATTAGAAAAATTGAACAAGTTAATAATATTAAAATTGGTCAGATGATTAATGAAATAATCGATAAATCTATGTAACGCGTCCCAAAGAAACTCTCCTCACTTCGTTCGTCGGGACGTTGCACTTTCGCTTCGCTCACCCTCATTTAACAAGGATTAATTGCAATAAGCAGCGGCTAAGAGATAGTCAAATCAAAGATTTGAGAAATAATAAAATAAAGAGGATGTTCTAAACTCTTGTTAAATAGTTGTTCAATTTAGTATATGTTTCTGCTAATTTTTCAGCCAATTTCGGATGACTAACAATTTTCAAATCAGAAATATAACGTTTGTGACTTCTTAAAATTTTATCAAGATTTCTTTGTTCAACATTTCTCAGAATTTTTCCTTCAACAAACAATTCATTCGGAACCCTCAAAGTCACTTCCCCGAAAAGAACATTTAATGAATCTACTCCAAGATTACCTGTTAATATTGCTGTACCATCCCTACATTCAGAATATGCAAAAATTCTTTGAGAATCTATTTCATCAAATTGCCCTTCTAATTCAGCTTCATATTCTTTAAAATTAGGAGCAGAAACTCGTCTATTTTTTACATTTCCAACCATATATGCAATAGTCTGCTCAAGATTAATGAAAAATTCAGAATCAACATCATACTGAACACTTACTAATGTTCCAGCTTCTCGATGAACTGCTGAATTTCCTTGACTAAATGAAGTTTTATAAACAGTGCTAAAACCTTCATTCTCCGGCTTTAGTTCTCCAAAAAGTAATTTTACTAAACCCATATTTTAAAGCATCCACTGCTTATTCATAAACTTTTCGTTTTATTCACTACTTTTAAGTTAATGAACGATATTCTGTCCTAAATATGCTCACCAACTAACAAAGAGTATATTCAATTAATTTTGTTCCCCTAGAAGTAGTTTTACAGCTTCATATTTTGGTAATACGATTTCTTTTGCTTCAGGAATAAGTTTTTTCCAGCTTCTTTCAAGTTTATTCCTAATCCACGTATTACCTTCTTCAATAGTCATTTGTTTTTTTACGAATGCGACATATATAAGAGCTGGGACATTATCAAAATGAGCCATTGCATCAGCACTCGCAACACATTCTGCTTCGATTGTTTCTCGCTTTATGCTTTGACTTCCTCTATGAGCATGAATACAATGTTTCACTTTCTCAATTTTATCTTGTGAATAGTTCAGTTGTTTCAATATTTTCTCAGCTTCAATTGGGCCTGAAATATGATGATTTTCTGGATCTCCTTTGAGTCTTGTAATATCATGTAACCATGCTGAAACTTCAACAATCTCTTTATCAGCTCCTAATTTTTCAGCAAGTTGATTAGCATATTTCACAACTGAAACCATATGATAGTCCCAGCTCCAATTATCTTTTTCGCATTCTTTCTTGACAATTTCCTTGATTTTTTCAATCATAATATGGCAAAAGAAATCGTAACTTTATATATTTAACAGGGAACAAAATTAACTCTTCGGGTTTCGGACTTCGTCCGACCGTTGCACTAAACATTGGTCTTCCCTTTGGTTGGATGAGTTTAACAAGGCTTAATTGCACGTTCACATAGCGGTCGTTTTGATAATCAGATGTCAGCATGAAAAGAAAACTAGATCCAAATGATGTTTAGAACATATATTTTAACATAAATTCTTTAAAACATATAATTTTATAAACAGAAAACTATGTTGATGGATTCACAATGTTAAAACCAAAAAATATACTAACGCTATTTTTGGTATTATCCGTTGTTCTCATGGTGGGATGCAGCACATCAGTACCAGAAGAAACCATACTGGATCAACAGGATGAGCCAATAAATGAGACAGGAAGCCAAGAACAGCTTTCAGGAGATACGCTTGCAACAGTCAATGGCGAAGAAATCACTTCAGAGGATGTTTCTGAGATTCAAGAATCGGTCTTCTCACAAGGACAAGAGATTCCAGAAGAACAAGCCATAGAGCTATTAGTGAATCAAAAAGTCCTTGAACAGAAAGCTCAAGAAGAGGAAATCACAGTATCAGATGAAGAAGTGGAATCCTCTATCGAAGAACAGCTTTCACCCCAAGGAGCAACTCTGGAAGATTACAAGGAGCAATTGAAAGCTCAAGGAATTTCTTACGATGAACATCTGGAAATCCTGAAAAAAGATTTTGCGACTGAAAAATTTCTTTATATCAAACTAGAAGGAGAAAATTTTGAAGTCAGCGAAGAAGAAGCCAGAGAGTATTATAACATGTACGCTTCGCAATCTCCTGAAGAGGAAGTCCCATCGTACGAAGAAATGGAAGAGCAGATTGTAGCAAATCTGGAACAGCAAAAAAGGCAAGAAGCCATAGAAAATCTCATTCAGGATTTCAAATCAGATGCAGACATAGAGTACGAATAACCATGTTTTCTTCTTTATTTTTTTCTTTTATATCATCACCAACAAACTATGTTCTGATTGGTAAATGAAACAACCCAACATACTAATAAGGCAACTTTTGAGTTTACGCAGAGGGGAAAAAAGCCCAACGAGAAGTTTTTGAGAGATGGTTGCAAGTCACAGAAATTATAGATAAAACCACAAGCACACCAAAACACAGCAAATACACAAGAAAAAATAGTGCAAACACAAAGTAAATAGTTCAAGAAGAAAATCCCCAAAATCACATATAACAACCGAATACAAAAGAATAAACTAATAAAACATCAAAAATCATTTCCGCTCATGAGTAGGATGCTTGTGACCCAAGGTCTTTCTCCTGCGAAGATGTTCGATGTGAGCAATCTTTTCTTCCAAAAATTTACTCATGCTAAGCTCGTTATTCTCGATCATCGTAGAGAAGTGACGACCACCGAGGAAATGAGGCATGATGACATAGGTCGCTCCTTCTTCATACAGTTTTTCCGCTTCGTCGATATGGTGTGAAACAACGGCAATCACAGCTTTAGGATTCTTTTCAAGGACTTTTTTAATAAGAAGCATATTGGTGTCGATGATAGGTATTGTCGAGATGACCATTTTGGCTTTCTTGAAGTTGATTTCTTCAAGCAATTCCAAATTATTGGCATCGCCATATTTACAACTATAACCTTCTTTTGAAAGATTCTTTATCGTTTCCGGATCATAATCTATGATGAGAAACTCTTTTTTTATCCTCTTGAGCGATTCAAGAATATCAAAACCTATACGATTATATCCGAAAAGTATGATCTCGTGCTTATCATGGCTGTGATGACGATGTTCATCGACTTTCTTCCCTTTACGCTCGAATATTTTTAAATACGGAGATAGCTCGACATATAATTTGTTCGAATAGAGTATCATATACGTCGAACCGGCAAATGTCAACAATCCGACAGCTGTGATGATAGAAAGAATTTCTTGAGTCACATGACCCACGCTGAGGCCGAGAGTAATCACAATAAAAGAGAATTCACTGATTTGAGCAACCGTCAAACCAGATAAGAAACTGTTCCGTCTAGTATATCCGAGAAGACCCATTAATGTCATGACAATAATAGGATTTCCGATCATGACAAATAAGGCAAGTCCTATGATAAGACCTATGTTCCCAAGAATGTTGGCGAAAATCATTTCCGAACCGAGCATGATAAAAAACAGTATGAGAAAGAAATCACGCAATGGTTTCAATTTCGAACTGATCTCGAAATGATATGGCGACATAGATAAGGTTATTCCGGCCATGAGAGCCCCAGCTTCCAAGGAAAAATTAAGATAATGGAAAAGTGATGCAACGATAAAACACCAACTAATAGAAAACAGAAGAAGAAATTCCTGCGACCGGGCAATGATTCTGAGTAATGAAGGCAAAAAATATTTCGTCAAGAGATACAAGATGAAAATACCACCCACTCCTTTAAGTATTGTCTCCAAGGCCATTGATGCAAGATTCTCACCATTTCCAATAGAGGAGATGATAAGCAGGGCGAAAATAGCTATGAAATCCTGGACGATGAGAAAACCCACTGAAATCCGACCATAGAGCGATTCAAGATCCTTCTTATCAGAAAGTAATTTCATGATAACAATGGTACTGCTAAAAGCAAGCCCTATCCCAACATACAAAGAAGTTACAGTGGGAAAGCCAGCAAGCTTAGCGATAAAAAACCCTATTGATGTCGTAAACAATACTTGTCCGACACCTGTAAGAAGCGAGACCTTACCGACATCCTTGATGACTTTAGGATTAAGGTTCAGGCCAACGAAAAATAACAACAACGCAACACCAATCTGGGAAAAAGCAGATAATGTGTTTGTGGCCGATATGACGTTGAAAAGCACAGGACCTGCAACAATCCCACTCAAAATATATCCTATAATAGCAGGTTGTTTAAAGAGCCTGACAATCCCCGTAGTCAATACTGCGATAGCAAGTAGTTTACTTAATTCGATAAAAATGTCGATGTTGTTCAAGGTGACAAGGCAGTAACGACGAGACTATTTAAATATTTCTTCGGATGAAAAATACCTTTCACCCCATCAATACGTTACTACAACCAAGAAGTCAAGCTTTTTTGAGATGACGAGAATATGATGCTTTTTGCAATGAAAAAAATCCCATCTTCACCTGTCTTTGCAGATAATAAATTAGAAACCACTGTTTTCGCTTCGGATGTCGATGAGATCATCTTATCGAGAGGATCTGATAAGAGGGTTTGACGAACCCCTTCTCTCACCACCCACACGCCAAGGGGCACGGTGTACTTTTTCGTTATCACCCTGAAAACGATCACTCTTGCCTGTATCTTCTCCCGGCGGCATTTCTCGAGCGCCGCCAGTTTAGCGGCATAATACGCTCCTGAGGTGTTTGACGCGTACTTTTTCCTTCCTTGTTGGAACTCGTAATCCTGTGTTATGGTGACTTCATCCGTGCTGTTGTAGATACTATGAGGTATTGCCATCTCGAACAGTTCGAAACTCCACGGTCCGGGCAAAAAGAGGACCACATATTCGTTACCGAGATATTCACCAGTAAAGACGCGATAATCAGACTCTTTATAATCAAGCACCTCATCCCTGAACCGGTCTGAGATCGTGTCATCCACTGCTGTAATCGACCATTTCGTCGGCACGAGCTTCCTATTCCGACCGAGCGTTCCCACGCTGAAGAGTTTTGTCAGGTAATATTCATCGAACCCTTTTGAATTCAATTCGTGGAGCGCTGTTGTCGCTTTGACATCAGTATCCGAGGTCACTCGTTCGATAGGACGTGGAATGTGAGGATTTGAAGTCAGCATCAATTTTCGAAGCTCTCCTGAAGGGCCGTGAGGCATGTTCCGCTCATCAAAGGACATTCCCGGCGTGACCGCTTTTTTGAGAAACACTTCCGAATCGACCGATCGCTTGCTTTTTGCCAGATCTCCTGCTTGTTCAGTAAAGCGAGAATTCATCGTCTTGACATTCGTCGTGACTCTGGAATTGACAAGAGATTGTCGTGACTGCAGTACCCTGTCGATATCATACCTTTTTGCCACGATGTCTTTAGGGTCATCCACCGAGCCGCCGATGTCATCAACCAACGCTCCTGTGGATACATTAGGATATCCGTAAGAACCGATGAGAAGGTTGGGGATTTTGCCTGAAAAATAATTCTTCGATCTCTTCTTGAGCGTTCCTCTCTTTTGATAGAGAATTGACTTGTCAGGCTCTTCTTTCTTCCTGAATCTGACCCCCATGATAAATCTATGAAGATGTTCGTGTTTAAAAAAAGTTCGATACGCTCGTTTTATAAGTCAAAAAACAAGATATGAGAAGAAATAGTGAAGAGAAAAAGAAAAATAGTCAGACAATACTTCCGAAAATCAATCCTGCTATTGTCGCATACAATACGACAAGCCCGACATACACAGCTGTCTTCTTATTGCCGAGGACTCCTCTGACCACAAGCATATTGGGCAGGCTCAAGCTAGGTCCTGCTAGAAGCAAAGCTAGCGCTGGTCCTGAGTGCATCCCTTTAGCCATCAACGCTTGCAGTATTGGTATTTCTGTCAAGGTCGAGAAATACATGAAAGCCCCGAATATTGACGCTACAACATTTCCGAAGACCGTGTTCTGTCCTACGATGCTTGTTATGGTCGCTTCAGGGAGTAGTGGCATGATAAATCCTGAAAAGATTCATATAAACTATCAAGGAAACGATATAAAAATATCACCGGATGTGAAATACACACTACCATGCTGAATATGATGCAAAGCACATTGCAAGGAAAACGTTTGAAGATTTCACTTTATGATAATTTCAAACAAAATATAGAACAAGCCAATGTGGATATTAACAGACCACAAGAAGCCCAAGAATTGCATAGAGTTGTGAAGCAGTACGATAATATAATCCATACACCGACAAGTGAATATAATGAACTTATACAAATTAATACAAATAAAGTGAACTCGCAATTAATAGACATCTACGAAAATACACTAGAGTAACCTCATTCATGCCTCTAACTGTTTGATATAATCTTCATCAGTTGAGTAAAGAACAGGAATCCTGAACCGCTCAATCTTGTTTCCAGCCATATCAACAGGAATGACAAGTTCCATATCATCAGTATAATCGTTCCAATCGATCAGGACAATGTCATTCAAACCTTTTTGGATGGCTGAATCCGTTGAATCGTGAAATACGATATTGTTTGCGTTTGGAAGATATTCTCCAGTCAGGTCTTCACTCACTGCAGTATGAACCTTGCTTCGCTTTATATCCGACATACGCATCAGTTTTTTTTCAGTTCCGACCAGCGTCAAACCTTCTTCGAGACGTTTCTCAAAACCATCGTTCACTTCACTTTGATGTGCAAGTCGTCCGACAAGCACCACATCCACAGAGCCATTATCCAATTCATCAAGAGCTTTGGCGGTAGATCCATAACGAACCAATGAGACGTGCTCATTCTTTGAAGCTATTTCTTTCGCCAAATCAGCCATCGTCGGACAATGACCGAGAGTGACAGGATCTTTTGAAGTAGAATTTCCAATGACATCACCCGTGACACTACAACCAGCCATGAACAGCACCACAGTTATCGCCAGCATCCCCACCAACATAGTCTTGCTCTTCATTTTACACACCTTTAACAAAATAACACCATCATCAATTCCTTGTATTTAAACGATTGTTTTTTCCGGAATAAACAATCCCTTGTTCTTCTTCAACAAGATCGACAAAACAATGACCTAAAAATCGCTGACCCGAACCATGAGATTTCACATCTATTTCTTTTTCATATTTGTGTATAGTATCTTTATCAAGGACTATAATTTCAGTTTCATACAATGTTCCAAAAACTTCTTTCAGTGATTGTTTGAAAGTTCTTTTGAATTCTCTTACTGACATTCCTATATCTTCTAACCCTATAATCTTCTCAAGCTCTTGTTTTTCACTTCTTATAAATTCAAGTGAAGAGTTATCAGGGTCAGTTTTTTTCCCTTGTAAATCATAAAATTCACCCTCTACTTTAAGGTATTTTGAATCATCGGAAACCCACAATTCCCTTAACCTCAGTACTTTTTCGATAGTATTCATATCGAATCTTCTTATATTTATGACACCATCAAATTGAGTTATTGCATTATAGGATTTCATTGCATGTCCTGCAATAGGAACTAACCCATCATCAAGTTCATACCTTAGATAATAATTTCCGACTACTGAGAATTTCTCCCCCAGATTTTTCGCTAAAGGGAACGTGATTGATTTATATGCATCGTGAATATTGAATCTATCACCGAATTTCTCAGAATTATAGAATACACTGTAACACAATGTCAGATTTGGACCTGTTACTATAGCTGATCCCCCTGTCGGTCTTGAAGTTATTTCATAACCTTCCTGTTTACAGAAATCAACATTGATATCGTCAATGCTTTCTCGATTTCCCAATATGACTCCTTTATCGTGTAAGTAAGTTCTGGCAATCACATCATATTTTCCTTGGTGTATCAAATCAACACAATACCGATTTATAGCAAGATTTTCTGAAGGTGATTTTACAATATCATCATTCCAAAATATGTTTCTCTCTTTCATAGCCTATCGCCTTACTAACTGTAATTTCTTCAGACACAAACCTGCAACGATGGTCAAAGGATCGAAAATTGGTGCTGAGGCAGGGTTATAACAGGTCTCGAGATTGGCCAAATCTTGCACAGTGACACTTTGCTGTATCGCTAAAGCTATCATATTCAAGCGACCGACGACTTCGACATCTCCGACTATTTGCCCTCCAACAATGTTTCCTGAATAATCACAGAGTAATTGTACCGTGATACGTTCTTCTGACGGATAATATTCAGACCTTGCAAAGGCAGAATATTTGGCAGAGATTGTTTTGATATCAAGCTCTGTTGCTCGTCGTTTAGTCATCCCGACAGCTCCTATGTAAAGCTCTCCGATTTTTGATATCGTATTATTCATCACATGAGGAAATCTCTCACTGCCTCCGAGAATATTACTCGCAATGACCTTCGCCTGTCTGACAGCTGTTGTTGCCAACTGGCTGAATATCCGCTTTCCGGAATTTGCTTCATATGATTCTACACAATCCCCGCATGCGAATATGTTCTTATCGGATGTCCTCATGAATTCATTAACAAGGATTCCTTCAGCGATATCAAGACCCGCTTCTTTGGCAACACCTATATTAGGCCTGACCCCGGTACATATGAAAAGATCCTCGAAAGGGATTTGTTGCGTATCAGTAATTACTGAATCAGACGTTATTTCTGAAATATGCTTGCCGGAATATAATTGTATACCATTTGACTTCAAGTATTCTTCAACGTCTCGGGCTATAGCTCTATCCAACAAGGTCGGCAGGATATTCTCTTTCGCTTCAATAAGAGAGACATTCTCACCCTTGCTTGCAAGGGAGAAAGCCAATTCCACACCAACCATCCCTGCACCTACAACCACTGATTTCCTGCCGGATTCTCTCGTCTCATTAATTTTCCTGGCATCTTCGATCGTGTTCAAACAAGTGTAGTTTGCATTCTCCACACCTTGTATTGGTGGAATGAAAGGATTGCTTCCTGTTGCAAGAACAAGATAATCGTATAAAACAGGTTCACCATGAGCAAAGTGTATTTTCTTAGAGCTTCTATCAATAGAATTCACTTCGGTATCACGCAATAACTTTATGTTATTCTCTTCATAATCCTTCTTTTTAAAAATAAAAATATCGTCGAAGGAAGGTATCTCATCTGATAGCACATATGGTAGTGCGCATGGAGAATACTCTGTATTGGATGTTTTTTCAATAAGAAGTATCTCAACTTCCTTGTCTAACCTCCTTAATTCAAATGCGCACGTAGTACCTGCACTTCCCCCACCGATAATCACAACTCTCATCGAAATAACCTCAATCTATCTTATCACCAGGATCAGGACAACTGCCCTCAATACAATCTTGTATTTTGCTCTCCATCTCTTGACCCATGGAATCAGTATAGCCGACCCAGTGTTTTTCACCTATGAAGGTTGTCGGAACACCACGAGCCTCGATACCATACGCCTGCGCAACTTCTTGGAATAGATTCCTGTTCTCACGCTCATTCCACGTCTCAAACATCTTCACTTCAAGATCGTCACTGTATTTTCGGCCCAATTCTTCAAGGAAAAGCTTCTCGTCAGAACAGTGCGGACATCCTTCTCCCCAGAAGAAATACACCGTTACTTTGTCAGGATCACCAACTATAGGATCATCATTTCCTGTTATAGGATCATCATTTGCTGTAGGGCTGGTTGGATCGTCACTTGAACAACCAGTCAACACCATCACTGCAAAAACCATCATCATCACATACATCATCCTATTTTTTATCATATTTTCACCATCATAACTTTAATCAGCATACGCTTTATAGAACTCTTTTGCCGCGTCAGCATCCATCAAACCTTCAACTTCTGAAGGATCGTCGAGCTTGATCTTTGCAATCCAGTTCTTGTATGGTTCCTTGTTGATTTCAGCGGGTTCATCGAACAGTGGATCGTTTACGTCAATAATCTCGCCTGAAACAGGGCTTGAAAGATGCCCGGACCATTTAACGGCTTCTACTGAAACATAATTCTCTCCTTGCTTTATTTTCTTTCCTTTTTCAGCGAGCATTATGAAAACAAATTCATTGACTTTTTTCGCGGCAGGACCTACGACACCAAGGGTGACCGTGTCACCTTCAACCTTGACCCACGAGTAATCCTTGTTGTATTTCAGCTCATTTGGCATGTCCATCTGTATCCTCCTCTTTATGTTTTGGATCTCCAGTATTTTTGTTCTCACTATTATGGCGGTTCACTTGAGATTCTATGTCGCTATCCTTTTTAACCTTTCGAGCTCCAGTTCGCTTGTTATTCCTCACACCATCCTTCCCAAGTTTTTCCGAACCTATATAGATTCCAAATCCCGGAAGTACCTTCCTATGGATCAACACGACAAGTATTGAAACTGCAATAGCCCCTCCGAAAATCAAAAGTGTTGACCCGATAGTATCCATTAGCCTAGGATTAATAAGCATGACCAAAGCAAGCGCCAACATGATCATTCCACCGAGCATTTTCAAGATACGACCATGTTTTTCTTCAAATCGTGTAGCTTTCATAGTTATAATAGCAATCACTATTACGATGATCTCAATCAAGAGGTAGATTATCATATACAGTAACAAGTGCGTAAAGAATGCGAATCCCTGGATCTGTTGCTGAGCCATCATGTTAGTCCATACCAAAGGGAATCCTGCAGTACAAGGTAATTCGACCAGAACCACTCCTAGAGCCAGTAATGCCGTCCCAATGATTGTAGAAACAAATGACTTATCACTTCTCATCACATCCCGCATGTTCTTGAAAATCTTAGGTTTGTATTTATCAGGAATCGTGAAAGAAATTCCTTTCTTATACCAGAAATAATCCTTGATATTCACAACAGCGAAGATAAACGCTATCGTCGCTACTATAATCTGTATGACATTCAAATATCCGACATACTGGAAGACGTTCAACAATCCCGCCATGAAAAGAGCGTAAGCAGTACCAGTCACCACTAAAAACGTTCCTCCAACAAGAAGTATTTTCTTTCTGGAATTAGAATAGATGACAATACCCAAAAGGAAGGTTATCAACCACAATGAACATGGATTGAAACCATCAACAAAAGCTATCAAGCCAGTCATCACCACAGAGGACATGGCACCTACATTGACCTGTCCAATAAGTGGAATATCAACTATCTCTTTTGATTCTGACTTATAATCTCCTTTAGGGAGAGAAGGTGTGACTCCATCTACTTTCTCTGCAGGGCAAGGGCAACCTTCTTCTTGACAATCCTTTATTATGGAGTCTATATTGTTTTTTATCGAATCCTGTCCTATCAAATAATTGTTACCTATGAATGCGATAGGATAGCCACCGCTGATTACTCCATAACTTTCTTTGAATGATTCATAGACTTCTTTTTCTGATTCATTTGAGATATCATGATATACTATATGGAGATTGTCGTATTCAAGTCCGTCAAGATACTCCTCTATCTCAGAACAATCAGAACACTCCTCATCGATAAACACATGTAAGCACGTCCCTTCAGAAGTTGTTGCGTTCGTTCCACCCTGTGCCATAACAGGAGCTACAATGGTGAGTAGCGCCACCACCATCAACAATACTTTCACTGTTTGATTACCTTTGAATTTCATTGATACAACCCCACCGTCACACTAATGGTATTTCCAGTGCCATCATGTTATACCTAGTTTAGGAAGTGAAATCCTTTTTAAAGGTTTTTTTCAAAAAGTGAAACGAGCCTGATCAACCATTTCATTTTATGAAAAGCTCTTTGAACGAGTCATCAAGAATCACTTTATTCGTCATGCCATTCTTTTCTTTACGCACGACACCTTTGGATTCAAGACCTGAAAGCTTCCTGTGAAGTTTGACAGGGCTGATCCCAGTCACATTTGCCAGATTGCTCTGAGTGATTTCCCCTCTATCTTTGATTAGAGCAGAAACGATCACTTTATCATCTTGTTCGAGAAAATTCAAGGTGTGCTCAACTCTCCCCAGAATTTGTTGTTTCTCCTTGGAATAGGATTTTGATAAGAAATAGTAAGTCAAAATACCAACGAATACCCCTAACGATGTCAGTACGGCGATAATGATAGGCAGAGTTACCTTGCAACTGCACGCCAGACCATAATTATCATTGATGAAATAAATCGCTAATGAAACGACAAATATGAACCCTATCAATATAGCGACAGACAGCAGTATGCTGCGCAGATTGGAACCGTCTTGAGATTCATGCGTTTTTTTCAGCGAGTTTATAGTATTATCAAAAGGCATTTCGAATAAAAAAACAAGGAATTATTATTTAAATATACCGTATAACGATCCCTCATTACAATAACATGTGAAAACCAATAACAGCATCAAGATACAAAAACCTTAAAAACAATGCAAACCATAAGGAAAGGATGTAGAGGTGAGCACGATACCCCAACAGCAAAGACCACAACACCAACCATCAAAGAAAGAGCAGGAAAAACAACAGCTCGCAGAAAAGAAGGCAGAAGAAGAGAAACTACTCCATCAGCTCGCCCACCGCGTAAACACATTAAGTGATGACGACATCAAAAGCAAGCAGACGATAACTGAACAAATCAACACGGTCAAGGGAGAAAGAAATTCAATTCACGAACGATTACAGGATGTGAAAGAATCGATCAGTGAAATCAATGATGAATGCGACCAATTGTATAAACAAATCTATTTTCTTGGCGGAAAGCTTAAACGAAAAGTACCTTCAAAAGATTTCGAGGCGCTCAAAGAAATCGTCGATAACTGGAGTCTGGAGAGATTCATGCACCATGATGAGCTTGAAAGAACCTGGCAGAAATATACTGGGAAGAATTAGAAAACAAATCCTCATAAATTATTCTTATCATACTTCATAACACCCTGCAGTGACGCTCGTGCAGGACGTATATGCTTTGGCGAAGGGACATTCACAGATAATGATTGCAACCAAAATCCCGGTCTGAGAACAAGTCGGCCAACTCCTTTCGAATGTAAGGCGCCAAAACGCTGGAATTCGTACGATATCCCTGCAATGACTGGTAGAAATGCGAGTCTGAGAAACAAGTTGAGGATGAAAGGAAGATCTTTAGGAAGGAACAAATAAACGAGAATGCTGACGAACAAGACAAGGAAGAGAAAGGTCGTGCCACACCGAAGGTGTTCCTGCGAGTGACTTTCGATGTTGCGGATGGTCAGGCGATCACCGTGTTCAAAACAATTGATCGTCTTGTGCTCGCCACCATGATAGCGAAAGAGTTCCTTGATATCACTAAGCTGACCGATGACAACCATGTACATAATAAAAATAAAGGCTTTGACCACCCCATCGATAATGTTAAATAGAATGTCAGAAACACCAAACAGCGCATCAATACCTTTAGCTGTGAGAAGAGGAAGGAATTTGAATAAACCAATGGCAAGGACAATACCAATAGCAAGCGAGCCCCAGATGAGAAGCTGATCCCCAAAACTCCTTTTCCCTTCAGCATTTTCAGATCCATCTTTCTCCTGTTCTTTCTTGTTCTCTTCTTCAATAGCAACCTCTGAAGAGAAAGAGAGCGACTTGTAACCGATAGAGAATGTTTCGACAAGGATGATGATGCCACGGAGGAAAGGAAGGTTGAGGAAACGATATTTCTTGGTGAGCGAATCGAAAGGTTTGACTTGCTGGCGAAAACCGTTTCTCGTATTAACAGTTGTAACATAACAGGACTTGCCTTTCATCATAACACCGTCCATGACCGCCTGACCGCCATAGACTGGTTTCGATGCTGAGAGCACGACTAGCATGATAGCGACTTTCAATCGAGCGAGAAATCGTTTGAATGTGAAAAACAACCTCATGACGGCAAAGAATTCCGGTCGATTTATTAATGTTAGGGAGAATTGTATTCAATTCCGAAAATCCCAATTATCCTTGCGATAACGGACTTCCCTATCGACCGATTGCATGAAGCGATACAGTGTCGCTTTGAGCTCTTCAAGCTGCTTCTCGAGAACCACGTAAATATCAGCGTCAATATAATGAAGATCTTTTGCAAGCAAGAGAAGGACTTCGACCTCCCGACACGAGCCATAACTATATTGCAAGTGGTTGAAAAACACCTTGTTAGAACGATTAGAACAACCTTCGACGATGTTAAGGACGATGCTTGTCGCTGCACGCTGGAGCTGAGAGTATATGTTGCGAAGTTCTGTTTCCGGGAGCGAGGGTAAAACACCATATACTTCAAGCAAGAACGCATAGCTCAGCTCGTAGATCTTGAGCTTCTTGAAATTGCGACCCATAAATAACAGAAAAATAAAGGATGCTAAAAACAGTTGTGCAAAAATTTCCGAAAATAATCCGGTGAATGAAAAATAATAATAGCGGCCAAGAGAACAATAATCAATCGTGAGCTAGAACAGGAGTGATAACAAGAAGCAGTTTGTTTGATAAGTGAGAAGGAAGGAAGGAAGGAAGGGAACGATAGGAATGATGATACAGGAATCGAGAAAACGAGACAAGAAAAGGGCAGGTGGGAAAAAAATGAAACCCGCACACAGGAAAGAAAGATACGACCAACAATAAAACCAAAAGAGGAATTCAAAGACGAACTATTAGTAACAGCGGGCTGAACGTCTCGTTGCCTCGACGCTTACACCCCTGTCCTATCAACCCCGTCTTCTACGGGGGTTCTGGGTCTCTTTTCGAGGGGAGTTTCGTGCTTAGATGCTTTCAGCACTTACCTCGTGAAGCGTAGCTGCTCGACCTGCCCTGTCGGACAATCGATCACCAGAGGCTTCGAATCATCGTTCCTCTCGTACTAAATGATCCTTCCTCTCAGACCCGTTAACAATTCCAGTAGATATCAAACAAACTGCTTCACAGCGTTCTGAACCCAGCTCACGATTCCTTTTA
>CAZRUJ010000018.1:3875-17629 GCA_964603345.1 uncultured Methanosarcinales archaeon | reverse complement strand
GATAATTTCAGAAACGAGAAAATATCTTAGGGAGATATACGGCGTATTTCAGCACACTCCTCTCTCTTCCTTTCAGCAGCGTATCGCATCAATACGTTCTATTGATGATCCCTTGTGCGATTTTCTCCTCGACAATCATCAATCCACTCGTGAACGTCATGCTCAATATGTTGAGCTGTATACTCGCATAGAAAGATTCTGCTCTTCGTGCGGTGTTACTTTACCATTTTCTGTTCTCGATTTGGCGTGCGGGTGGAATCCTTTTGCTATCAAATATTTCTCCACGTTGCCTTCGCAGTACATCGCATCTGACATCTCGGAAGAAGATATGGGTACAATACGTCTTTTTTTCAGGAATACAGGTCTCAACGGACGCTGCATATCTCTCGATCTCACATCAAAGGATGCTATTGACGAACTTAATCGCCTCTCTTCTGTTGATGTGGTTTTTCTGTTCAAGACTCTTGATTCTTTGGAACGTTCTTCTCGTAACATCTCGAAGCGATTGCTCTCTTTTCTCGCTTCCAAAGCATCCGTATTTGTCATCTCATTTCCGTCTGTTTCCATTGGTGGAAAACAGGATATTGATAAAAAACGACGCGCCTGGTTCGAATCATGGTGTTCTCGAAATAAATGGTATGTCCAACGATTTTCTCTTGAAAACGAGCTCGTATACATGTGCGCTCCTTCTCGAAAGCAATGATATTTGCCTGAAGCGACATCCTTTCGATACGCTATGCTTCGGTTGTTGTGTGCTTCTTTTCTTTCAACAAACGCTCTGAGGTCTTTTTTTCGATAGTGAATGGTTTTGTATTCTCTTGCAGTCTTAACGGGTTCTTATTCTTTTTTTTTCATATGTGTTTCCTGCTTGTTTTGTGTAACTATTCTTGTAAAGTTAAAAACAGTAACATATAAATAGTAGTTATTTTACATTGAACAATGAAAAAAGGGTGTGAGGTTCCTTTTTCGGAGGGTAACAATGATTGTAAAAGACGAATTTTTAAGTAAATTGCGACGATATTTCTCGTTGAATCTTTATGAAGCGAAAGTATGGACTGCTTTACTCTCTCGAGGAGTGAGTACTGCAGGCGAATTATCTGATATTGCTAATGTTCCGAGATCAAGAAGTTATGATGTTCTTGAATCACTTGAGAAAAAAGGTTTTGTTGTCACAAAGATCGGAAAACCAATCAAGTACATCGCGGTACCGCCAAAAGAAGTCCTTGAACGAGTCAAGAAGAATCTTCATTCATCCACTCAAGAGCATATCCAAAAGCTCGAAGATCTTAAAGGCACCAATCTCATTGATGAGCTTAATTCTCTTCACACGCAAGGTGTAGAGCTTGTTGAGCCTACGGACCTTTCAGGCTCGCTTCGTGGTCGGATGAATTTGTATAACCACATTGAATTCACCATACGCAATGCTGAAGAAACTGTTACATTGATGACAACTGCCCAAGGATTTATCCGGAAGGTCGAGGGTCTCAAGCCTTTGTTTGAAGAGATTGCAAAACGAGGTGTGAAGATCCGTATTGCTGCTCCTTTGACTTCAGATGAATCTCTGGAAGCCGCTCAGCAACTAGAAGGTATTGCAGAAGTGAGAAATATAGATCACATTTCCGCTCGATTTGTCATAGTCGATGGTGCTGAAGTCATTTTCATGGTCATGCATGATGACAATGTGCACCCTACTTACGATATAGGTATTTGGGTCAACACGCCATTTTTCTCATCGGCTCTTGAGCAGATGTTCGAGCTTGCATGGGATTCTCTTGATAAGGCGTTGAAACCTAAGACGTCTAAATCAACAAGTAAGAAGAAGGCAAAATGAGTACTTTTTTTTCACTTTTTTTTTCTTTTCCTGTTTCAATAAAGCACTATCTAAATTGCAATATATTTCTTGTTTTAGTGCTTGTAGCATATAGAGGTTTATGTTCATGAATAATAAACAACAATTAGACGGAAATAACGCTCCTGTCAAGGAGGGTGAAATGTACACTGGCAACATAGAATCTGTTGGTGGTAAAGGTGACGGTATCCTTCGTATCAAAGGATTTGTCGTATTTGTCTCTGGTGTCCAGAAAGGGGATTACGTGAAGGTGAAAGTGACTAAGGTCTTGCCTAAAGTCTCATTCGGGGAGCTTGTTGAGAAAGTCGAACCGCCTAAATCGCCTCGGGAGCGTCAAATCGAACAAGAGGATGACGAGCTTTCTGAGTTACTGACTACTGATGGCGATTCTGAAGAGTTCGGAAATTCTGATGATGAAGATGAAGAATTTTAAGAACTAGGGTGCTTGAAACTCTTTGCTCCGCAAATATTTTTCGTCCTAATTAATCTTCTTATGATAAGGGCTTATTTTTTTGATGTTTTTCTTTTCTTCGTCTTGTTTTCCAGGGTAAGTTTTATAAATCATGATTCGCTTCTCTTTTCTACAACCGATAATTCAAACCTCAAAAACGCCTTGTGGTGTTTTGCGCGATCTTTCGTGTTCCGGTCAATGGGTTGCGATGTTCGTTCATCGTTGGCACAGGTGATAAACGTGCGGTAAATCAAGCAATTATGCTTTACTTCTCGTCTTCATCTCGTTTGCCCGGTTGACAGTGAAAGGTGATATTACTATGGCTGATGAAGATTTGTTAATACCTAATGAAGATTATCTCAAATCAGGAATCCATATCGGAACCAAATTTCGCACTAAATATATGGAGAATTTCATTTACAAGACCCGCAGTGACGGTCTTTCCGTTCTAAACATTACACAGATTGATGATCGGATTCGGATTGCAGCGCAATTTCTCGCTAATTTCGAACCAGAGGATATCTTGATTGTGTCTCGTCGTGAGAATGGCTGGCGTCCTGTCAAGCTCTTTTCAAAAGCTACTGGTTCGAAATTCTTTGCAGGCAGATATCCTCCTGGTGTTTTAACCAATCCTCAATTGAAGAACTTCGTTGAAGCTAAAGTTATGTTTGTTACTGATGCCGGCCCTGATAAGAACGCAGTAAAAGATGCGATTAAGATAGGTATTCCTATCATTGCTTTGTGTGATACGAACAATCAAGTGAATAACATTGATTTTGTCATCCCTTGCAACAACAAAGGAAAGAAAAGTTTGGGTTTGGTCTTCTGGCTTCTTGCAAAGAAATATCTTGAACTTAAAGGGTTGAAGAATGAAGGTCAGGCGTTTGAATACGAACTTGATCAGTTTGTTGAAGAGTGATCTTCTTCTTTTTTTTCTTTTTCATATAATTCTATTCCAAGATTTGTTATTTTGAAATCGACGTTTTTTCCTTCTTCAATCGAACGATGCTTCTTTATGATGGCGCTTCGAATCCCATCATCTTTTTTTTTCAGTTCTATAAGGCATTTACTTTGATACTTAAGAAGATCCCCTCCTACAATATTTATTTTTTCTTTCTGTTCAAAATCCTTATAGATTTGGTTGGTGATGATGATGGGAATGTTGTTTTTCCTTGCTATTTCTGTGAGCATGGCTAATTGGATGCCTAATTCTTTATTGACATCATAAATATTTTTTGTCTGTCCTATTTCAAGGCGGTAGAGCATTGCTATCGAATCGATGATGATGGCTCCTGTATTTTTGTGATCCATCTTCTTTAACTGTTCGAAAGCGTTCTTCTGCTCGCTGAATGTTGTCGGGTTGAGAAGGAT
This sequence comes from uncultured Methanosarcinales archaeon, assembly GCA_964603345.1. Taxonomy (GTDB): domain Archaea; phylum Nanobdellota; class Nanobdellia; order Woesearchaeales; family SKGA01; genus SKGA01. The sequence continues at coordinate 13,958 of CAZRUJ010000018.1, read as the reverse complement.
GATGCGTTTAAGTGCTTCGTTAAAATTCTCGCTTATTTGTCTATATCTCGATAATGAGAATGAACCTTCTGTGTCGACATAAATTGTTTTCTTCTTTTTATGCTCGTTGGAAAATATGAGACAGATATTGGTTTTTCCGCTTCCCGCAGGTCCATAGATCGTGGTGATTACTTTTTTTTCGAACCCCCCTTCCAAAAGCCAATCCAGCGCATCAGAACCTGTGCTGATTTTTGTATCCATAGTATTGTGATTTTTTGCGGCCATTTTCATATCTTTATTCTTTTCCTTAATAGAATGTTATCCTTTGCTTTCCGGAATACTTTCATGTAATGTTATCAAACTATCCTTTAGCTTATTCTCGTCCGTGATAAACCCATGTATTCTCGGATTGAGATGCCAACTGCAGTTCTCTTCCACGTTAGTGAATATGATGACGAGATTGTTTTGGTTTTTGACATCCTCCCATCTATTAATAAGGCTCCTGATATTGTCTAGGGTGTTGGTGGTTACCACATATACCTTTCCGGATTCTTTCAAAGCTGGATCCAAGGTATTTTCGAGCTTGTGATCAACAAGATATGTTTTGACAATGTCGCTTTCTCTAACAATTATCCTTCCCTGTTTCTTCTCGATATTCTTGATTTTTTTTTTCATGCAATCCTTGAACCTGATGTGGTGTATCGTCCATTCGTCCAGTTCCATGCTCGTTGTCCCTCTTGTGTCTGATATATACCATGATCGCATAAGGTATCAGCGCTGTCACGCCAAACACTATCGCTAGGATATAAGGATTATGGTTTGGGATGTTCGTGAAAATATCTTTTAGTGAATTCACATTCGCGACTATCGTCACACTACTCAAGATCGCGACTATAGGGATGCTGATTCCCACGATAGCATGATGGTGGTGTCTTGCGTGCTCTATATCTTGTATGAGACTGCTTGCCAGTGTTCCGAACATCGCTCCTGTTATGGCAAACGAGATAATTGCTTGCGTTTTTGTCATCACTATCAATAAAGGTTCCATCAGCCACGGAATTGCTATCGCTCCGACAATGATTATAACAAGCAACATCCAGTATGTCGCTTTTTCTAATGCTTTCATATGAGGGTGTTTTGTCTTTTCTGCAGTGGTAAGTATTTGTTTAGCGTGTTGAATCTCTTTTTCAGACCATCCTTTTTTCCGAAGCTTTTTTTCCTCGACTTTCATGCTTGATATAATTCTTACCTTTCCAGACTTAAAAATATTGGCATTATGGTTGTTGTCGATACAGGTTGATATGCCTGTTTCTTTGATAGCGTCACGTCTTGATTTCGGAGTCTTGTTGACAAAAACATTAGTGGGGCTTATCTTTCTGTGTGTATTTCCGTGGATGCCTGGGATTGTCTTTTGTACAGTTTTTTTTCGTTGAAAGACTGTTTAGCAGGGTCTTTGTCTGATATTATGAAAGAATTCGTATGTGAACTTTGAGTTCACTCGTCGCTTTGTTCCGTCTCTAGTTCTCTTGTTTGCTCCTGATCTATTATGGCTACTGTCTTGACGACATCTCCATCGGTCAATCTCATCAATCTTACTCCTTTCGTATTTCTTCCTATGGTGCTGACATCAGATAGTGCCATTCTGATGACAATTCCTTGATGTGAGATGATGAGTGCTTGTTCATGTCCTTGCACCGCCTTGACGTTGGCTACAGGACCGTTTCTTTCATCGCAGATGATATTTCTCACTCCCGAGCCTCCCCGTGCCGTCTTCCGATATTCCTTGATACTGGTTTGCTTTCCGTATCCGTTGTCAGTGACCGTCATGATTGAGGTATTCTTCCCTGCTCGGACAGCTCCTATGACCTTATCTGCATTCTTGAGTCGTATGGCTCTGACGCCTCTGCTCGTTCGTCCCATCCCTCTGACATCTTTTTCATTGAATAGGACTGCTTGTCCATTTCGGGTCGCTATTAAAATATCTTGTTTTCCGTCAGTCTTGAGTGTTTCGACGACTTTATCTCCTTCATCAAGCCTGATTCCTCTGATTCCTGTTTGTCGCGGTCTTGAATATGCTTCAAGCGATGTTTTCTTTATAGTGCCTCGTTCGGTAATCATCGTCAGATAATGCTCCTTATCGAATGACTTGACCGGTATAACTGCCGCTATATGCTCTTCTCGATCCATATTGACCATGTTTATGAGCGCTTTTCCTTTCGACTGCCGTGATCCTTCTGGGATCTGATATATTTTTAACCAATGGACTTGGCCTTTATCTGTTATGATGAGAAGATATGAATGTGTGTTTGCGATGAATAGATGTTCGATGACATCCTCTTCTTTCATGCTTGCTCCTATGACTCCTTTTCCTCCGCGTTTCTGGATCTTATATGAATCGAGAGGGATTCGTTTAGCATACCCTGCTTTGGTAATGTTGACCACGTGATCTTCTCGCGGTATAAGATCCTCATCCTCTATATCTTGATATTCTTCTCTTGAAATCGTTGTCTTCCTCTCATCTCCATATGTCTGCTGTATTTCGGTCAGTTCTTCTATGATAATTCCGTTTACTTTCTCGATACTCGATAGTATCTCTTTGAGTTCGGCGATCTTTTTGAGCAACGCTTCATATTCCTCTTTTATACGCTCTCGTTCCAGCCCTGTCAATCTTTGCAGTTTCATATCAAGGATGGCTTGCGCTTGTGTTTTCGTGAACTCATAAGCATCCTGTAGTTCTTCGAGAGCCTCTTTCGCTCCCGGCGCTTTCTTTATCAATGTAATAATTGGGTCGATATGATTGAGCGCTTTTGTCAATCCGTCAAGGACGTGCGCTTTTTTTTCTGCTTTGTCAAGCTCGTAACTGCTTTTTCTTCTAATGACTTCCTGACGGTGCTTGACGAATTCCTCAAGCATCTGCTTGACATTGAGTACTCTTGGCCTTCCGTTTACTATTGTGAGAAATATAATTCCTGAACTTGTCTGCAATCTCGTGTGTTTGAATAACTGGTTTTTAACTACTTCTGTGCTGCCATCTTTTTTCAGTTCAATGACTACTCTCGTTCCTTGCTTGTCCGATTCGTCTCTGATGTCGCTTATGCCTTCTATTTTCTTGTCTCTGACAAGCTTTGCGATCTGCTCGAGCAACATTGCCTTATTGACTTGGTATGGGATTTCTGTAACAATTATAGCATTCTTGTTCCTTATCTTCTCTTCGTGGGTTACTGCTCGTAACGTGACTTTTCCTCTTCCTGTTTTGTATGCTCTTGTGATTCCGCTTCGTCCTATGATCGTACCTCCTGTTGGGAAGTCAGGACCTGTAATGTGGTTGAGGATCTCATCTATCTCAAGTTCGGGATTTTTGATGAGTTCTTTGGTCGCTTCAGTCACTTCAACAAGATTATGTGGTGGTATGTTCGTTGCCATGCCCACTGCGATTCCGCTCGAGCCGTTCAATAATAAGTTTGGCAGTTTGTTGGGTAGCACTTTGGGTTCGGTGAGACTGCTATCGAAATTATCTCTCATATCGACCGTATCTTTATCAATGTCTGCAAGCATCTCGTCGCTGATGCGTTCGAGTTTTGCTTCGGTATATCGCATCGCTGCAGCGCTATCTCCATCTACACTTCCGAAATTTCCTTGTCCTCGAATCAAAGGATACCTCATCGAGAATGTCTGGGCCATGCGCACCATAGCATCGTATACTGCGCTATCGCCGTGAGGATGGTATTTTCCCAATACCTCTCCCACGATACGCGCTGATTTCTTGTATGATTTGGTGTGTGTTATGCCCAGCTCGTTCATAGCATAAAGAATTCGTCTGTGGACTGGTTTCAGACCGTCCCTGACATCAGGTAGTGCTCGTCCGACAATGACTGACATGGAGTAGCTGAGATAGGCTGTTTTCATCTCATCTTCGATGAGTCCATTCAATATTTTCTCCTCTCCATCTTTCTTGAGCGGGATGTCTTTTTCCGGTTGAGGATTGTCGTCTATCACTTTATTGCGAAACCCAATCTTATTTATAAGTCTTGCGCCTAGTCAAGGTGGCTGATTATCAATTATGATGCTTAATCTGAAGAAGTAGGGTTTGCTGTTGTTTTCAAGATATTTTTTTCTCAATTCTCTCAGGTGTGATCGTGAACTGTTTTCCGCAATATACGCACATTTTTTTCTTTCCGAGCAGTTCAACAGTCCTGTTCTCATAGAGCATCTTGTTGTGGCAATTTGGGCAGGAAAGTCGTAATTTCATCCTTATCACAGATATTTTACAGAATTCTTTTTTTTCTTCTTTTCTTGTTCGAGGAATTGTTCTATTTTCTCGAGAGGTTGTTCTTTGTGCTGCCTTTTGTCGTCCGGATCTTCAGTTTCGGTCTTTTCTTCTGTATTTTTATTCGCTGTCTGCTTTTGCTCGCTCGTGCTTTCTGTTTCTGCGTGTATTTTTGTTCTCGCCGTTTCGTTCGGTTCGTTATTGTTGTTTTCTTCAGGTTTTTTTTCGCGTCGCTCTCCAATATAGTGTTTTTCCACTCTTTCGGAAACCTTTGTCAATCGCTTATCCAAATCATCGAGAAATTCTTTTTCTTGTTCCTTTTCTTTTTTGAGAATCTCGCTCGATGTTCTTGATGGTTGTTCGTTGATATCCACTATTTGGAGGCCTCCGAGCGTTTCTTTTGATTCTTTCTCTTCTTCTTGCGCCTTATCTTGTTCCTTCTTTTCACTGGCGCTTACCACTTGCAATTTCTGTTGTGCGACCTGCTCTTCCCGTAGATTATCAAATACTTCTCGTATTTCCTCATCCCCTTCGACATCGAAATATTCGTAGAATTTTTCTGTCACTTTAAGAATATAGCTTCTCCCGCTCTTTTCTTTCGTGATGAACTTGCTCTTGACCAGCTCCTTGATGTGATCGTACGCTCCTTGTCCTCTCATATCGACGATATCTGATTGCAGGACTGGGCTTTTATATGCTATGATTGCGAGTGTCTTAAGTATCGAAGCTGCAAGTTCTGTCTCGCTGACGATGCGTTTGACATCCTCGACATATTCCTCTTTTACACCGAGCTTCCACTTGCCGTTGTATTCTCTTATCTGCAGGCTTGTATCTCTTTTATCGTATTCTTCCCTGAGCTTCTTCAAAGCCTTTCTGACGTCTTGTTTTCTCTTTTCAGTATATTCTGCAAGATCTTCGACACTCGCTCCCTTTCCTGATGCGTATAGGATGGCTTCAATCCTATTGTTCAATGTAGTGCTCATCGTTTACAAACCTCATGCCTTTTTTTTAGAGGCGCACTTCATACCGATGGTCATTTGGCCAGATAATATTTTCCTTTATCTTCCTTTACACGACCATCTTTTATCAAAGCTGATACGAATTCCTTTGCATTCTTCTCATTCAATCCGATGCGCTTGCTAATACCTGTTATGCTCATCGGTTCTTTCAATGACAGGAGAATGGCGTTTCTGGTCATCGCATTGAAATTTTTTATTAATCCTTGGTTCTGATTTCTGATGGCTTTATTGACCATTCCCATCTCGTGAAGTTTGGCAAGAAGATCGTTCAACCAATTACCTAAGTCCTTTTGGTCGAAGGAGAATTTTGACGGGTCAGTGATCTCGATTGATGCGGGTGTGAAATTGATGCATAGCCATGTGAGCTTTTCGAGATTCTTCAAAAGCATATCTGCTTCGACGACCTTGCTAAACAACCCGTCTTCAATCTCGTCGACCGGCTCATAATCTTCCTCGATGGCTTGTATTTCTTCATCTGATTTGATATTCTCGAGGTATGCTCGTATGGTCGATTCGACGTGCTCTTTCGGTTTTCCGACCACCTCGAAAATAACTGTTGCTCGTAAATATCCTTTTTCGAGAAATTCTTTAATCTCTTTATTTTTCATTTCGATACCCACATCCTATTGAGGCATATTGCCTTTAAAAAACATTTCTCTGTAATACTGCTTCTCTAACGCTGGTTTCTTTATAAATTTATTCCTTGTTATGTATTTTGTTTTTTTTCTCGTTATCTTGTGTCTGACGTCGAGATGTATAATACTTCCATCCTGTGATGATTCCTCCGATTACCAAAATCGCCATCGCACTCGCGGTTTTCACTTTCCGTATCTTATTCTCGCTTTCATCTGTGATGTTTTCTGTCCTATTAACCTCTTTTTCAGGGCTAATAAGCGAAGTGACATTGACTTGTTCTCTGATGCTTCTTCCCGTGATGCTTGTCATGGTTTGTTCATTTCTATGTTCTTGTGGTTCCAATTCTATCTTATCGCTTCTTTTATCTTCCGCTCCTTCGCATTCGACTCTCGTGTGGATTGTCATGTTCGGTTGTGGTTTGTTAAATGTCAGTTGGATTGTCTGCTCTTCAGTAATGTTCTGCGTTGTTGAGACCGTCTCATTTTTGTGAGTTGCTTCTATGATTGTTTCGCCTTCGCTTTTCACCCTCACATACCAATTGAGGCTTGTATCAAGCAGTGATTGCCTGGTATATGTTTTTTCTATACTCACTTCAGGCTTGTTTTTTTCTTTCTTCTCCTTTTTCTCGCTTTTCCCTTCGCTTGTCGTATCCCTCTCATCTGTTATTATCACTGGTATGATGTTTTTTGCTTCAGAATCAAGACCTTCCGCTTTGACGATCACGTTCTCCACCTCCTTATCCAGATGGACATACAAGGGTATGAGCGCTTCCAGTCCTGATTGTTGTTCTTCCAGTTTCAATTTGATTGTCGAACCCAGTTTTTTATTCTTATCATCTCGTGCTTCAATCAATATAACTTGGGATCTTGTTGTTCCTTTCCATGCCTCTAGTTCTATTTGGAATTCCATTGTCTCAAGCCTATTGTCATGTATGATATCCTTTACGCTGATATTGATATAGCTTGAAGCTTGCTTTTCGGTTTGTTTTTCTTGCGTTTCGGCTTTATCATCTCCTTTCACAATCATATATGTTCTTTCAAGCCGGTTGACCTTCCCCGTGCTTATGTTCGCGAAGGCTACAAACGCCTTATCGCTCTGGTCGATCGAGGAAAACGTGTGATGCTTCTTATCCAATCGTGTCGTGGTATATTTTCGTTTTACCGTATTCCCCTGAAGATCTTCTATCCAGTATGATATTGTGGTATTTTCCTGTTTTGGTCTCACAATAAATTCTATGGATGCTTGCTCTCCTTGATTATATATCATCTTGTCTGTCACGATCGCTGTCTGGACGGTCTCATTATTACTCTCATCTTTTTCCGTCTCCTCCCTTGTTTCATTTTCATCCTCTGTTTCGGACGTGTTTTCCGTTGTGGTCTGGTTGTTTTCTTCCTGCCCTATCTCTGTCTGGTTGCTTGTTTGCTCCTGATCGCTTGTGGTGTTTGTCATGTTCTTACATGGGCTTTCCATGGTCCAATTCAATGTTACATTGTCTTTGAGCACAGAAATAACTACTTTATCGCTCGTGTTGAATTTCAATTCTCCGGTGTTTGCGCTTGAATATTTGTTGATGGTTTTCGTGATGTTTGATCGTCCGATAACGCCCTCGTTTGCACGGACTTCCAGCATATACGAGAATGAGAGCGGTTCGATGCCTGTCTCATAGGATTCCCTTTCTATCCTGAACACATTCGTTATCGTCTCATTGCACGTTGCGCTTTCAAATAATGGTGTGAACCGTACCTGTTCTTCTTCTATTTTTATTGTCTTATTCTCGAGATTATAATCTGTCGCTTCCGTGACCGGAACGGTTAGTATTATAATAACAAAAAGCAACATCTTCAATGTTGTATCTTGGTTCATGGATTGTTTTTAGAGTGTTGTTTTTTTTATGTGTCCTTCCCTATCTTTCTCGGAATTTTTCCGATTTCATGCTTTATTACGAGATTGTCGTATCTTTATAGAAGTGAGAAATATTTTAATATGTTTATTTTGACTTTCTTGTAAAAAGAGGTTGTTGTGATGGGTTTTAATCTGTTCAAAAAGAAAGATTCTGCGAAGAAAAAATCCTTAGATGAGGCTCCCGGTCCTACTATCACGTCAGAAATTCCTGACAAGTTGCAAGCAGAACTGGATGCTATGCCTTCTCTTGACGATGCTTCTGATTCTTCTAGGTTCATGTCTGATTCCCTTGATTCTCCTGATGCTCAAGCTCCTGGACAAGAACATGCTTCTCCAGACTCTACTTCCTTATCTTTTTCAAGCGATCAAACAACATCTTCTGAGTTGGATATCTCAACGTCCGAAACGAATGATGTCTCAAGCCGACAAGAGGATTCCGGACTGGCTGGTTCTTCAGGCCGTGAGAATGACGATCTGCGTTCCGACCGTTCTGGTAATGCCTCTTCAAGCGAAGCCTCGTCTGATGATGATTTCTCAGAACAATCGCAAAATAAGTCAAACGATGAGTCGTCCTCTTCTCATGAGACGTTTCAAGAATCATCCTCTGACGATGATAATGCTTCATCTGTATCGCGACAGGATGTTTCTGCTTCTGGGACCACGAACGAGATTGTTTCCGAGGATGATGGGTTTGAAGTTCAAACTAATCCGGATACTTCATCATCCCGCTCTTCTGATTTCTCTCAAGTGACTGGTCAGACCTCTTCTCGTAAACATTTATCTTCTGAAGGTGATGTTTCCAAACAGCTCTTTGAAGCTGATCTTCCTGCTTTTGAGGATGAGTATGAGGATGTCGCTCGCATAAAAAAAGAGCTTTCCGGTTTGGTTGTGACTGGAAAAGATGGTTCTGAAATCAAAGATATTTTTGTGGAGAAGCAAAAATATCAAGAACTGCTCTCTATTCTCGATGAATCTGAAAAAGTGCTCAAAGAAGAGATTAATCGTCAAAAAAGCATTTTTGAAACGGATGAGAAGATGTCTTTGCACTATGAAGATATTAACTCTTCATTCTCTTCGATTTACACCTTTCTCTCTTCCACCCTTGATAAGATATATTCGGGAAGGGAATAGGTGAATAACAAAGGTGATAATATATGGATGAGAAATCCCCTGTATTCGTAAAGATTGATGATTACAAAAAGATTTTGGGTCTTGTAGATGAGCTCAGGAACAAGACTGCTCAAGTGAAAAAAACAGTTTCCAAGGTCAAGGATCTTCGTGAGAAAGAGCAAGAGAGCATTGAGTTTTGGGAGCAAAAGCTTGAGGATGTCGATAAGAAGATATCTTATCTCGACCAGACTCTTTTCGAGCCTGAGTCCTAAAAGTATTATACAAGGTGTTATGTCATGGTTGATTCCTCATATTTTGTCAGGGTTCCTGAGAGCGAGCTTATCGAACTTTCACTTCTTGAGAGTGCGAAGGAGTCCTTATTATGTTCTAAAGAATACTATTTGCTTGTTGAGGTTCGCAAGCAGAAACAATCTGTGATTGCTCAATTGAAAGATCAGGCTGAAGAACTGATTTCGCTGATGGAAAAGTTATTTTCCGCACTTCCTGATAGTAAGGAAATGCTTGAGGATCATCGCAAATCCTCGAAAAGATTATCATCTCCTTCAAAGAAGAAATCTCCTTCAAAGAAGAAATCATCTTCTGCTTCAACCAAGAAAGCGACTCCTGAAAAGGATACGGATATTGATCGTTTGAATAAAGCCTTATCTGATATAGAGGAGAAGCTCGAGCGCTTATCCTGACGATTCATTTATCGATTGTTTTTTTTTGTTCTTTTCTCGTTGATAATGCGCTTTATTTTGCATTGTTGTGTTCTTGTTCAGAATCATATTTTGACAAAATTTTATAAAGACCTTCTTCTCACTGAGTTCCCATGTTTTTGCTGCGGGGATGCCGGAGCGGCCAAACGGGACAGACTCAAGGCATTTGAGTGCTGAGCATACGAGCTTTTGAAGGGCTCTTGCGATGAAGAACTATTGTGAGTCATCTGTTGGCTTAGTGCCTACAAGGGTTCGAATCCCTTTCCCCGCACTTCTTTCACTTCGTTTCAGTCGTGCGTTTCAAGGGCTTCGAAGTCTTCGGATTCTCTTTCGTTCATCCTTGAGTTACTCGTATGACTCGTAACAATCCCTTTCCCCGCAGATTTTTTTTCAGAATTAATCGAGGTGAAAGGTCGAGAACGTCAGTGACCCTATCTTTCCCCGCAGATTT
>CAZRUJ010000018.1:0-3775 GCA_964603345.1 uncultured Methanosarcinales archaeon | reverse complement strand
TTAATCGAGGTGAAAGGTCGAGAACGTCAGTGACCCTATCTTTCCCCGCAGATGTTTCCCTGTCAGGGTTTTTTCCGGTATTCTTTTATATTGCTTGTTTACCCTTGTTTTTTGTGATGGGAATTGAGATTATCGCCCTTGGTGGTTTTGGTGAGATTGGCCGTAACTGTGTTGCTGTTGATGTAGATGATAAGATCTTATTGCTTGATATGGGTTTTCACCTCGAGCGTTATCTTGAAGTGACAGAGGATGATTTTTCTCTTAAGCGTCACGGGCTTCGTAAACTCATCTCGAGAGGAGCTCTTCCGGATATCCGTCTTCTTCGTCGTCGCAAGCACGACGTTGTAGGTATTATTTGTTCTCACGCTCATCTTGATCACATCGGCGCCTTGCCTTTTCTCGCCGATCAGTTTTCCTGCCCTGTGTTTGCAACTCCTTTCACTGCGAAAGTCATCCGTAGCATCGTTGAGGATCGTGGTTCTCGGGTTGATGTTGTCGATCAATCGCCTTCTTCCCGTTTTTCTGTGGCTGGTCTTGATATAGAATTCATTCCTGTCTCTCACTCCACTCCTCAGACAGTGGCTGTTGCCGTCCACACCGATCAGGGAATTATTTTGTATGCTAACGACTATAAAGAGGACCTTCATCCTCCTTTCGGCCTTCCTACTGATATTGATCGAATCGGTCAATTATCTGGTTCTGTCAAGGCTCTTGTTCTCGATTCAATGTATGCTCCGATAGATGATTTCTCTGAAGGGGAACTTCGTGCAAGGGAGTCTGTACTCGAATTATGTGATGAGTTAAAGTCTTCTCGAGCTGTTGTCATTTCAACTTTTTCCTCTCACATTCATCGTCTGGAAAGCATATGTGATCTGGCTGATGCTCTCGATCGTGAAGTAGTATTTTTAGGTCGCTCACTGTATCGCTATCTCTCTGCTTCTGAACGTACCGGGCTTCTTGATATGTTCTCTCGAGGTCGTGTTCTCAAATATCGTCGTCAAATTGATTCTTTCTTGAAAGATGTCTCCGATCCTTCAAAGTATGTGTTTATCACTACTGGTCATCAAGGGGAACCCCAAGCAGTTCTCTCTCGCATGGCTGATGGGCTTTTTGATTTTGATAGTCGTGATACTGTTGTGTTTTCGTGCAAAATTATTCCTGTCCCTATCTCCATTGAGAATCGTAAACGGTTGGAATCCAAATTATCTGCCAAAGGCGTTTCTATTATTCGTGACGTCCATGTGTCAGGTCATGCTTTTTCCAAGGACCATAAACGGCTTCTGTCTCTTCTCAATCCGGATGTTCTCATCCCTTCTCATGCTGAATCCCCTATGCTTGATGCCATTGAACATATCGCTTCCTCGGTTGGTATCTCTGGTGATCGTTTCAAACGAATTTCTGTTGGTGATCGTCTCAAATTATGATTATTTCTTTTTTCTTTTTTACAACTCCGAAAACATAATATTTATAAAGCTCCTTTCCGTTATCGTCATTACGAGAAGACGCTCGAGGGGTGTCATCTTGTTATAAGGGGATGTTTTTCATGAAATTAACACTATCCGAACCGAAATATCTTAAGGACAGCCTTTCCATTATTTCCGAAATAGTCACTGAAGCGACATTTCGCGTCAAGGAAGATGTCATGGAACTTGTTGCTATGGATCCTGCAAACGTCGCTCTGGTCGTTTTCCGTCTTGTTTCTAGCGCTTTTGTCACTTACGAGATTGATTCTCCTACGAATCTGACTATCAATCTCAATAATTTCAAGCAAGTCTTGCGTCGGGTCAAGGGTGGTGACACGCTCACGCTCGAGGTTGAAGATAACAAGTTGAAAGTGGTATTGCAATCGACCAGTCAGCGTACATTCTATCTTCCTCTCATTGATGCTGAAGAAGAAGAGCAGAACATTCCCGACCTTTCCTTCAGTGCTGAAATATCTACTTTATCCTCTGTGTTCAACGATGCCATTGATGATGTTGATGTTGTTGGTGAGAGTGTGACGCTCGGTGCTGATGATAAGATCTTTTATGTAAGTAGCAAAGGTGATTTGACCAAAGCTGCTGTCGAGATTCCTTCTGACAAGGCTACGTCGATCTCATGCAGTGAAGAGGGTGTTAAGGCTAAATATTCCATTGAATATCTTAAGAAGATGATGCAAGGTGCCAAGCTTTCCGACACTACTTATATCAAGTTCGCAAAGGATTATCCTCTTCGTCTGGAATATATTGTCAAGAACAAAGTCGAACTCGCCTTCATACTTGCGCCGCGGGTCGACAACGATTAGTTATGATGATGGGTTTCTTACTGTAGTCGATTGGTTGTGATGAAATTCTTTTGTTTTTTCTCTGCTGATTGTGCTTTTGAATGATTTTTCCGTTGTTTGTTCTTGAAACTATTGTTTTCATTCACGAAATTCTTTTTAAATTATGTAGGTTCCTTTCTGCTATATTTCAGGTGGTTAATATGTATAAAAGGCATGGTGGTATTTCATCAGGATTAGAGGTTGCTCGCGTTATCATTTATGATCTTTACAATACGAATCTGGAGGTTTATAAAGCTCTTCTTCGGCCTGTTTCTTTTGACGGTTATACTTCTCTTGAATCCGCTGTCAATCATATCAAGAAGAATCCTGTTGATGTCGTCGTCGCATATCATGGTTCGCGTTCAGATTCCTACGAACTCATTTATGGGCAGATGAAAGAAACCAATCCTGACGCTTCTTTGATCTTGGTATCTGAAGATGTTGATAAAATGGTTTGCTTGAAAAGTGGTGGTGTGGTTGATGATTTCATCCCTTATGGGGTTCCTACTCTTTTGAAAGAGCTTGTGACGAAATATCTTCCTTCTCCAGAACAGACTTATAAATGAGTTCTTATTCTCTGTATTCATGGTCGAATCATGTATTCTTGTCCGTTACGGTGAAGTTGCCGTCAAAAGCGCTCGTAAACGTCCTTACTTTGAACGATTATTCGTGAATTCCATTCGCGAAGCGCTACTGGCTAACGACATCTCTTTTGATCGCATCGAGAATCTGGGCAAGATGTATGCTGTATTCACTGATGATGTTGATGAATCCGCTCGCATCCTCTCTTTTGTTCCTGGTATTGATTCGTATTCTATCGCTACTCGGTTCTTTTTTTCAACGTATGATGAGTTGCTCGATTCTGCTTGTCGTATTGCTTCATCGCATGTTTCTTCAAGCACATTCAGGGTCACTGCCAAACGCTGTGGCAAGCATTCTTTTTCTTCGATGAAGCTCGCTTCGGATCTTGGATCCTGTCTTTATCCATTCAGCAAGGGTGTTAATCTTTCCGATCCTGACATGACTGTCTTTGTCGAGGTTAGGAATAGTTTTTGTTATGTGTTCTATGAATATCGTTCCGCTCTTGGTGGTCTCCCTGCTGCAAGCACAGGTTCTTCTCTTATGCTTTTTAGTGGCGGCCTTGACAGTCCTGTCGCCGCTTTTGAAATGTTGAAACGCGGTTGCGCTCTTGATTTCGTGTTTGTCAACATGGTGGGTGATTCCATGTTTTCAAGCGTGTCTAAGGTCTATGATTTTCTCATCTCTCGTCATTCCTATAATTATTCTCCTCGCTTCTTCCATATTGATGGTCGCTCTCTAATGTCTTTTCTCAAGAATAATGTTCCTGAACGTCTCCGTCAGATTGCTTTTAAGATGGTCTTGTACAAATGTTGCTCATATCTGGCCGAGCAAAATGGTTATTCTTCTTTTATCACGGGTGAAGCTCTCTCTCAGAAATCAAGCCAGACGCTT
>CAZRUJ010000017.1:0-18497 GCA_964603345.1 uncultured Methanosarcinales archaeon | reverse complement strand
CAATTGAAGGTTGAACGTCCCGGCAAAGGTGCTTTATTTACTCCTTGTGATCATCTGATGGGTCCGACTGTTAAGTTGAAGGACGGTTCCGTAGAATATGTTGATTCTCTGGAGAAAGCGGAAAGACTCAACAAACACATCGTTGAAGTCCTCTATCTGGGTGATTCGCTTATTGATTACGGGGACTTTTTTGATAGGGCTCACATGCTAATCCCTCCTGGTTATTGTGAGGAATGGTGGTTTGCTGAACTGAAAGATGCTCTTGACACGAAATATCCTGAAAGCTCTGAAAAGGATATCGCCGACATTCTGGAGCTTCCCGTCAGTGCCGTTAATTCCTTATTTGATAATCCTATGATGATGCATTTGTCATTCGAATCTGCAAAAAGAATCTCAAAACGACTTGATATACCCTTGCACCCGTATCATACTCCTTTTTACAAAGAGATATCAAAACAACAATTTTATGATCTGCTCTTTTGGCTTTCACATGCTTCATTCTTTCTGGAACATCCTAAAGTAGTCCTTCCTCACAAAGAAGAATTTTCATCTGCTAAAAGAGCTCTTGAATTGCTCGCCATTCCTCATGCTGTCGAAGAGGAATCGGTTATCGTATCTTCTGATTATGCGCTCTCGCTCGTTACTTCCTTAAATGTTCGAAGCCAACTTGACGCACGAGATGTTGCTTCATATCTCAAGGAGAATGAAGATGATTTTTCCACAGTGCTTGATATGGTCAATGACCTCGCTCCCTATAAGCTCGGCGACAAGTCAGGTATTTTTATAGGTTCTCGTATGGGCCGTCCCGAAAAGGCCAAGATGAGAAAACTCACTGGTTCTCCTCACGGTCTTTTTCCTGTCGGTAACGATGGAGGCCGATTGAGAAGTTTTCAGGCCGCCCTCAAAGCCGGAAAGATAACAAGCAATTTTCCAGTATTTCGATGTCCGAACTGCGGTAATAAGACCCCTCTTTCCGTCTGCGAGATGTGTGATGAGATAACCGAGCGCCAGAAGATCAATATCAAGACAAAAGAAGAGGTTCCTCCCAATCAAGCCACTGAGGATGATGTTATATACCGTGATTATAAGGAATGGAATATTCCTTTTCGTTCAATCTTCGATTTCTGTCTGAAAAAGATGAATACGAAAATATATCCTGATCTCATCAAAGGTGTCAGAGGTACTGTCGGTAGCGATCACACTCCAGAGCATCCTCTTAAGGCTGTGCTTCGTGCAAAACACAAAGTGCATGTCAATAAAGATGGGACTGTTCGCTTTGATGCCTCTGAAATCACCCTCACGCATTTCAAACCGAAAGAAGTCGGTACCAGTGTCGCCAAGCTCAAGGAATTGGGTTATGGCACTGATATTCACGGCAACCCTCTCGAGAATGATGATCAGGTGCTTGAGCTCCGTGCTCAGGACCTCGTTCTTCCTGCTTTTGGTGATGGGCTTGTAGAAGGCAGTGATCAGGTATTGCTTCACACTTCCCAGTTCATCGACGATCTGCTCATCACAATGTATGATCAGAAACCATTTTATAATGCTTCCTCTCCAGAGGATCTTATAGGACACCTCATCGTGGGGCTTGCTCCCCATACATCGGCAGGAATTGTGGGTAGGATAGTTGGTTTTTCCCGCACTCAAGGAATGCTTGCTCATCCATTATTTCACGCTGCAATGCGTCGTGATTGCGATGGTGATGAAGGTTGTTTTTTCTTGCTCCTCGATGCTTTCCTTAATTTTTCCAAGAAATTTCTGGGACGATCACGAGGATCTACTATGGACGCTCCTCTCGTACTAACGACTCTTCTCAATCCTGCCGAGGTTGATGATCAGGCCTTCAATATAGGTATTGAATCATCCTATTCTTTAGATTTCTTCAAGGCCTGTCAAGAATACAAGATGCCTTGGGAGGTTACTATCCGCCGTATTGAAGATACTTTATTCACCGAAAAGCAATTCGAAGGCATGAAATACACTCACGATACTGATAATATCAACACAGGGGTGTTATGTTCTGCTTACAAACTGCTTCCTTCCATGCAGGAAAAGATTGATTTGCAGATGGATCTCGCTAAAAAGCTTCGTTCTGTTGATGCTCGTGATGTTGCCCGTCTGATAATCGAAACCCATTTTATCAGGGATACGAAAGGTAATCTCAGAAAATTCTCCTTGCAGCAATTTCGTTGCGTGACATGTAATGAGAAGTTCCGCAGACCTCCTCTTATAGGAAGATGCACAAGTTGTGGTGGTAAGATTGTGTTCACCATCTCTCAAGGATCTATCATCAAATACATTGAAATGAGTATTGCATTGGCTGAAGAATATAACGTTTCCAACTATCTCAAGGAATCTTTATATCTCACTAAGAAGCGTATCACTGATGTGTTCGGAAAAGAGAAGGAAAAACAAACAGGACTCGGCAATTTTGTATGATGTCTCATCATCCCGCTACATTTAAATACTTTCTCTTGTTCCCTTCCTTTCGCGTGATATGTATGGATTATGAAGAAATGCTCTCCCGAGCTCGTGAACGGCTTCCCGAAGATGTCTCTTCAGCTCAGCGATTCAACATTGATAAGGTAAAAGGCCATCTTGAGGGTAACAAGACTGTTATAAGCAATATAGGTCAAATATCCACGCAATTGGGACGGCCTAAAGAACTCCTTGTCAAATTTATCGAGAAACATCTGGCGACAAAAGGTATTGTTAGAGGTAACTTTGTCGTCTTCAACAGCAAACTATCTTCTGCCAAGATAAACGATCGTATCCAACAATTCACCGATCAGTTCGTCATCTGCAAGGAATGTGGAAAACCAGACACCAAGCTCTCGAAAGATACGGGGGTCTACTTCATCAAATGTCAGGCGTGCGGCGCGAAATATTCGGTAAAGACACGATTTTGAGAGGCTTGTTCTTATCAGTATACACTGGTCATGATGGCTATACTTTTATAAACAACATTTCACATCTCTCTTTTTCCAATGCTTACAGGATTGACTCCTAGAACATACCAGACAAATATTTTTAGGGAAGCGAGCTCGCGTAATTCTTTGGTCGTTCTCCCCACAGGTCTTGGAAAAACAGCTATAGCTATGATGCTCGCTGCCAGACGTTTATTATTATATCCTGATAGCAAAATCCTGATCCTTGCTCCGACAAAACCTCTTGTCGAACAGCATGCCAGGACATTCCGTGACGCTCTGGCATTATCGGAGAATGACTTTGCTATGTTCACCGGTAGCATTTCACCTTCCAAGCGTCATGAAGCATGGTCGACATCAAAAGCAATTTTTTCCACACCTCAAGCCTTGGAAAATGATGTGTTGGGCGCCAAGATTTCCTTATCTGATGTTTCTCTTCTTGTCATAGATGAATCTCATCAAACAATGGGGGATTATGCATATGTCTTTCTCGCGGATGAATATCATAAAACGGCATCTCATGAACAGATCCTTGGTTTGACTGCCTCGCCAGGTACTGATAAGGAGACGATACGGGAAGTGTGCAACAATTTGTTTATCCACCACATCGAATATCGAACCCCTGATGACAGGGATGTCAAACCATATACCAATCCCACTTCTGTTTCATGGGATAAGATATCGCTTCCGGAATTCCTCAACACCATAATTTCCTATCTCACCAACGCTTACAAACAGAAGCTATCGGAGATTAATACTCTCGGATTCCTTTCTCACCCTCCCTCATCATATACGAAAGGATCACTTCTCAAGCTCCAACGTCATCTCCAATCCGAAATAACGAAAGGGGATCGCGCTCAGGAATTGTTCTCTAGCATAAGTTTGCTTGCCCAAGCTCTCAAGCTCCAGCACGCCATTGAATTGGCTGAGACGCAGACAATCAATGCCTTATATTCATACCAATATTCTGTTCTTTCTGATGCAAGATCCTCTCGTTCGAAAGCACTCAAGGAGTTATCTGTCGATCCGGATTTTCTCGCAGCATTTTCGTTGACGAGGTCGGCTCGTCAAAAAGGAGTGGAGCACCCTAAATTATTTGCTCTTACCAATAAACTGTCTGCCTTTCTCAAGAAGCACGAAGCTGCAAAGATAATCATCTTCACCCAATTCCGGGATACGGCTCAAGCTATCCAGAAGTCCTTGCCTGATTCAATCTCCTCGAGCCTGTTTTTTGGCCAGACCAAAAAAGATGGTGTTGGATTTTCCCAGAAAATGCAAAAAGAGGTTCTTGAACGGTTCAGGAATGGTGAGTTCTCCGTATTGATCGCGACAAGCGTCGCTGAAGAGGGGCTTGACATCCCCAATGTCGATCACGTGTTCTTCTATGAGCCCATTCCAAGCGCTATCAGGTCTGTCCAACGTCGGGGACGGACGGGTCGTCATGGAAAAGGTAATGTAACTGTGCTTATTGCCGAAGGAACAAGAGATGAGACCTTTCGCTGGGTATCCTTTCACAAGGAAAAAAGAATGTTCCATGCTCTTGAGGAGTTGCAACGTGAATTTGTATCTTCTTCTTTTTCGGATGAGATTTCCGATTCAGACCAGCGTTTGCTATCTTCATTTTCCTCGTCAGATAAATCCACACACTCGTCCTTTTCACAAGCCACGTCTCGAAATGCTGATCTTCGCATAGTAGCTGACTTTCGCGAAAAGGGCTCTCCGGTTCTCAAATCTCTTCGTAAGAAACAAGAAGTCTCTCTTGAGCTTAAACAACTTCAAGTCGGTGATTTTGTTTTATCAAATTATTGTTGTGTTGAGTTCAAGCAAGTCAGTGATTTTGTCGATTCTATTGTTGATGGTCGAATCCTTACGCAAATCAGATCCTTGATACAATATCCTCATCCAGTCCTTATCATTGAAGGTTCGGAGGATGAATTCAACTCAAGAAAAGTCGATCCCGAAGCCATCGCGGGTATGATGTCTACTATTGCCTTATCTTATCGTGTTCCAATTATAAGGACTTCAACTCCTATGGCAACGGCCTCGATGATAACGATGATGGCAAAACAAGAACAGCAACAAACAGGTAATGATTTCACATTCCACACTGCCAAACCATTGAATAAGAAATCCTTGGTTGAATACATCGTCTCAAGCCTTCCTGACGTAGGTCCTGTTCTTGCCCGTTCCATCCTTGAAAAATTCGATTCTCTCAAAGCGTTATCGAACGCATCGATTGAGGATCTACAAAGCATCCCTCTTATCGGTGAAAAGAAGGCCAAACGCATCCACGACGTGCTTAATGCGTCATATGATGATATTCTCAAATCCTGGTGATATAAGTGTTTTGTCGAAAGGTTTTTTAACTGACACTTATTTTATGCTATGATTATGTTTATCTCTGTATCTCTCAATCATTATAAGCGTGCTGAGGTCAGGGATTGGATCGCTTCACAAGCCAAGAACAAGGAAGTCAGTGTCATGTACGGTCCTGATAGTTTTGGCAAACGCCCTGACACTATCGAATATCCTAATGATGTGCTTGATTTCGCAAAGCATAAAGTATCCTCTTTTCACTGCTCGGAAGAATTGTGGTCTCATCCGCTTGCTATAAAGACTGGTATGAAACGTTCAGAACTTGATGACTTGCGGATAGGATGGGATCTTATTCTCGATATTGATTGTCCTGACTGGGGTTTTTCACGCATCATCGCTCATTTGTTTGTTAGGGCCATCCGTGAGAATGGTGTGGAGAGCGTAACTGCTAAGTTCTCGGGCAACAAAGGGTTTCACATCGCTGTTCCGTTTGAAGCGTTTCCTGAACAGATATCTTTTGAAGGGGATTTACATCAGACAAAGGATTTGTTTCCTGAAGGTCCTCGCAAAATAGCCTCGTATCTGTTAAGTTATATTACAAAAAATTTTGCCGACATTACATCTCATAAAGTCGTTTTTGACAAGGATTATGAATTCAGTATATCGCGATTGCAGGACATTGCTTCAAGCACATCGCAATCATTATTTGCCTTTCAATGCCAAGAATGCTCGGCTGTTACCGATAAGAAACCAGAGACGTCCATAGTTTATCAATGCTCTGCCTGCGGTCACATATCTCATCCTGCAGGAAATCCTGAATTTATACGATGTGAATCATGCAATGCCCCTGTCAGTGCATCAAACCAATATGCCTCTTGTTCACACTGTGGTTCTGCAAAACACCCTCAGAAAATTCTAAATCTTCTTTCTGTTGTCGAGGTAGATACCATTCTCATCGCCTCCCGTCACCTGTACAGGATGCCGTATTCGCTCCATGAGAAATCCCGCCTTGTATCTGTCCCTGTCAATCCCGACCACATAACTACTTTTGAAAAGTGTATGGCTCGTCCCGACGTCATATCATTTGACATTCCGTTTCTCGACCGTGAGAATGTCGCCTCTGGCGAAGCTCATCATCTCTTGTCCGAAGCATTAGGTAAGGAGCTTCTTGACATGGGTCATATCCATGCCGATCTTTATGAATCTTCAAAGCCGATTAAGAAGTCATTTGATGTTCCTAGTGATGCGATTGAACAAGAATTCTTCCCTCCATGCATCAATAAGATTCTTTCAGGTCTTGAGGATGGACGTAAAAGAGCTTTGTTTATCCTCATCAATTTCCTGAGAACGTGCGGGTGGAATTATGAGCAGATAGAATCCTTGGTGTATGAGTGGAACGAGCGTAATCCCGAACCATTGAGAGAGCAATACATCAAAAGCCAATTATCTCCTTTAAAAAAAGGCAAGAAGATTGTACCTCCTCCCAACTGCGATAATAAAGATTATTATATAGGTATAGGTATATGCCATCCTGATACTGTGTGCTCGAAGATCAACAACCCTGCAGCATATGCCAAGCGTAAAAAAGAATATTTTGAACGTTCGAAAAAACGAACCAGCTCACGCTCCAGAAAAACCAAGCACCCGAATAAATAATAACTTGCTAAATAATCAAAAAAATAACCTGAGAAAAAACTTGTTTGACCTTCTTTTAATCCAAAAATTCCGAAAAATGCTTTATTTTAGTATCGGAGGTTTTTTATCTTTTTCAAGACGATTTTAACAATAAAAAAACAAAACATTTATAAATAAATTTGTGTTTCTGCTCTCCGCTCATCAATAGTGGTGATGCGTTGGCCTGGAAAAGAACTTTTTTCAGTACCTGAAAAACGCTGTTGGATACAACAGTCTCTTTCTGGCTGACACTACGTTGAAATTGGTGACATCACGCTCGATAGTGGGTATGGTTGCGATATCGAAACGAACCGCAATACCTAATAAAAATGTTGCTTGCGATGCAGGAATACAGTATGTGTTCTTCATCGATGCCCGATAACGAAAAAATCAAGAGATTGTGTATGTAAAATGGCAAAAAAATTGAATCCTCGTCACGGAAGTATGCAATACTGGCCTCGAGTACGTTCCAAACGCCAGTATGCGAGAGTCCGATCGTTACCACATTCAGATAAGGCTGTGTTCCTTGGATTTGCAGGGTACAAGGCTGGAATGACACAGGTTGTTGTTCGGGACAACGATAAGAATTCGATGACAAAAGGGGAGCTTATCACGCACCCTGTTACAGTCATCGAATGTCCTCCGCTTCGGATAGCTTCACTGCGATTATACAGGAAAGCGGGTTATGGTTCTGAAATTGCTAAAGAACTTTTTTTCAAACCCAAGAAGAATCTTTCGAGAAAGACGAATCTCCCGTCCTCTTTTGCAAAGCCTGAAGATATCGACGCGCTTGATCTCGACGGGATTTCTGATGCGACTGTTGTGGTATATACTCAACCCTTTTCGCTTTCTTTGGAAAAGAAAAAACCTGAAGTGTTTGAGATGGGTTTAGGTGGATCTCTCTCTGAAAAGATTGCTTATGTCAAAGATCATGTCGAAAAAGATATTTCTGTTTCGGATGTCTTTTCTGAAGGTTCGTATGTTGATGCCCGTGCGATAACGAAAGGCAAGGGCTTCCAAGGACCGGTCAAGCGTTTTGGTATCGGTCTTCGAGCGAAAAAATCGGAAAAGGTTGTCAGGGGACCTGGTTCTCTTGGCGGATGGGTGGCTCAAGGGCACAGCATGTACCGGATTTCTCATGCAGGTACTATGGGATATCATCAGAGAATCCAGTATAATAATTATATTCTCTCGATCAGCGATGATGTGAGTATAATAAATCCTGATGGGGGCTTTATCAATTATGGTGTTGTGAAGAATACATACCTTCTTGTTAAAGGATCTGTTCCAGGACCGAAAAGACGGTTAATCTCACTTACCGCTCCTCTTAGACCTGGAAAGAAATTCACTGCACCGACCATCGAAGCAGTCAATACAGAATCAAAACAAGGTAATTAGAGCAGGTGCCAACGATGAAACTCAAAGTATTCGATAAGAACAATAAGGAAACGAAATCCGTAACGCTTCCTTCGCAATTTTCAGAACCTGTAAGGCCTGATATTGTCAAACGGGCCGTACTCTCACTTCAGGCATCCCGAAGACAGAAATATGGTTCCAGCCCTCGTGCAGGTCAACGTCACTCGGCTTATGTTTCGAAACGGCGTCATAAATATCGTGGAGTATATGGTAGCGGTCGTTCAAGAACCCCTGCCAAGGTTATGAATAGAAGAGGTATACGATTCTATTTTGTTGGGGCTAATGTTCCTCAAGCAGTCGGTGGTAGACGAGCGCATCCTCCGAAAGCTGAAAAGAATTGGGATTTGAAGATTAACCGGAAAGAAAGGAAAAAAGCCATCCGTTCGGCTCTTGCTGCAACAGTCGATTCGGATTCAGTCTCAAGGAGGGGTCACAAGATTCCTTCATCATATCCTTTCGTTCTTGATTCATCGCTTGAATCGGTCCAGAAGACGAAAGAATTCGTCGATGTACTCACTGCACTCGGTTTTGACAAGGAACTATCAAGATTAGATTCCTTATCTGTTCGTGCAGGTGCAGGAAAACATCGTGGACGACCTAAGCAGAACAAGAAATCCTTGCTTTTTGTCGTCTCCAAGGATTGTCCTTTGCTTCGCGCGGCAAAAAATATTGCGGGTGTCGATGTAGTCCCTGTGACTAGTCTGAATGCTGAATTGCTCGCACCTGGAAGCCAACTCGGTCGGGCGACGTTGTTCACCGACGCAGCTCTGGATATCATGTTGCAACAGCAACTCTTTACAGATGTGAACTCAGCAAGGTGAAATTGAAAATGAATATCATCCCTCTATCAACGGAAAAATCGATCAGACTCATGGAATCGGAGAATAAGCTCCTTTTCATGGTGGATACGAACGCATCCAAGCAGGAGATCAAACAGGAAATAGAATCTCTGTTCGATGTCAAGGTTAAGAAAGTCAACACCCTTATAGGCCCCGACGCCAAAAAAAGGGCGTATGTCACATTTGACGATGAGAGTCCGGCTGTCGATCTGGCGACGAAGCTGGAGCTCATGTGATTGTGAAAGGTAGGTATTGAAAATGGGAAAACGTATTATTGCTCAAAAAAGAGGACGTGGTTCCTCTCGGTATCACGTTCATTCATTCCATTACAAAGGGAAGGCAAAAACATCTCGTGGTAAAGAAGGTGCCGTGGTCACCGATATCATAAGTTGCAAAGGTCATAGTGCACCGCTTGCTGAAGTAATGTATGATGATGGTGAAAAAGGTCTTATTATCGCATCAGAAGGTATTTGTGTCAGCGATGTTATTGACATGTCTTCTGAAGCGAAGCTGGACCATGGCAATGTGTTAAAATTATCTGATATTCCCGAAGGGGTTTCGATATGTAATATTGAAGCGGTTCCTGGTGATGGTGGTAAATTCGTCAGAGCTTCAGGCGGAGTTGCGAAAGTCGTTTCGAAATCGAAATCGGGTGTTGTCGTCCAATTCCCTTCACGACGTCAGAAATTATTCCATGTCGATTGCAGAGCGACTGTGGGCACTGTCGCGGGTGCTGGTCGCGTTGAAAAACCATTCCTTAAAGCAGGAAATAAATTCAAGGCGATGAAGGCAAGGAATCGCTATTGGCCGAAAGTATCTGCTAATTCCATGAACGCTGTAGACCACCCTTTCGGAAACAGCAGAAGCTCGTTTAAGGCAAACTCACGCCCTGCACCGCGCAACGCTCCTCCAGGAAGGAGGGTTGGTGCAATCCGACCCAGAAAGACAGGTCGGTCAAGGTCAAGGAGGGTATAATAAATGGCATTGAAAGAATTCAAATACAAATCTCGTTCGCTTGAAGAACTCAAGAACATGTCTCTTGGTGAATTGGCTGTATTACTTCCTGCCCGTGCAAGAAGGTCGATTCAAAGAGGATTTTCCGAAGAGCACAAGAAACTGATAAAGAAGATCGAACAAAAAGACAATGTCAAGACTCACTTTAGGGATATGATTGTATTGCCGTCAATGGTCGGTCGTACCGTCAAGATACACTCTGGAAAAGGATTCCAGCCGGTATCACTCTCTGAAGAGATGATAGGGCATTATTTTGGTGAATTTGTCCTTACACGAAAAAGAGCAATACATACTAATGTGGGTGTCACCAACAAACCTAAGAAGTAGGTAGAGTCAAATGGTAACTATAAAGTACTCCTTTAAGAACTTCGATGATCACACTTCGAAAGCATATGGTAAGGATCTGAGTATATCGACTAAAGTCGCTATTAACATCTGTGATGCTATCAGGGGAATGGATGCTCGTGAAGCAGTAAAATACCTCCAAGATGTCGTTTACAAGAGACGTGCAGTTCCTTATCCTCGTTTCACTGATGGTGTGGGTCACAGGAAAGGTTCGATGGCAGCAGGACGATATCCTGTAAAAGCGGCAAAGACCATCGGGAAGCTTATCGTGTCAGCAATGTCGAACGCTTCTGCCAAAGGCATGGATGATGAACTGAAGATTCATCACATTTGCGCACATAAGGCATCAACACCGCTTCATCAAGGTCGTCAGATCAGAAGGTCCATGAAAAGGACTCATGTCGAGGTTGTCCTTAGAGAAGATGAGTCGAAAGCGAAACGATCCGTCAAGAAAAAGCAATCTTCAACAAAGGCAAGCCAGAAAGCTTCTGAAGAGAATCGTGGACAGCAATCTGCTAAGGATAAGCTCACATCTTCCCAGAAGCTCGATACGGAGCAGAAGACGCCGGGAAAATCATCATCAGATCAATCTGATAAGAAAAGTGAGGTCTCACAATGATCGAGAGAAAATTTGTCGCGCAGAATTATAAGGAATTTCGCATTAAGGAATTTGTCAAGGAATCATTGAATCGTGTCGGCTTGAGTGAAGTCAAGCTCAAGCGGACAAGTACTGGCGAACGTATTATCGTTTCGGCATCAAGACCTGGACTTGTTGTTGGGAGAGGCGGTTCGAAAATCCAAGGTCTTACTCGGGATCTTAAGAAAAAATTCGATCTTGAGAATCCTCAGATAGAAATAGAGGAGATAAAGGAATTTAACGCTAATGCTGCTGTCGTGGCTGAATCGATTGTCAATCAGCTTGAACGGTTCGGTTCAAAACGCTTCAAAGGTATCGGTCACAAGGCAGTTGATGCTGTCATGCAATCCGGTGCTCTGGGTGTGGAAATTCTCATCTCAGGAAAAATCCCTTCCTCACGAAGCAAGACCTGGCGGTTCGTGGAAGGATACATGAAGAAATGCGGAGATCTCGCCATTTCAGGCGTTGATACTGCAATCGAGAAAGCCGTCTTGAAAACAGGTACTGTTGGTATCCAGGTTCGTATCATTCCAGGTGACACGAAGCTTCCCGACCAAGTTAGTTTCGGTGAAGCGGTGACTGAAAAAGAACTGGGACAGACAGAAGAATCAGCAAAAGAGTCATCCCCTGAAGCCTCTGAACAAGATGCTGGTGGAATTGATGATAAGAAAGAAATCTCTTCAGAAGTTAAATCTGGCACGAGCGAAGAATCGTCTTCCACTGCTTCAAAGAAGAAGACGAAAAAGGTTGCCTCTAAGAAATCAAGCAAGAAAAAATCATCTTCCAAAAAATCAACTAAGAAAGCAGCATCGAAAAAGAAAGACGCAGAACAACAGGACGTTGGTGCTCCAGCTGAGAAAGAAGGTGATCATAAGTGAAATTCAAAGAACTGAAAGCAATGTCAAGCCAACAGCGGGAGAAGAAATTGCGTGAAGCGAAATTCGAGCTTTCAAAGCTGCAAGCGCAGGTTCTTGCAGGAACACCTCCTAAGAATCCAGGTCAGATACGACAGCTCAAGAAGGTGATTGCACACTATCACACTGTCAACACCCAAGAAAAGAGGAATGCATAAAAAAATGGTTGAATACGATCCGATAACAGGATTGCCTAAAGAGCTTTCCGCATGGGATAACATTGCAAAAGAAGGTCAGAAGATCAAGGTCTCAATCATCAAGAAGAAATTCGGAAAGCAATATACGGTGATCGAAGGTATTGATACAAGCGATCTGAACATAAAGGATATCGCGAAGAATTTGAAGAATAAGTTCGCCTGTGGTGGAACTGCAAAAAAAGATGTTGTTGAACTGCAGGGAAATCATCTTAGGGAAGTCAAGGATGCTCTTGTCCAGATAGGATTCCCCCCTGAGACAATCGAGATCAACAAGAAAATTGGAAGGTAAAAAAATATTACAATCGTACATCGGCAAGAATGTTGTCATAACGTCAGCTCCGAACGCCTCGATCATCGGTCGGTGTGGAGTGATCGTTGATGAGACAAAGTATTCGTTTGTCATCCATGCAAATGGACAAAAGATTATTAGGATACTTAAGAAATCAGCAACATTCATGATCGGAGGTGTTGTCATTGATGGTAACACCATTGTGAAACGTCCAGAAGAAAGAATCAAATCACGAGGAAAATGACAATGAAATCAATCAGTATTCGCGGAAAAACGTTCGTCGGAACGGTTGTCAGTGACAAGATGAACAACACAGTAGTTGTGGAGTGGGAGCGGAGAGTTCCTATTAGGAAATTTGAACGTTACGAAAAACGACGATCCCGGGTTCCAGCACACAATCCAGATGAGATTGACGCTAAAGAAGGCGATATAGTTCGCATCAAGGAAACACGACCTCTTTCGAAAACGAAAAATTTCATCGTTACCGAAATCGTGTCGAAAGCAGAATAAATTATGAGGTTGCGTGATTGAAATGAAAGCCATCAAAGCAAACATGACAGAAGGTCTCCAAGTAGGTTCTCGCGTTGATACCTGTGATAACTCCGGAGCTAAAGTCCTCAAGATCACAGGTGTGAAAAGAACCAAGACTGTCAAAGGAAGAATATCGGGAGCTGGAGTGGGCGACATGGTAGTTGCTGCTGTCAAGAAAGGACGTCCTGATATGAGAAAATCAGTCGTCTTCGCTATTATCGTCAGACAACGTAAAGAATATAGAAGAGTGGACGGGACAAGAGTCTCTTTCGAAGATAATGCGGCTGTCGTCCTCAAAGATGAGAATGGAAATCCAAAAGGGACGATCTTTAAAGGTCCAATCGCTAAAGAAGTGACCTCGAAATGGCCTGCTGTTGCAAAGGTCGCTAAAATTATCGTATGATTAATTTGAAAAGGTTTGAGACTATGAAATCAGATTATTCGAATCACTGGAATGCAAGTAAGAGTCCTCGAAAGCAGAGGAAGTTTCGTTACAACGCTCCTCTTCACCGTAGAGGTTCGTTCTTGAGAGCTCCGTTGTCCAAGAAGCTTCGCAAGAGCTATAATACGCGATCCGCAAGGGTTCGCAAGAACGATAAGGTGATGATATCAAGAGGGCAGTTCAAAGGAAAGACTGGAACGGTCGATGTCGTAAATCTTGCCCTTAACAAAGTGTTTGTTTCCGGCATTGAATTGAAGAAGAAGGACGGATCTAAAGTCCCATATCCTCTTGATCCATCGAACATCGTCATTACCGCTATCGGCTCGGAGGACGAGCGCCGGTTTAATAGCAATCAGCCAAATCAAAAATCAGATAATGAGGAGTAAGAAAAATGGTAAAGCAACATCTCAAACGATTATCAAGTCCTAAGACATGGCCGTTGGCGAAAAAAAGCTTATCTTTTGTCGCAAGGTCGAATCCTGGAGCTCACAAGTTCGATATGCAAGTCCCTTTGCTTGTCGCTCTCCGTGACATGCTTGGTGTTGTCGATAATAAGAAACAAGCGAATTATATCCTTCACAACAAGGAATGTCTTGTGGATGGTAAAGAAGCGCATGATGTCAAACGACCAGTGGGTTTTATGGATGTTATTTCATTGAAAAAATCAGGTCAGCATTTCAGGATGCTCATCAACAAGAAGAACAAATTACATCTTGTTCCTATCGATGAAAAAGAAGCTTCGAAAAAGATCGTGCGCATAGTCAATAAGACTACTTTGAAAAAAGGCATTCTGCAATTGAATACGCTAGACGGTCGTTGTGTCCGTGTCGATCAGGCATCTGAATATACGGTGGGAGATTCTCTTATCATCAATCTTCCGGATCAATCGATAGTCGATTCGCTCCCTCTCAAGAAGGGAATGGTTGTTTTGCTCGTTGACGGTAGTCACGTCGGCGAAATAGGAACTGTTGAGTTGATAGAAGATAGTGTCGTCACAGTCAAGACTGAGGATTTGACATTCAGGACAAAGAAAACATATGCTGTTGTCGTTGGTAAGACCAAACCTATGATCAGCATGATCAGTTAATACCAATCATAAGAAGCAGGGTTTTGAAAAATGAACGTGATGAAACAAATCAAAATCGAAAAATTGACTCTCAATATAGGTGCAGGTAAGGATACGAACGTGCTTCAAAAGGGTAAATTGCTCCTGAAACACATTACAGGAATTGATCCTGTCCAGACAACGACTAACAAGCGTATTGCTGGTTGGGGTCTTCGTCCAGGCCTCCCTATAGGAACGAAACTCACGATTAGGGATAAGGACATGATACAGGATCTTGTGTCTCGTTTCCTCGCCGCTAAAGAGAGGAAGATGAAGCGAACATGGTTCGATGATAACGGTAACATCTCATTCGGGATCATGGAGTATGTTGATATTCCTGGTGTAAAATATAATACTGATATTGGCATGATGGGATTCCAAGTATCGTTGACCCTTGGTCGGCCAGGACATCGTGTCAAAAGGAGAAAGATCCGCAAGTCTTCGATCGGAAAAAACCAAAGAGTATCAAAGGATGATGCTATCTCATTCATGAAAGACACATTCGGAGTGAACGTGGAGGAGTAGAGAAAATGACGACATCAAATCATAAGAAAGTATTGGTCCAGATTAGCAAGAAACCTGGCAAGTATAAGAAATACCTCAAGCATAACGTTCCAAGAGATCGATCATTTGGTGAATCTACTAAAGATTGTCGGGTGTGCGGTCGAACTGGAGGTCACATAGGTAAATACGGCCTTAGCATGTGCAGACAATGCTTCAGGGACAATGCTCTCAAATTAAAATTCAAGAAATACAACTAAGAGGACAGTAAAAAATGGTACAAAACGATACTCTAGCAAGCGTCCTTTCGCAGATCGCAAACGCGATTCGAGTCGGAAAATCATCAGTCACGACAAGAATCAGTTCTCGACTGATAGTCCAGACCCTTTCTATCATGAAAGATAATGGGTATATCGGCGATGTCAATGTGATCGAGGATTCGAAAGGTAATTATCTGGACATCACTCTTATCGGTCGTTTGAATACATGCGGTGTTATTAAGCCGCGATTCACGGTAAAGATTGATGAGTATGAGAAATTCGAGAAACGATATCTTCCTGCAAAGGATTTCGGTCTTATCATCGTATCGACCAATAAAGGTTTGATGACTCACATGGAAGCTAAGGACCAGAACTTAGGAGGTCGTCTTATCAGCTACTGTTATTAGACATACGTGATTGAAAATGGCATCAAAATCCGCATATCAAGAAGAATTGACCCTTCCTGAGGATGTGAAGGCATCGTTTAGTGATGGTGTTCTGATCGTTTCAGGACCTAAAGGTGAGGTATCAAAGACATTTGTTCATCCCCTCGTGGGTGTCGATGTAGATAAGGACAGTGAAGGTAATGACGCAATCATAATTTCCTCTGATGTGTTCACTCTTCGTGAAAAGAAGCTCGCGCGCACATTCCGAGCTCACATAAGGAACATGTTCAAAGGTGTTAGGCAAGGGCATGAATACAAGCTCAAGATTTGCTCAGGTCACTTTCCCATGACTGTCTCTGTGAAAGGGAACGTGCTTGAAATAAAGAATTTTTTCGGAGAAGCTGTTCCTCGGAGATATTCTTTTGATTCCTCTGTCGCCGTCAAGGTCAATGGAGAGATAATCGTTGTTTCAGGAATTAAAAAAGAGCTTGTTGCTCAAACAGCAGCCTCAATAGAGCAATTGACCAAACGACCGGGTTTTGATAAGAAAGTGTTCCAGGACGGGATTTATATCATAGAAAAAGATGGTAAATCTCTTTGAATCAAATAAATAGCGTGAAGTGAGAATCATGGAAAAATTACTCAAGACAAGAAACTATCTCAAATCGAGAAAACCTGTATTCACTCGTCATGACTCCCATAAGAAAAAAAGGGTGTCTCCTAATTGGAGAAGGCCTAAAGGACGTCATAACAAAGTTAGATTGCACAGGAAAGGTTATGTAAGACACATTTCAACGGGTTACGGATCGCCTGCTCTCGTGAGGGGTTTGTCAAGAAATGGGCTGAAGCAGAACGTCATCACGACAAAAGATCAGCTTCACGATATTGATCCGAAAACTGACGGAATCATCATCTCCTCAAGTCTTGGTGATCGGAAGCGTGAGGAATTGGTGGATGAAGCTACTGAAAAAGGATTCACTCTTTTGAATATGGATGCGAAAACATTCAAGGACAGGTTATCAGAGAAGCTCAAACAAAAGGCTTCAAAGCGCAAGCATATTCTCAAGCGTAGAGCATCCAAAGAAAAATTGAAGGAATCAAAAGAGAAGAAGTCGCGTGCTTCGGACGCTACCAAATCTGAAGTAAGTTCAGATAATAAAGGTGATGCGGGTGCTGGTAAAGCTTCTGATTCAAGCTCAACAGCATCTTCTCAGGATAAGACTGCAATCTCTGATTCCGCTGAAAAAAAGAAAAAAGAATATGATAAGTTCCTGACCAAAGGTGATCAAAAGTGAAACTCACAGTTCAGAAACGACTCGCAGCTAGTGTTCTCGATTGCTCTCCTAAAAGAGTTCACTTCACTCCTGATCGGATCAACGATATAAAAGAAGCAATCACGAAGGCTGACTTCAAGGCCTTGGTCAATGATGGTACGATTGCAAAGATTCCTGAGAAAGGTGTCTCTCGTGCAAGAGCAAATAAGCGGCTCGTTCAACGTCGTAAAGGCTTGCAAAGAGGTCCTGGCAAGAGAAAAGGAAAATCTACTGCAACTCTTCCTCGGAAAACATCTTGGATTTCCAAAATCAGGGTACAGAGGTCTTTCTTGAAGGAATTGCGTGAAAAAGAGATTATCGATCGTGATGTGTTTAAGCAATTATACGCGAAATCGAAAGGAGGATTCTTTCGTAATAAGCGTCACATCAAGATTTATATTGAAGAAAATGAATTAGCGAGGAAGAAGTGAAAATGGCTACGAATTCAATTCACACCGTCAAATATCGTCGAAAGAGGGATGCGAAAACAAACTATAAGAAACGTCTTGAATTACTCAAGAGCGGAAAGCCTCGCCTTGTTATTCGAAGGACAAATAGCGGAATGATAGCTCAGGTAGTCAGTTATGCTCCTGACGGGGACAACGTCCTGATGACTTTCCATTCGAATCAATTAGAGGCATACGGTTGGTCGTACTCGAAAAAATCAATTCCTGCATGTTACCTTGCTGGTCTTGTTATAGGAACCAAGATGAAAGATATTGTCGATAGCGCGATTATCGATCTTGGTTTGCAGACTCCTTCGTCCGGAACGAGATTGTTCGCGGTTGCAAGAGGTGCGATCGATGCAGGGCTCTCGATTCCTTGTTCGCAAAAAGCATTCCCTGACGAGTCTCGCTTGAGAGGAGAACACATAGCAAAAGGTGCTGATGTTCTTGAACTGAAAGCGACATCGTATAAGAAGAATAATTTGAAGATGCAAGATATTCCTTCGGCAGTGGATTCTGTCAAAGAGAAAATTCTGTCCTCCAACAGTAGGTGATGTTCATGGAATCAAAGAATAATTCAAAGAAAAAAACCGAAAAACAATCGCAGGATACTGCTTCTGAGCTTGAAACGTGGAAGCCGAAGACCGCGCTTGGTAGGATGGTGAAATCTGGTGAGATCAAGGATATTGATGAGTTGCTTGGTAAAGGTGTCCGCATTCTTGAACCGGAAATCGTCGATTCGCTTGTCACTCTCGAATCAGACTTGCTTTTGATCGGTCAGGCGAAAGGTAAGTTTGGTGGTGGTCAACGAAGAGTATTCCGGCAAACGCAAAAAAAGAATCGTGAAGGTAACAAGCCGAAATTCGGCACATACGCTGTTGTTGGTGATAAGAACGGTCATGTGGGTGTCGGCTATGGTAAACCGAAAGAGACTGTTCCTGCACG
>CAZRUJ010000016.1:0-18939 GCA_964603345.1 uncultured Methanosarcinales archaeon | reverse complement strand
CATACTTCCTAAAGTGAGGATCTTCTTCGTTTGTGCATTGGACTAATCCAATCCTTTTCATGTCATTTAGGACTCTTGATATGGACTCTCTATGCTTTCCTAACTCTTTTGCTAAGAATACTGCTATCTGTGGCTTTTCTTGTAGCTTTTCATAGACTTCTTGTCTTAGCTTACTCCTTGCTAAAAATATTTTTAGTTCTTCATCCATAAGTTATAGCGTAACACACAACGTAACATTTAAATAAGCGGAACAATCAGCGTAACATTTATATATTTAAGAGATATTCCATTATAACAACCTGTTTAAACAACAGGGAGGAACAGCTATGGTAACATTTACAGCAAAACTCATCAAGGTCGGAAACTCGCACTCAATTATTGTGCCTGCACCTCTTGTCAGCTCGGGACTCTTAGTTAAGGGTGAAGAGTTAGAAGTTGAAATCAAAACAAGACATGACAGAATTGTGCAAGAAAATGATGACTTGAAAAGAAAGCTTAAAAGTTGTGAAGTACTTCTCAAAGAAAAAGGACTTGAT
This sequence comes from uncultured Methanosarcinales archaeon, assembly GCA_964603345.1. Classification (GTDB taxonomy): domain Archaea; phylum Nanobdellota; class Nanobdellia; order Woesearchaeales; family SKGA01; genus SKGA01. Next base: position 18,403 of record CAZRUJ010000016.1, on the reverse strand, counting down.
AGTCTTTTTAACAAAACTATTTCTAAAAAAGATTCTGAAAAATTCAAAGAAGAATTGAAAAGAAATAGCGGGGGAAGGATTTGAACCTACGACCTCAGGGTCTCTCTGCCATGAGCAGAACGAACACATACACCGTCCTGCCCGCAGGCTTATGAGCCCTGCGAGCACTCCTGACTGCTCCACCCCGCTGTGAGATTGATGAAACCAGCAATCAGCCGATTCTTATCCTGAGAAACCCAACTTTATTTAAAAAGGTTTGCGTTCCCACGTCCAATCCGACGACATATCAGCATGAGGATCGTTTTTTCTTGACATCACTTCGTTTTAAAAAAACGTAAGAAAAGATTTTTAAAGATATATTCTACAAATGACATTTAGAGTGTCCTTTACAGACAAACTCGCAGGTGAAACTATAATGGCAAAAGAATTAGGCGTATGCGTTATATGTAAACAAACAAGACTTCTTAACTTTGCAGGACTGTGCAAACGATGCAATAAGACAGGACAAGGAGTGGCTTACGTCAAGAAAGCGATCAACCAGCATAAAAAAGAACTTGAAGCACAAGCGGACCAGCAGGGAGAGATGGAAGAAGCACTTCAGGAGCTTAACGCGCTTGAAGCAAAAGAAGAACTGACAAACGATGAAAAAGAACGATTGGAAGAGTTGAAGATAGAAACGAAACAGTATCGGGAAGAACAAGAAGAAGAATCTGAAGAGACAGAAGAACAGAAAGAACCTGCAGATAGAGAAAAACAAGAGAGCTAACGCAACCTATAAAAAAAAAGAAGTGCTTACACAACAACACAATGAAACCCACTGATGAGAACAAGTTCTATGGTGGCGTTCTAGCTTTGGCGCTTATGGGGTTGTTCGGGCTGATACTGGTTGGAAACGGCATCACAGGACTTATCGTCAGCCAAACGTGTTGTGATGGACCTGATTGCAATTCAGAATACCGATGCGAATACGCTAAGGAGCCATCCACCGAACAACCGGGATCGGCAGCATCCATAACAGCAACAGGAATCCTTATCTTCGCACTTTCCAGCACAATCTACATCCACCATAAGAGAAAGCATATGGAAATCCCTTCGTTGAACCAGAAATAAACATTTTTGAAGGAAAAATCCAAAAGGTTTTTATAGCATGAGAAGCTGAATTCCATTAAAAAGAGGTGTGGTGAGTGTGCTGTCAGTATTCCGTTCTCGAAAGGGAGTATTCTTTTTTGTTATTGACGTGATCATAGGCATCATGATATTCTTTATCACAATAGTTCTCATCACAAGCTTCAGCACATCAAAACCATCCCTTGATGCATCCGAGAAAGCGATCGAGAGAGTGTCAACGAGCTTGTTCGAGAAGTCAGTCACATACGTCGATAATGAGAAGACAATTGAACTCAAGGAAAAGAATGCCATCCCCAATCTCGATATGACAGTCAATCAATTGGCAGTCTATTTCTACCTGGAGAATAATAGAAGCGAGAGTAGACAACTCATTGCCAATACGACATCATGGGTTACGGGTCAGATAGGATTCAGCTATCATATCAACGAAACGCTCATCTACAACAAATCAGCTTCTGTGAAAACACAAGAGAATAGTGATGTGAGATTATCGCGCAAAAAGATAACGCTTCTTGAGGGAGAAGAGAATGTTAGGTACGAGCCGGTCGTTGTCGAGGTGAGAGTATGGCAATAAGACCGCTCTCGAAAAAAGGACAAGTATTCTCACTTATCGCCATCCTTATGTCAGCGCTTTTTATCCTGATATTCACCGGGGGAGATGCCATCAACTTCGATGAGGATGTCAAGACTACCGAAACGGCCATCAAGACAAGCAATCAATTCGTCGATGATCTTAAAGGATTTGTAAACGAAGGTGCGAGAGCGTCAGGTAGGATGATACTCCATGATCTCATCATATACCATAATAACAGCAATAACTTCTCCAATTTCACAGTCAGTGTGAAGGATTGCTTTCTCAACGGCAGTTTCAAGCAAAATTATTCAGATAACACTGAAGGGTGGAAGGAGTGCAATCTAAGGTATGAAAACAGTACATTTGGCGAGACGATGAGAGATATCTATGATGTGGCAGAACAAACGTATGATATTAGCATCTCGCAACATAACAGCAGCGTCAGTGTACGACAAACAAGCCCGTACGAATTCCGTTTTGATGTGACAACAGTCGTTGACGCGCGCAAGAAACGAGGGGGAATCGGCGACTATGGCTGGACAAAACTCATCGACACCCAAGCATATGTCTCGATTGTCGGTCTTCCCGATCCATTAAGCATCAACACAAAATATGAAAGAAATATCACAGTCCATGATTCGATAGATCGGCTCAATGCACGAACATCAAACATCGATGGCGATGCAGAGGAATTGGCAGAGTTCATCAATAATAAGTATTTCATCATCGATCAGAAAGCGCCGAGTTTCACGCAAATGCTTGAGGGGAAGATAAGTCCTGAAAAAGGAGATTACGACAGGGGAAATAACAATTATGGAATCACATCATATCTTAACGAATCGTTTTATAAGAATAACCGCACATCGATGGAAGAATATCGCTACACAAGAATCAATATAGAACCAAAAAATTTGCGCAGGATCAATCATAGTACTATAAGCGACGATATATTATTTGAAAAAGATAGTTTGATTAGCATGAATTTCACGACCAGCAACTGGTTAGAAGTAAAAGGAAAATGCGATAATGAAGGGTGTGATTAACACACTACTGAAAAATAGTCAAGAACATTTATAACAATTTATAAGGGAATGATTTGATATGGTAGAAGAGACAGTCACTACAGGTGTTGATAAGCTACTTGAATATCTTGAAGGAAAAGAGAAGGTCAGTCTCAAAGAAGCTGCTGAAACGATCAAGATATCTGAAGAGACTCTCCAATTATGGGTTGATTTCCTCGTTGAAGAACGTATCGTAGGAATGGAATATAAATTCACCAAGCCATACATCTATCTCAACAAGAAGACAAAGACAGCTCCTGTCAAAAAACGGGAGAAAACAACATTCAAGATGTTAAAAGAAGAATATATCGAGAATGCGAAGAAAAAACAAATCTCTGAAGAAAAAGCAGAGGAATTCTGGATCAATAGTCTGACCGAAGCGATCGATAAGCGCGAGGATTACTTCTATAAAGAGGCAAAGAAGCGGAATCTCGATGATCCCATAGAATTGTTCGGACTCTATAAACGGAAAGTGCTGTCTGAAGAACGGGGTGATTCGAAATGAACATTGATGAGTTCGTGAAAAAGGATATGACTGAATTTCTTGAGAGCATGAGCGCATCACGCAAAGAGAATTCGAAAGCAGGAGCTGCAGAAATAGATGCTCTGCTCAGCGGATCGCAACAATCAGCGTTAGCAAGACAATCCCAAGAACAACAAAGCCTAAATGCAAGTTATGTTATGAACGTAACCAATGCGACATTCCAGCAATCCAATGCGACAATGACAGCAAACAATACCTCTCAAGCAACACCGACAACAAGACTGCAACCAGAGAAGGAAGAACAAGAACAAGCGAAATCATCACCCGAAACAACTGAATATAACAAGCAAACCCAACCAAATAAAACCAATATAACAACCGCAAACGACAAACAAGAAACAACTGAAAAGACAACGCAAGCGACGCAGAAGCGATACCAAGAGAGCGACGAACAAGAAAGAACCCCCTCATCCCGAACGAGAAAGCACAAGGATGAATTTAAACAACAAATGAAGCAGAGAAGGAAGCGGAGCCTTAAGGAAATAGAAGCTAGCATCCACACGCTAGAATCACTAATTTCAGAACAGAAATATTTCAAGGCGCTTGAAGAATACCGCATCACACGATATGATTTTCTCAGAATAAACGAACGAAGTGACCTGACAAATAAGATCTATGAACGATTGAAAGGGATTGCAAAAGAACTGGACAAGCGACTAGTCAGCTCGAAAAAGATAAGATCGGTCTTGTACGAAGAAATAAAACAAGGAGAACGGCGACGAACGATTGAACAAGAATATAAAACGAGCGTCGAAAAAGAACAGGCATATCAAGAGGCAGAACAAGCGATAGAAGGACGAGAAAAACAGCGAGCACTCAAACTACTTCTTGAGCTGTCACGAGAATACAAACATAACAATAAAATACACGAGCAATTGAAAAAAGCGTTGAATATCAATGATTAGATAGTAATCGAAAAAAAGAGGATACTATGACAGGAAAAGATTGGGGAGAACGGACGACACTTGACAAGTACTCGATAACAGCGAACAATATCGTGGTCGAGATAGAAATAGTGAGGTATTCGAACTATCCGGTGCCCAAATATTATGTCAATATCACCAACATTTCTGATACGACAAAGATCATCCTCGAAAAGATTAGGCAGGATTTTATCCAAAAAGTCGATTTTACATCAATAGAACGATTCGAATCAAACGATCTCGATAACATCAGGGAACGATTCAAGAAAGAGATTAAGAAGCTAATAAAAAAATATTTTCCGGATATCAATGAGAAGACAGAATCAATGCTGATAAATTATCTTATTGAAGAGAATCTCGGATTCGGAAAAGTCGACATCCTACTCCAAGACGATCAGATAGAAGAGATTGTCATCAACAACCATAAAGAGCCTGTGCAAATATATCATAAGCATTTCGGATGGGTAGAGACGAACATAAAAATAGTAACTGAAGCGAGGATAAGGCACTATTCGTCGATGATAGGACGCGATGTGGGTAAAGAGATAACCTCGCTCAAACCGCTTCTTGACGCGCATCTGCAATCAGGGGATCGTGTGAATGCAACATTGCAACCTATATCCTCAAAAGGAAACACAATCACCATCCGAAAGTTCGCAAAAGATCCATGGACGATAGCGAAATTCATCGATTTCAAAACAATATCAGTTGATGGAGCCGCGTTCATCTGGCTGTGCATGGAACAGGAATTATCAGTGCTAGTTGCAGGAGGAACGGGTTCTGGTAAGACCTCGATGCTGAACGTACTCGCGAACTTCTTCCCTGCAAATCAACGAATATTATCTATTGAGGATACAAGAGAATTGGTCCTTCCCGAAGAACTGCATTGGGTGCCTATGGAGACGAGAATGCCAAACCCTGAAGGAAAGGGAGGTATAACAATGCTTGATCTGCTTGTCAACAGCCTCAGAATGAGACCAGACAGGATCCTGGTAGGCGAAATCAGGCGTAAAGAAGAAGCTCAAGTACTTCTTGAAGCGATGCATACAGGGCATTCAGTCTATGCGACAATCCACGCGAACAACGCAGAAGAAGTAGTGATGCGACTGACAAACCCTCCGATAAACATCCCGAAACCCATGCTCTCATCATTAGGCCTCATCTGCGTCCAGAACAGGAACCGCAGAACGGGAAAAAGAAGGACATTACAAATAGCAGAAGTACAACAGAACGGCGATCCGAACATACTCATGCAACTGAATGCCCACGATGATATCCTTCAGACCATAAACGAGAGCGAAGTCGTGTTCGACAGACTAGAACTATATTCAGGAATGACACGAGATGAAATAAAAGAGGATCTGATACGAAAGAGAGAAATCCTCAATTGGATGGTGGAACATGAAGTATTTGATCTGGAACAAGTCGGAAAGGTCATGACCAAATATTATCTCGGTATTCTCGATCTGGAAAAACTTGACCCGAACGAGCTTGCAAAATGAACATCGCAAACTATCTACTTTCGAAACAACCGCTTCTGAAAAAGAAGTTACGAATAGCGAAAATAGATGTCAATCCGAAAGAATATGTCAAATCAGCATTCAAAAAATCGCTCGTAATAGGAGGATCAATCGCAGTTCTTACATTTTTTATGAAAGGAAACGAAGAGCCCTTCAAAGGATTGCTTCTGGGCATCATTTTAGGTCTGATCGTTGCGAAGATCATGTATTCATTCACCCTGAAGAAAGTCGATGTGGCAATCAGTAAGAAAGCGAAGGAAATAGATCGACAAGTATTATTCGCAGGACGATTCCTCCTTATCAAACTCAATAGCGGAAAACCACTTATCACTGCGCTTGAAGAAGCATCACACGGATTTGGTGCGGCGACAGAATATTTCAAGGAAATTATGAGAAGAATAGAACTGGGAACCCCTATGGAGCAAGCGCTTGACGAAGCAACAGAATATTGCCCATCAAAACATCTGAAAAAAATATTGTTCCAAATAACAAACGCGTTGAAAATAGGAGTTGATGTGACCAATTTCCTATCAGCGATTATCGATGAGATTTCAGAAGAGCAAATGCAACAGATAGTGAGATACGGAAAAAAATTATCCAGCTTGACGATGTTCTACATGCTGGCAGCCATTGTCGTACCCAGTCTTGGAATGACACTTCTCATAGTTGTTGCAAGTCTCATCTCGATCAACATAAACATGATCGGATTTTCGATAATCACCGTATTTCTGTTTTTCCTCCAATTCATCTTCATCTCATTATTCCGCTCAGCAAGGCCGAATCTAGACATATGAAAAAAAAGGTAGCACGATACGATGGAAGAAAAGAAACATGCATTGCATGAATTTGGAAAAGCGTTCATCCCTGAACAACTTATGGGAAGACCAATCCGTGCTGATCTGAGAACGTTCTTGTTCAAAGCAGGTTATAACCAAGTACCTTATACGTTTTTCGGAATACTTTTTTTGGCCACAGCCCTAATAACATACTTCATCTTCATACCGTTTATATATCCTGCACTTCAAGGTATGAATTTCATAGCGGTCTTTTTCCTATCGTTCTTGTTATGGGCAGCCATACAACTCGCCCTGATAGCGGTTATCATACTCATAATCTATTTCTTTCTCAATATCACAATATACAAAAGGACCAAAGAGATCGAGGATATGATGCCTGATTTTCTCGTCTTAGTATCAACGAATCTTAAAGGAGGATTATCGCTTGAAAAATCGCTCTGGTCAGGTATACGCCCCGAATTTGGACTTCTTGCAAGGGAGATGACTATCGTATCGAAAAAGGTGATGACAGGAAACGATCTTACCGATGCACTCAATGAATTCGCCGAAAAATACGACGCTCCAAGTCTCAAGAGGAACCTTTTATTGATAGTAGGAGAAATACAAACAGGTGGAAAAATAGTCACTGTCATCGACAAGGTCATCGAGACGATGAGAAAAACAAGAAGGCTCAAAGAGGAAATGAGCTCGTCAACACTCAGTTATATGATCTTTATAGGAGTTGTTGTCATCGTCGTCAGTCCAGGATTGTTCGCGTTAGCATATCAATTACTTAATATCATAATAGGATTCACCCAATCACTGGGAACGTCGTTATCAGGCGGATCGGGAGCTGCGATGGGAGGAATGTCGATGAGCTTCGACGTCCAAATCAATGTCAACGATTTCAAGAAATTCTCCGCGATGGCCCTTGCAACGATAGGAATATGCAGTTCGATGATAATATCGATTATCGAAAAAGGAGATATCAAAGGCGGATTGAAGTATATTCCCATGTTCACAATCACATCGGTAGTGCTGTACTTCATCTTCATGGTTATCCTTCAATCTGTGTTTGGAAGCATGATCTGAAAAAACACAACAGACAGAATAAAGGATATCGAGAAATGAATGCGATCATTCAAAGAGGTGCGTAAGTCGTCTCGATTTAGGAAGATAATTCATAAACGTATCACCTTTTTTCTTGGCAACCCCTATTATGAGATCGTCAAAAGTCAAAATGTAATATCCTGGCTCGAGATCGGCAGTACAAGAGATATCATTGCCTAAAAACCATTCTTTTCGCTTCACAGCATCAACAGCATGGATGTGAGTGGTGCATTGATCAAAGAGCATCTGAGCCCCTTCGATAGAAAGGCGAAAACCATCAACCATGAACGTGCCAAAATACATCCCGAACGCATTGACGCGCAAGGAGGAATGTTCGACCTCAAACACAGAACGATTAGCGACATAGACTCGTTCTTTGGAATTCAAGCAGAAGAAAACCATATCAGGAAGCGAAGATATGCCAAATTGCTTTTGCAATGATTGACGTATCTCCTTTCGTTGTTTTGAATTGAGAATGATGATTTCAGCTTTCATGATATACCACAACAGAGGAAATGATAAACGGATCAAACACCCCAGACAGGATCCTCCCTACGTTTTATTTCAGCGATTTCACGAAGCAATTCTTTCTCGTCAACAGAAAGAAGATCGCGATGCTTCTTGAATTCACGATATTCATCAGGAGAAATATCTGTATAGAGAATATCACCTTCTTTGATATGGCGACCTGCGATGATATTAGGGACGGATATGGCAACTTGCAATCCCTTCTCAGCAATCTGGAGATTATCCTTATTATGCTGAATGCTTTTGACAAATGAGACACGGTCGCCCCCCGCTTTCATCAAAGGCATGCCTGTCTTCAGATCACCGCTCACTATTTCAACACCGAAAACGCAAGGATTCGATTGACGGAAAATACAGTGATCAAGAACTTCGAACTTGCACGGTTTAGTCAAACCCTCTAGTTTTTTCTTCTGTTGACGTACCTTTTCTTTTTCAGCCCAGTCATCATAACGATCGAGAATAGAATAGATTACATCATCGGTGATGATCCTGACATGGTCAGTCGACGATTCTTCAGGAATATTGAAACCAAGAATAACCGCAGTCAACGGATCGGATTCGTAATTTGATTGAGCATCAACCACATCTTTTTTCGAAATGGGACCTATACTAGCCCTTCTGATAGAAATACCTTTATCCCTGACAAGACTGGAGAGAGCCTCAAGACTGCCAATATTATCAGCTTTAAGAATAATACCGTTATTTTCAGTTTCAATGATAACATCCTCAACTTCGGATTGGACGATTTGCTTTGCGGATTCTATAGATTCACTACTTGCATCACAAGACAGAACAGGCATGCCAGAAACAACACCCTCAAGATCAGGAGAATTGATGCGAACACCGGTAGCGGCAGAGACTTGCTTGACACTGGAGAATTTCGATTTTTTATCTCTCATTTCACTGTGGGGAGCCGGTTTGAATAGACCCCTCACTTTACAGACATGAGCAGAATCAAGACCTCCGACAACAAGAGTGTCACCCACATGAAGAGAACCGTTATGAATGATGACATCGATGGATGTACCAATACCTTTCTGTTCTTTGACTTCGAGAATGGTACCTTTTGCAGGTCCTGAAACATCAAGAGAGAGGTTCTTCTCGAGATACTTCTGAGCGAGAGCACCAAGCACCATCAAGCTTTCAGAAATACCTATTTTCTTCGATGCAGACGTAGGAATAATAGCAACTTGATTGGTGAAATTCTGGACACGATCAAAACGTTCTGCAGTGAGATTGAACTTATCATATAATTGACCGACAAGCTCATACATCTTCGTCTCGATCGTTTGAGCCACATGAGAAGATTGTTTATTAATCAGACCCAGAACAAGAGGATTGGCCAAAGCACCCGTATCAAATCCGGAGATAGCGTCGATCTTATTAGCCGCGATGATAAAAGGAGTTCTTGACGCGCGCAATACTTCAATAGCTTCATACGTCTGGGGTTTGAACCCATCATTGATATCAACTACAACGATAGCAATATCAGCAAGAGAGCCTCCTCGCTTGCGAAGAGAGGTGAACGCCGCATGTCCAGGAGTATCGATGAACAACAATCCTGGTATGGTGAGCTTGACACCAAGATTATTGAGAAGGGATCCGCATTTTCGCTGGATAGTTTCGACAGGAACGATTGAAGCCCCAATAGCCTGCGTGATAGCGCCAGCTTCGGTCTTGAGAATATTAGTATCTCTAATAGCGTCAAGGAGCGAAGATTTACCGTGGTCGACATGGCCGAGAACAGAAACAATGGGACTTCTTATTTGAGACATGAAAAACACCTTTGCAATCAAGGGAAATGAAAGCAGTTTTTATATATTGTGATGAAAAAAAGAGAAATCAGATGCGTGAGATTTAAAAAGAATGAATGATTACATTACGCGAGGTGACACGTTGAGAGCACGAAGGCAAGCGAAGGGTTCGATAAAGAGTTTTTTCACGATGCGAAATATCACAGGAAAACTGTTGGGAATCAACATAACCCTATTCTTGCTACAGGTCATCATAGGTGACGGTTTTACCGAAGCATTATTGTTATCTTCACAGAACGTGCTTGCAGAACCATGGACCGTGGTCACCGCAATGTTCCTTCATGGAGGTTTCATGCATTTACTTTTCAACATGTATACTCTCATGATATTCGGTTCGCTTGTAGAGAGAAAAATAGGAAGCAAACGCTTTTTCTGGACATACATGATTTCAGGCATTATCGCATCAATCATCTTCACGATAGCCACTCCTGCAGGTAAGGCAGTGGGAGCGAGTGGAGCAATCATGGCAGTGCTCGGTCTTGTCATCATGCTCATGCCGAATCTTCAAGTCCTACTGTTTTTCGCCATCCCAATGTCGATGAGAACCGCAGGAATAATTTTTGTAGTGATAGATCTTGTCGGTTTCGTGTCAGGAGGAACGGGTATCGCTCATATCGCACACTTGGCAGGTCTTGCGTGCGGTCTGGGAGCGGGATATTATCTCAAGAAAAAGAAAAAAGAGTTCGGACAACGATTCGAGAGAAAGGGAAGCCCTTATAGGAAATCACGACAGCAAAGCAGATATTATGATAGAGAGAAGACAATCGAACTGACAAAGGACGATATAGACAATTATTTCAAGTACGGAAAGATATAGAAGAACGGGAGAGGAAGAAAGAGATAAAAAAAACCTTATTCTTTGAGAAGGACTGCGTTAACGACGCCTGATTGTCCAGGACGGCTCGTTACACGGGCTTTACCCTTTTTCGTCTCGATGATAGCTCCTTTGGTCAAGATCTTACGACGGACGTAATGCTTGTTAGCGGGATTCTCAACGACATTATCGATATCTACAAGAGCATATTTCTTGGTCTTAGGATCAATAAGATTAGCTTTTTCAACCGAGAGAAGCTTTTCCTTGCTGCCTCCACCAATGGTCCGGACCGATTTGTGCTTGGTAGGTCCGATCTTGGTAAACACCGGAAGCCGACCCATTCGAGCCAATCGACGGATCTTAGGTTTCTTATAACGACCACCGGTCGATTTTCTGTTTGATCGTAATTGTAGGATAGCCATAGTAGAGGCAAGAAACGCCACTTCATTTTTAAAGATTGTGGTCAAGGGCGGAAGACGAGGAACAGGGCATAGTGGTCAGGGAGAAGAAAAAAAGACAACAAAGAAGCAGAAATCAAGGTACAGTGTTTAACGAACGGAAAACAGGGATGGTTTGTTTGGTGGGACAACCAATATTTATATATAACAACAATATAGCAGAGATAAGAAGATGGGAGGAGAAGAAGAGAAATTTAAAGGATTTATTGTTACGTCACACTATACGGTGGAGAAAGATGACGCAATCGTTCATTTGTACGGACGATTGGAAAACGGAGAGTCTTTTGAAGCAAGGATTGCAGCAAGGCCTTATTTTTTTGTCAAGACAAAGGATGCAAAAAAAGTAAAAGATCTACTAGGGATTGCACCTCAAGAAACAAAATTATCTTCAATGGACGGAGAGAATGTCTCTAAAGTGGAGATGGAACACCCTAAGGATGTCAGTAAAGTACGAGGATTGCTTGAAGAGGAAAACATAGTTTGTTACGAGGCAGACATCCCATTTACGCGGCGGATCATGATCGATAGAAAATTATATTCACAAGCAATCATAAAAGGAGAAAAGAAACAAGGAAAACACGTGACAAACGTATTTGAAAATCCTGCACTAAAACCCACGACAGAAACGACACCAGTAGCTCTTCCCACCATGCTCTCCATCGATATTGAGACTGATGAGAAAGCGAGCATTATCTATTCAGTATCACTTTATTCAAAAGACATCAAGAAAGTCATAGTCGTCGAGAATGAGGCGATTAAGAAAAACAAACAAAAACTCAAGAATGCGCATATTGTGGATAGCGAAAAAGAATTACTGCAAACATTTGTCGATACAGTCAACAGTCTCGATCCAGATATAATTACAGGATGGAATGTTATCGATTTCGATTTCTCTATACTAGCGAAACGAGCGAAGCGACACGACATCGCATTGGCGATAGGACGAGATGGTAGCGAGCTATCACTGCGGATCGAATCAAGTTTTTTGAAGGATTCCTCAGCAACAGTGCATGGAAGATTACTCCTCGACGGCATCCATTTGCTCAAATCATCGTTTGTCAATCTCGAGAACTACAAACTCAACACCGCAGCAAAAGAATTTCTCGATGATAGCAAGCTTATAGAAGAAGATGACAGGTTCAGCATTATCGAGACACAATACAAGACCGATCCGCAAGCATTCATAGATTATAATCTGAAAGATTCGCAATTAGTGCAAAATATTCTTGATGCATCGGGAGTGTATACACTGACTATAGAACGATCGCTTCTTACAGGACTTCATATGGATGGTGTGAAAGCGAGCATCGCCAGCTTCGATTCGATGTATCTTAAGGAGTTGAGAAAAAAAGGATACGTGGCGGTGAGCACGAGAGTGCATGAAACCGAGCAAGGATTGGGTGGATTTGTCATGAGATCGAAACCAGGAATCTACGATAATATTCTCGTGCTTGATTTCAAATCCCTGTATCCTTCCATCATGAGAACATTCAATATCGACCCATTGTCATATCACGGAACAACAAAAGAATTAGAAAAAGAAGGAATAGACTATACAGATGCGAAACGATACATCGTCGCTCCAAACAAGGCAGTGTTCTCACAAGAAGAAGGAATACTACCGGCGCTTCTCGAACGATTATGGAAGGCCCGCGATAAGGCAAAGGAAGAAGGTAATGAGCTAGCTCGCTATGCGATCAAGATCCACATGAATTCAATGTACGGTGTACTTGCAAGTCCCAATTCAAGATATCACAAAAGACCATTATCCAACGCCATAACATATTTCGGTCAGGATATGATCAAGAAGACAGCCGCAGAAGTCGAGGACGAAGGATATGAAGTGATATATGGAGATACGGACAGCATTTTTGTCGAACCAAAAGCAAAAGATACACAAAAAGCCATCAGCATAGGGGAGAAGATCGAGAAGAAACTCAATGTATTCCTGAAAGAACATATATTGTCAGTATATGCAAGAAAAAGCATTCTCGAGCTTGAATTCGAAAAGATCTATACAAAGTTCTTCATGCCAAGCGTTAGAGGAGAGTCAGGAGTGGGAGCGAAAAAACGATATGCTGGTTTGAAACTTCTGGAAGATGGCAACACACAACTTGATTTTACAGGACTTGAGTTCGTCAGACGTGATTGGACTGAATTATCAAAAGAATTCCAGATGAAACTGCTCGATCTCATATTCGCAGAGAAGGAAGTGACAGGATTTGTCAAGGAATTCGTGCAAAAACTGAAGCAAGGAACATATGATGATCTTCTCATATACACAAAGGCCTTGAGAAAACCCATAAAAGAATATACGAAAACAACACCACCGCACGTCAAAGCAGCGAAAAAGCTGGACAAGCTAACGACCAACATCATCAATTATATAATGACCACTGACGGTCCAGAACCCACAGAGAAACTGGAACATCCTCCAGATTATGATCACTATATCGAAAAACAAATCAAACCGATTGCAGAAAGCATCTTGCGACTTGAAGGTAAATATTTTGATGATGTAATACAAGGATCTGAGCAAAAAGGACTTAGAGGGTTTTTCTGAAATGAAAAAAACCAGAATAGGAACAAGTGGCAACCCCCCTCATTTCTTCGCTTCAAAGTATGGTAAAGATAGACTGAATGCCCCTGCATGGATTGCAGAGATAGGATTGGATGCATACGAAGTGCTGTTCACACACGGTGTAAAGATGACTGATGAACGAGGGAAAATAATGGGATCCACTGCACGAAAGAATGACGTGCAGTTAAGTGTCCATTGCCCGTACTTTGCAGTCCTGACCAGTGAAAAGAAAGAAGTAATTATCAAAAGCAGGGAACATGTGAAACAAAGCTTATGGAAAGCATCGATAATGAATGCAACAAGTGCAGTCATGCATCCAGGATACTATACCGGATCAAGACCGTTGTTACGGTTGCAAAATGAGCTGAGGAGATTGAGCGAGTGGAGGAGCGAACAAGGTATAAAAACCACGATAAACCCTGAAGTAATGGGGAAAGTTTCACAACTAGGTACAGTCGATGAAGTCCTCGAATTGAGTAGTGGGATGGAAGGAGTCAGGCCATGTATCGATTTCGGGCATTTGCATGCCAGAACACAAGGGTCGATGCAAACAAAAGAAGATTTCATGAAAGTATTTGAAAACGTGGAGCGCAAGCTGGGAGCGGAGGAGGTCAAGAGATTACATTGTCACTTCGCACCATTGGAATTCAACACGAAAGGAGAAGTCAGGCATAGAATGCACACAGAAAGGGAGTTCGGGCCACATCCCGAACCGTTTTGCGATGCGATCAAGGAATTCGGCACCACACCAACGATAATCTCTGAAAGCAAGGATTCACAAGATACAGCAGCCATCGAAATAAAAGAGTATTTGAAAAGAATACGGCATATGTAAGACTTGGAAAACACATCAACGTTTGCAGCCATCAGGATCGCCATCAGAAAACAACGCCTTGCCGCGCGTCTCCATAGCGTCAAGATAATGGTAGAGCGAAATTCGCACCTCTTCTTTCTCGTTCTCGGTAAGATCTAGTTTTCGTATCATACCTTCCCAATCAGCCATTCCTTTGACATTTTCGCTTGTGAACGTACTGATAAAGGTCCTGCCCGCTTTCTTTATTTCCTCTTCCACACGACGACCATCTTCGGTGTTGAACATTTTCGTACCGGGAAGTTTCGTGATCGCATTAGCTCCTGCTTTGAGAACGAGCGAGATTTCGGGTATGCGATAGCGAGCGCTACCAACAATGATCTCCAGTTCGGGAAAGTTGATACGGAGGTTCGCCACCCACCACGCGACCTCTTCAGGAGAAGGGCCATGCTCGAAGGGAGTGTGCCTGACAGGACGCAAGGCATACACAGTGATGCGACTGATGCCATGATCTTCGATGAACTGCTTGAGAAGAGAGAAATCATCACGATTTTCACCGAGACCGATAATAACGGTCATTCCCTGTTCAAAACCCATCTCTTTCGATTCCCTAATCATATCGATATAGGGTCGGATCGGCTTGTCAGGACAGACTCGCATATGAAGTTTCGGTTCGACCGTCTCTATACTGCTAACAATGCCGTGAACATACGGCTTGAATGCTTCAAGCATAGATACACCAAGCTCACCAAGATTAACCCACATACCATCACCGATGACCTGCGAAACGAGTTTCGTGTAACGGACTATATCCTCGTTGCTACAACTCCCATAACCGCCAGTGAGAAACTCGATGCGCCACCCCAAACCCTTGATAAGAAGCGCCTCTGCAATAATGCTTGCCAGGCTACGTCTCGCTTTGGAAGGTTCATCAATATGACTTTTTGTAACCGATCGAAAACAAAAGGTACACGTTCCTCGTTCGCAATACCATGATAAGAAGATGCAACGACCGAACCAGACCGAACCATCAAAATGTTCACGATAGATACTATCAGCCCGGTCTATAAGCTCCTTGAGTCCAGAAGACAGTATCGGTGTTGATTTTATGGGAGCGTCCATAATAAGGGAAAGAAACGGAAAACCGAATTTAAAAGTATCTATTGCAAATAATAATCGCCACTAATCGAAACGCTCAAGATTGAGGAATCGCTTGATATCACTTTCAAGACGATGATAATCCTTCGAGGCCTTAGTAGCGGCCTTCTCAAGATAGCTCTTGAACACGAACTTGTCGATGATCATGCGAAGGAAGTATTGGAAGGGATTCTGCTCGAAACTCTTATCATAATCAGTTGTCAAATATAATAATGTCTTTATATCTGTAGAACCTTTGTGCATCTTGACTTTCTGACCTTCTTTCTCGATGATAACTTCCTGGCAATTGAGAAACGCGAGTTTTGATTTCCATTCTATTTTTGCATAGTCCGAGAGCTTTTTCTCTCCTTTGATAGTGATAAGGATTTGCTTGCCATCCTCAAAAACCTGTTCCTGATGAAAATCATCGAACGGCTTATAACCAAGATCAGTCAAGCGGTTATTAATAAGACGATATAAACCCCTGAGTGAAATGAGACCTGAATATTCAACCGTTTTCCAATCGATGATAGTCCTTCGTTCCGCCACTCATTATCACCTTCAATAACATTCCATACCAAGGAATTGTTTAATCTTACCATCAAGCTCCCACAACTTCTTTTGCATGAAACTCTTACCCAATGTTTTGATATCATTATACTGCAAGCCAGTATCAGGATCTTTGATGTGACGTTTCATCCAGCGATGAACCTTGTTATCTTTGAACCGTTTTCTAAAATCAGGCTCGTAAGAAGCATTAAGGAACAACTGAAGTTTACCCCCTGTTCGCATGACCTTCTTACCCTCAACAGTCATCTCCTTAGGATCAGCATCCCATATGTGACCTTCAACATACAAATATACTCTGATAAAATACGAAACCTTTCGATCCCCTTCGAATTTGAATTCGACTTCAGCACCAGTCTTTTTCATATTATACTTCATCTTAGGTTCTTCAAGATCGATCTTCTCTTTAGCGAAAAAATCCCTTATGAGAGCCATAAGACCATCGTAATCATATAGACCACGGTATTTTATGATAAGATCGTCCTTAAATACCTGATCACCTTTAACTCCCATACTACAATCATCAAGAGAATCGGGAGTATATAAGGTTTATGCTTGAAAAAAAAAGAAAATAAAACGTGTTTCAGACCAAATATCATCGTATCCTGACAGAGTCAAGATTGTTAGGGACGAGTGTTTCCACTTTAAAGGATTTGTGGATGCTACTTGCAAGATCAGTCAAACGAGATGGCTCCCCGTGATTGATGATGATACGCTTGCTTCTCGGCTGGCAATGAGAAATGAACGACATCAATTCTCGGCGATCAGCATGACCTGAAATCTCGAGACGAGAGACAGTCATTTTTACCTCATATGTATCAGGAACATTAGAACCGTTTGAAAAGCTGATTTCACGCTCACCAGAAAGGATCCTACGACCCAAAGAACCAGGAGACTGGTAACTCGAAAAAAGAAGCGTGTTCTTAGGATTCTCACAAAGACCCTTTAGATAGGAAACGCTTGGACCACCGACTAACATACCGCTTGTAGCGAGGATGATACAAGCTTCACCGCTGTTAATAATTTCTTGCTGTTCCTTCATGCTACCTACCCGTTTGATGTTCTTGGCGAGGAACGGATTGTTGTCTTTATGAAAGATCTGGCTACGGACGTTACGAGCGAGAAATTCAGGATAAGCAGTATAGATCGCAGTGATATCCCACACCATGCCATGGACGTAGATAGGAACATCAGGAATCTGACCGTTACGTATCATCTTCTCGACAACAACGATGATCTCCTGACCCCGACCGGAACCGAGTGTCGGGACGAGAACCTTACCTTTGTTCTTGATAGTTTTCGTAATGAGTTCAGCAATGTATTTATCCTGTTCCTTAGGCGGAGGGAGACTATTGCTTCGACCACCATAAGTTCCTTCTATCATGAGCGTTTCAAGACGAGGGAATTTTGTCGCCGCAGGAGCGAGAAGCTGAGTTCTTGCATATTTTAGATCACCAGTATACAGCATATTATGAAGCCCGTTACCAATATGTATATGAACCATGGAACCGCCAAGAATATGACCTGAATTATATAAGGTGATGCGAATATCAGGCGTGATATCAGTCACTTCCTCATAACCTACAACGATAGTGTGCTTGACCACTTCACGGACTTCCTCGCTGGTATAGATAGGATCAAGACCATCACCAACCATTATCTTGACAGTATCAAGCTGCAACAAACTCATAATATCACGAGTGGGAGCCGTGCAATAGACAGGTCCTCTGAATCCGAACTTGAACAAGTAAGGCAAGAAACCCGTGTGATCCAGGTGAGCATGCGATATGACAACTGCATCAAGCTCTTCAATACGAAACTCGGGAGCTTCCAAATAAGGATAAGAGCCGTCATTAGATGCAGGATCGAGACCGCAATCGAGAAGCACTCTGGATTCAGGAGTTTGGAGTAGAATGGCCGAGCGACCAACCTGACGACCACCGCCGAGATAGGTGATTCTTACCCATTCCTCTTTTTTCTGGCGAAGCCAGCCATTATATACCCGTTCACCGACTTTGTTGAGGAATTTACGCCTATAATCAGAATTCTCATACAAG
>CAZRUJ010000015.1:13034-20964 GCA_964603345.1 uncultured Methanosarcinales archaeon | reverse complement strand
ATAGAAAAACCGTATATTGATCTAGTCCAGATAAAAAAAACGGAAACGGATCCACGCAGAACAGGACATTATAATAAGCGCGGTCCTGGAGCACAAGGTCCTCAACGCGGAAACAGATCCTCTGGCAGGCAGAGAAGTTCATCTGACGGTCCTAAAAGAACGTTCTCGAACGATTCTGAACGAAGACCTCGAAAGAGTTTCGGCAACGATGATTCGAGAGGTCCAAGAAGTGAAGATTTTCGAGGTCCACGTGGTAATCGAGGTTCATCAAGACCTAATCGTGGCAGGAAACCAAAACCTGGTTCTGGTCGTCGAGATAGGGGCCGTGCCCGAGGAGGTTCGAGGCCGACTCAAAGGCCTGGATCAAGATAACTTTTTTTCTTCTTATTTTTTTTATCTTATCAAAGAATATGTTCTCACGAATTGGTAATTGTCAATGTCTTGTTTTTCACAGTGAACACCATCACATTAAGCGCTAATATTCCTGTGGCGAGAAGTATGGCACCTGGCATCGTGCTCTCTGCAATCGCACCTACGATAGGAAGAAGTATCATCTTACCCAGAGACTTTGCTTGCTCTAGGAAAGATCCGACTGTAGCTCGCTCGTCCTGTTTTACTTGTTTGTGGAAAAACGTGTTGGTAAGAGGATTTCTGACATTCTCTATGATATTGATATCAAGCTTACCCGATTCCTGATGGAGAATGAGTTTTGATATCTCAAAACAAAAATAAAAAACAAATAAACTGATTATTTTTTTCTATGATTATTCTTGCTCTTCGTCTTCTTCTTCAGCGAATTTCTTGACCGCTTCGAAGTTCTCGACAAGCATTTTCGCCTTGTTCTTGCCGAATTTGAACGGATATGGGTCTTCGTCGTTTCGCTTTAGAACAATCATCTTGTTTCCTTTGAATTCATCAAATTCTACTACCATTTTTTCATTAACACCTCATAATCTGTATGTTTTGCGATCTTTTGTTTTTTTATAAATATTTTCTCTCTTGTTAGTAATCCTTATTCATCATCAAGCTTTGTCGTGATTGTCGGCTTATCTTCTACGATGAAAGAATGCTCATGCTGACTGACCATGCCATTACCTACTTCCTTGAGGGGTGGATGGGAACTTATAACTCCCGAACGCTGCAATTCTTTCAGACCAAAAAGCGTTTTTCCCTTGCCATGCTTTCTAGTCAACCACCGTGTTGTGAAAGGAAGACCTTGGAATCCTTTAATTGATTCCAGAATTTCTCTTGCAAATTTTCCCCGAACCGGTTTCATGCGTACTGGCGAGAATACTGTAGCTTGACCTGCTTCATCGATCGCTCCCTTTCCATTCGTTGCGAAAGGTTCGCATGCCACAGTCATCCCCTCTTCAAGGATTACGGAATCTTCAAGCTTGATGTTAGGGATGCTCGGACTCGTATGGACTTGGAACTGGCCAAGACCGTGACCTGAAAGGTTTTTCACTGGTGAGAATCCGTGATCAGTAATCGTCTCCTGAATAACTTCACCTATTTCACCTACAGCAACTCCTGGTCTGAACATGGTGGAAGCGTTTTTCAACGCCTTCTCACTTGCCTTGAGCAATTCCTTGTATTGACTGTCAAGATTTACGGTTAATGCTGTATCTCCAATAAAACCGTCGATATGAGCACCCACATCGATCTTGGCCACATCACCTTCCTGAAGCGTCCTGTCATCATCATCATCACTACACTCGTGAGCAGCTACCGTATTCAACGAAATCTGGGCTGGGAATGCGATACCTGCACCTTTCGAGATGATAAAATCCTCGACCTTATCAAGAACATCAACGATACGAACATCTTTTTCAAGCAGTTTCCTACCATATTCCCTCGCTTCACCCGCTATATGGCCTGCTTTGAGTATTTTTATTCGCTCTTCTTGTGATATCATGGCAGATTGCTATCGAATACACCTATAAAAATATACCGCCTATCATAGGTTGGTGTACATCATTGTAGGTCGATAGTTAGCATCTATACTGGCACAGGACCAGATTTTCAAACCGTAGGTTTTATATATGTTACTTATTCATATACTATTATACGAGGTGGGTGATGACTTGTTAGGATGGCGACTGTGGAAATCAAGTTCTAAATCAAACAGATTATACTATATCGAAATAGATGATGAATCTATTGACAAGCATATATCAAAGATAATCTCACGTCTTAAAAAAGAACTCGGTGATTTCAAAAAAAACCTGTCTTCCACCCAAACTGTTTTTGGCGATGCTGATTTTAACGATATATACAAACTACTCCTATCTTTAAAACAAGAAGTATCTCATCTGAAACGAGATGTTGAAAAGATAACGAATATAGAGCTCAAGAACAGCAATAATTTCATCATCAAAGATGGATCGTTTCTTGATGAAAAGAAAAAACAGCTTGATATCATGATACGCTCGATTGATTCATTCCAACAGATTGTCGAGCAGAAGCCGTCAAATGAGGATCTCGAAACAGATTTGCTCAACGAGATGGTATCCTCTCTAGATGAGATTACTATGAGTCTTGATACGATAATAAAAGATGATTTCCATCTCAGAAGAATATATAAGAAATTTATGGAGGTTTAAAATGGTATCAAAAAAGAAACAGTCATCTCACTATGACGATCATCCCGTGTCTGAAGTCTTTCACATGGGTGTTAATGTAGTGGGAATTGCTGCATCACGATTAAAACAGGAAGTTTCTCAAATCATGAATGAAAAAAAAGGTGATGATAACAAAGTCGGTGAACTCGCTTCTCGTATTCTTGGTGAATTCAGCAATAGACGGGCTTCTCTTTTCTCATACATAAGCAAAAAATTCGCAGAACTTGATAATGTGATATCTAATCTTGACCTTCAAGACATCGTTGAACACGTAACGTCCGAAAGTCCAGCAACAAAATCTCGTCAGGGTACTACAAAGAAGAAGACGGGGAAAAAAGCCTCGGCAAGGTCCGTGCGGGGCAAACGTTCGAATGCAAGGAAAAAAACAGGTGCTACCAAGCGAAAGTAGGTATTCTCGAAAGCACCTTCGAGAACAGGCAATTACCGCTAGAAAAAATGTTACACTAAAAGAATAAAATCACAGAGGTTTGATATATATGGTTTTTGGAAGGAAAAAAACATCTCACGAAAAGGCAAATGAATATGTTGATAGTTTCGAGAGCACTATCCGAAAGTATCCTTTGACAACGATTGTAACATCGTTTGCGTTAGGAGCGGTGCTTTCAAGCTTGATTTCAAAAAAAAAGAAATAAGATGGTGATGATTTATGAGATTTAAAGATTTGTATGAACTATTCACAACTAAAAATAAGAAAGCGTCATTCGTGAAACTTCTTAAAACAGCGGTTTCCGACTCCTTGAAAGAATTACACGAGAGGTTGCAATCTGCCATTCACGCTGCAGTCCGCTCATTGTTATTGATGGGACTTACTTTTCTAGCTCTTGTTTTTGTCCTTGTCGGTTTTAGCAAATACCTTTCTGCAAGCGTTTCAGGACTTGCTGGAGGACTCGGTTATGCCGTTGTCGGTGCAGGAGTTTTAGTGGTGGTTCTTATCATACATCTCGCTTACAAGAAGTGAGAGATATTTTCAAAAATAATAAAAGCATCCGTTGATTGATTGTGGAATGATGGCTTCAAAAAAGATTCCTCCTGTTATTTCCACGCTTCTTGATAGATTAGGAATCATCGAATTGAGACCCTCTCAAGAGAAAGCGATCGAGGCCGGTCTTTTCGAGGATCATAATATTCTCGTGTGCACGCCGACAGCTTCGGGAAAGACGCTTGTCGGCGAAATGGCGATGTATCACGCCGTGCTCTCGAAAGGGAGAAAAGGGGTGTATGTCGTTCCTCTCAAGGCTTTAGCCAGTGAAAAGTACAGGGAGTTCAAGAAACGCTATCCTCGATTGAAGATCGCTCTTGCAAGCGGAGATATCGATAGCAAGGATGAATACCTTTCTGAGTTCGATGTTGTCATAACCACCAGCGAAAAGCTTGATTCCCTTATCAGGCACCATGTCTCGTGGTTGAGTCGTATAGGCGTTCTTGTCATCGATGAAATTCACCTGCTCAACGATGTCTCGAGAGGACCGACGCTTGAAGTGCTCATCACCATTCTCAAACGACAGCTTCCGGAATTGCAGATCATAGGACTGTCCGCGACCATCGGTAATGCGAAAGAACTAGCTTCATGGCTTGATGCAGACCTTGTCGAAGATCGCTGGCGACCTGTACGTCTTGATAAGGGGATATTGTATGGGGAGACAGTTTATTTTCCTGAAAAAAAATGATTACTCAATCGATCCTGTCCCTAACATACCAATTATTCGTATCGAAACCGCCCATTTTCCGAATCACATAATTTCTGAGTTTTCTTGCACTGTCAAGCTGTTTGGTTTTTGCCTGCTGTTCAAGCGCTTCCCTGAACAGTGTCTTGAATCGTGCGTCTGGCAATGATTTCACTCCATAACGTTGTTGGAAAGCCCTATCTGTAAGGTATGCTCCTAACTTCTCGTGATGGGGGAGGTCGCATCCCAGAAAACGAGCGTATATCGAGATGATACTGTCGAGGTATAAGTGATATGCATATGAAAATCCGACAGTCCTATCATGATATGCACTTTTGAGCTTGATAAAACCATCATGAAGAGAGGCTTTATAGAGTTCTACATGGCTTTTTTCCAGTTCAGGTAATGGCTCTTCCATCTCTTTTTTCGCATGATCTTTAAGTTCTTTAACTACACCCGTCTTATCAAACAATATGACTCCTCTCGAGAATGCGGTTGCATCAACCTTCCTACCCAAATACCTATCCTGATCGAGATGCCTGAGAATCTGCTTGAACGGCGTTGCGAAATAGGAGATATGATATTCATTAACAGTGACATAACCGCGTTCCTTCCACGACGTTTTGTTATCTGTGATGATATGAATGTTAATATCAGAATCCTTTGTTTCAAGACCTATAGCGTAACTGCCAGTCAAGATTGCGCCCAGAATATGGCTTTTGCCTTTCCAGGTTCTTAAGAATAATTCTATACTCTCTTTCCACCCCTCCATCGTGTTTTTTGCAGGGATGAAAGTATTTAAAATTGTTGTGTTTCTACTCTGTAGGTAATATGGGTTGCTTATCCAATAGAAATATTTATAAATTAACGATTTGCTATTTATGAGTGTCACGCTCATGCCATATTTCGTTGGGTGTGTGTTAGGAGGTCTTTCACGATGAAAACAGGGCGATTACTATTACTTTTGACATTGGCTTTGATTCTTGTATCAACAGTTCCCGCTTATGCTGCAAATGGTGAGAATTCATTCATAGATAGTGTGGGTGGTGTTGCGACACCTGACACTCCCCAATCGGTGGGGGAAGCGCTAACTTTGATCGCACAAAGTTTCACATACCTTTTTTCAGGCGATGTCGGTATGTTTCTCGCCCACATCGTGATGACCGCTCCGGCTGTGGGAATATTCCTTCTCATTTTCGTTCTCGGAAAATATATCTCGAACATAACTCTATTTCGCAAATCGGAAAATAAGTCGTACGAGACGCTATTTGGGTTGGGATTCGCTCTTATAGGAATGTTTTCTGGCGGATACAGTGCTATTATGGGGATTTTCGGAAATGGGCTTCTCACCATCGCAGTCGTTCTCATTTTCATCTTCGCTATCATTATCCTGTTTCGAAAGCTCCAGACCAACAATGCCCATCAAGGAAAAGAATTTGCCGATGCCAGTGGAGCTGAATTTGATTCCAGATCAGGAAAAGAGCAGTCAAAGCACGACTACAATAACAACAGAATGAATCGAAAGATCGAAGCGAAACATGCAAAACACCATTTGGAAAAAACCAACAAAGATTTGACTGGTTATGAGACAAAAGTCGGACGTGCGAAAGGAAGGATGAAAAAAGGATGGAACGAGCTATTCAAGGATATGAATAAAGCGAAAAAGGATGAGAATAAAATTGAAAAAGATGAGAAAAAGGATCTGAAACTTGATAAGAAGATCGATAAATTGAATGCTGATATGAAATCACTGCTCCAGCAACTCAATAATTCGATAAACTCCCTCTCTGAATCGGTTTCGAGAGGAGATTCCGATTCTGAAAAAAAACATCTTGATGAGATAAAAAACATGGTCAATTCGTTGAAGCGAGATGATACGTTCTTTCTGAAAGCATTCCAGAATGAATTGAAATATAATCGTGATGAGCTTGGCAAGACCCGAAGTGAATTTGTAGCGCTGAAAAAAGGATTGCAAGATCAGATAAACATCTTAAAAGATGAGCATGATCCTAAAGTCCAGCAAGAAGCCCAGAAAGTAATCAATGAATTTAAACAACTCCTTTACCAAATCAGAGCTGAAAATAACGAAGAAACACAAATAGGTCAAGAAGAAAAAAGTGCAGAAGAAGAACTTTTGGAATTAAATAACCTTATCGATGGACTAAGTTCTATTATAGATCGTGTCAAAGGAATGCAATCCGCTTCATCAGAACTTCCAAACCTCCAACAACACGTTCAGCAACTGGGCGGAAAATACAACGAAGTCTCGAGGCGGGTCAGTGATCTGAAAACAAAAAAACAACAGTTGTTTATCGGAAGCAAGCGTATGAAGGAATTGTTGAACAGACTCAATCTTGATGTGAAACATGAAAAAAGTGATGAACAACGTGAAGAAAAAGAGAATTAAAGTTCGCAAATGATGCCAAAAAGTTCCTTCAAGAGATAAAAAGAGGAGCCGATCGAACGTCCTTACAACAACGGTTTTTAGCTTTAAGAAATGAATATATGCGCTTGAAAGAAGAGAGGCAACCTACTTTTTATGAGAAAAAACTTCTAAATGATGTGATAGAAGAATACCAGCATCTAAGGAGTTCTCAACATGATCAATAATCGCGATAACTAGTTTTTCTTTGATATTTTTTATTTTTTCTTTTCGTTACTTTTTTATACTTCCTTCTTTAAGGATATTCTCTATATAACTGCAAGGTCAAACCATGGTATATGCTGATCCGGAAAAATCAGGTTCTTCAAAGATCATCTTTTATGTGATCATCGCATTGTTCATCGTCGGTGCTATCGCGACATTCTCAGGTAACATGTTCCAGACCACCACTCACTCGGTCTCGGATGACGTGTACAGCTTGTATGATTCGATCCGTTCATTGCTTCAAGGGGATGTGACTGGATTTGTAGATGGTCTTGTCAACGGAATACCCATCATAGCGATGTTTTTCATACTGTTTTCCATAATGCATTTTCTATTTACAACTGTTCTTAAATCAGTCTTTCCGAATCCTAAGACAGCTACCGTGCTCTCTGTAGTGATCGCTATCTATGGGTTTGTCGATCAAAGAATCTATAACATGATGCTCTCGCTCAATTCATTTGCGATTGCAGGGCTGGTGTTCGGAGCTCTTATCATCATGCTATGGGGTTTTGGCAGGGAATCAGCATCTAATCTCAAAGAACAATCAAGAGATATCTCGAAACGACGTGATCTGACAAGAAAGGAAAAGGAGCAGATCAGAAAGTATCTTGAAGATAAATAAATAGAAACTCTTTTTCTATCACGTCTCAGAATCTTCTTTATGGATGAGAATGGCGACCACAATAGCCATGCCGACTATCAGAAATGAAAGATCCTTTTGGCCGAAGATGAATATGAGAAGACTGACCAGAAGCATTAAACCGGGGATGAGAACTAGTGGTAGTGGGATGAGGTGATGCTCGTGACGTTTCACTTTACGGACCATGATGTGTGGCTTGGGATCCTATCTATTAAAAATATTTTGTTTTCAATCGAGAGGGGTGGCAGTACGTATCTCATGCAAATATTTTTAAGCGTCAAGTTGTTTCTCTCCATTTGCAATGGATGGTTGGAAAACAAGCTTAAAAGAAGGATTC
>CAZRUJ010000015.1:0-13024 GCA_964603345.1 uncultured Methanosarcinales archaeon | reverse complement strand
GTGAGAACCCGATATTCATAGAAGGGCTTCCTGGAATAGGTAATGTTGGCAAAGTAGTGGTCGACACAATCATCGAGAAGCTCGATACAAAAGAGGTGGGTTCTTTCCAAAGTCATCATATGCCAAATAGCGTTTTCATAAATGAAAATAATCTCATACAACTCCCTTCGATAAAACTCCATCACTATTCCAAGAGCGGTGTTGATTTTCTGCTTCTCACAGGGGATGCACAACCTTCACAGGAAAGGGCAAGCTATGAGCTTGCAGAAGAACTCTTGCAAACCATACAATCGTTCGATGGATCGAATATCATCACTATCGGCGGAGTTGGTTTAAATGATATTCCTGAGGATCCAAGTATCTATGTGACTGGAAACGATAAGTCATTTATCAGCGAATTCAAGAAACAAGGGGCGAATGACGAAGTATATGGGGTGGTGGGTCCTATCGTAGGCATTTCAGGATTACTGCTTGGTCTTGCTGATTCTTTCAATATGAAATCGATCGCTTTGCTTGGAGAGACCTACGGTCATCCGATGTATATAGGTTTGAAAGAAGCGAGAAAAATTCTTCATATGTTTAACGAAAAATATGAATTTGACGTCGATCTATCCGAACTTGATGAAGAAATTGATGAGTTGGAGCGAGAGTTGGAATCTGAAGGACAGATGGAAGCTCCAGACAAGATTTCAAAAAAACGTTCGAAGAAATTATCCAAGAAACTCGCCAAATACCATGATCTCAATTATATCGGATGAGATGTTTTCTTACCCTTTCATTTCTTGCGGTGAGCTTTCAAAGCCAGATGCGCAGCTCCGAAGATGCCTTCATCATCAGATAAGGAAAATGCTGAGAATGATACGTTCTCAAAATGTTGTTTGACACAGTATTTTTTGGCAGCAGAAAGAATCCTCTTGTCAACAGATTCATACATATTGCTCAGACCACCGCCGAAAACAATCCTATCAGGGTTAAAAATGTTGATGAGAAGGCCGATAGAGTAACCGAGATGCTCGATCGCTTCAGCAGTCGCTTTACGGCTTGCTTCGTCCAGGCCTTGGAGGACTTCAAAGGACTGTAATCGTTCCGTTCCACCGTACTGCTTATACAATCGGGGTAAGAACTTCCCGCCGGTCACTCGCTCCATTTCAACATACTTTCTGTATGCTTTGGAAAAAACCTTGTTATGGCCTATCTCAAGACCGTTGCCGTCGACACCTGCATAAAGTCGGGGTTTGCCATTGAATTGCCTGGTCACCATGCCGGCGCCGACACCAGAACCCCATATTATCCCGATGGTTGTCATATTGTTCTGGGCTTTTCCTAACAAGCATTCGGCGAGCGTAAAGCAATTGGCATCGTTCTCGATAAAAACCGGGATATCAGTAAGTCGTGAGAAAAATCTCCTTATATACGTTCCCTGCATGGCTGGCATGGTATTGTTGAGATCGAACAACCTGCCTTTGGAATCGATACTACCTGCAAGCGAAACCCCTATTGCAGTCAGCTTATATTGTGAATTGGCAGATAGTGTTTCAACGATGCTTTTGATGGTGCTGAGGATGTGGCGTTTTCCCTTTGTAGGTCGTGTGGGTACTTTGATGCTCTTGATAATCTTATAATTAGGGCTTATGATAGCTCCTTTAATTTTGGTGCCACCTATATCGAGCGCGATAACTGCCATGTTGCATGCGAATATCTGTCATTCATTATAAATATTATGGATTCTATGTGTTGTTCTAAAATATTATTTTTGGTGTTCGTCTGCTCAAAACCATAATTTTTCTCAAACTTCAGTCAAACAATTTGTGTTTTCATTTTCTTTCTCGTGCTTGGTGATTGCACTATTTTCTCTTGCGTAGTTGCTGCGTTTAGAAGTGTTTGTGGTTTTATCAAGAATTCCTGCAGTCAACAACTATCTTGCTAAAACACCTCAGTGGAGGTGTTTTTTCTTAATGATTAATGTAAACTCGTAAGTAGCATTTCTTGTTGATATATGTGTACGTTCCTTTTGGGGACAGGCTCTTTTTTCCACAAATCTTATAAACAACATAACTCCATCAATTATTATCCGTGATGGGCTTGCGATGTCCGTTTCACGTTGACCTGTATAAAGTGATATGATCACATTCTGAAGGTAAGATTCATATGGCAACAAAGAAAGCAACAAAGAAAAAGAATACGAAGAAGTCAGCTTCGAAAAAAGGTGCTCGAAAAACTATTGCGAAAAAAGCTTCTCAAAAAAAAGATTCAGAACATGACTTCAAGACGACCAAGGATATCAAAGTCCGGAAAAAACTTATAGAACAAGTTATAGGACAGGAAAATGCAATTGACGTCATGAAAAAAGCCGCATCGCAACGCCGTCACGTTCTCCTAGTCGGAGAGCCTGGAACAGGAAAATCACTTCTTGGGCTTGCACTGGCGGAAATGCTTCCTAAAGAGAAACTTGTTGATATTCTTTCTTTCAATAATCCAAATGATGAGAACAAACCTTTGATCAGGACGGCACCCGCAAAGCAAGGGAGGGAGATAATCGCTCGTTCGAAAATAGAATCAGCTAACATGTTTAAAGGGCAGAATGTCATCTTTATCATATTGGCCGTTCTTGCTATGATCGCACCGTGGTGGATCAGATCATCCTATCTGGAAGATGGTGTTGTTGCTGCCAATATATTATTTGCAGCGACATTTCTTGGTGGAATCGCATTTCTGGTCGGGGTAGTATTTATGATCAACATGAGCAAGAAGATGGGAGGAAAAACGACAAGCAATCCTAAACTCGTCGTTGATAACTATGATAATAGTAGCGCGCCGTTCTATGATGCAACTGGTGCTCATGCAGGGGCTCTTCTCGGTGATGTGCTTCACGATCCATTTCAATCAGGTGGTCTTGGAACTCCCGCCCATGAAAGAGTTGTAGCTGGTATGATTCATAAAGCGCATATGGGAGTCCTTTTTATCGATGAAATAGGAACACTACATCCTGCAACGCAACAAGAGCTGCTTACTGCAATTCAGGAAGGGAAATTCTCCATTACAGGGCAGTCTGAACGAAGTGCGGGAGCCATGGTGCGGACAGAACCGGTACCGTGCCGTTTTGTCATGATCGCGGCAGGTAACATGCACAGTATCAAGGATCTCCATCCCGCTCTGAGGAGTCGTATCCGTGGCTATGGCTATGAAGTCCACATGAAAGATGTCATGGAGGATACCCCTGAAAACGAATATAAGATTGCTCAATTTGTCGCTCAAGAAGTGCGTAAAGACGGTAAGATCCCTCACTTCACAAAAGAAGCGGTCTCCTATATTGTGGAGGAGGCTCGTCGTCGTGCCAACCGTAAGAACCACTTGACCTTGCGCCTTCGTGAACTAGGTGGTTTCGTGCGTAGTGCAGGGGATATCGCTGTCGAGTATAATGCGAATCTTGTTGATGTCAAACATGTTCGTCTCGCAAAAGAGAATGCTCGAGGTCTCGAGCAACAGCTTGCTGATCGTTATATCGAAAACAAAAAAGATTATGATGTTATTGTCACCGAAGGAAAACGGGTCGGTAGAGTCAATGGTCTTGCTGTTATCGGTGGTGGTGGTTCGTATTCTGGAATCATCCTTCCCATCGAATCTTCAGTCACGACAGGAAATAAAGAGACGAAAATTTTGGCTACAGGTCGTCTTGGAGAAATTGCAAAAGAGGCCATCACGAATGTTTCTGGCTTGGTGAAAAGCTACTTTGGTGATGATCTCAAAAAATATGATGTGTTTGTTCAATTCCTTCAAACATATGAAGGTGTTGAAGGGGATAGTGCTAGTCTGGCTGTTGCAAGCACTATTGTCAGTGCGCTCAAGAAAATTCCTGTAAGACAGGATGTAGCTGTTACTGGAAGTGTAAGTGTTCGCGGAGAAGCTCTTCCCGTAGGAGGAGTGTCTGCAAAAGTCGATGCTGCTATTGATGCAGATATGAGAAAGATAATCGTTCCGAGGTCAAACTTGCAGGATATCGTCATCGAAAAAGGTCGTCTGGATAAGGTCAAGCTTGTTCCTGTGGACAATCTTGTTGACGTTCTTGAGCACTTGCTTGACTGGAGCGGAAAAGAAAATCTTCTCAAGCAGCTCAAGAAACACTCCGTTTGATATTTTCTTTTGTTTTCTCTATCTTTGCTTGTTCTGATTCCAGTTTTCGTATCATTTCCAAAGCGTTCTTATCCATCTTTGAGAATGCGTGCGTAAAAATACACGTATTTTTGGCACATTCATTACCTTGTTCTGAATGAACCACTTTTTGCCGAGGTCTTTGAGTGACGCTCCTATGTGATAGATTGTCTTATCATCAATGATAAGGAATCGGTCGTGAGCGTCCATGAATTCTTGCAGCGTTATTGGTGGGTATTGTTCGTTGTGCTTTTTTGTATCGAGCTTGAGTTGTTTCGTAAGGTTTTTCGTGTATATTGTCACGCGAACGTTTTTCTTTCTCTTAGCAAGTATTGACAGTGTCGTGTCATCCACATAATTATCGATGAGAATGATTGTTTCTTGTGCTGTTCTGACAAGATCGCTTGCGAACTTGTGCGCATCGAACACTTGTCCGTTATAAAATACTCCTTGTTGTGGTTGTAGTTGCTTGTCTTCAATGGCTTCAAACACATGTTCGAAATTCTTATCATGCTCTATTTGCTTGAGTTCCAGCTTGTCCAGTCGTTGGAATACTCCTGCATTATATGTCAGGAACCTTCTCATAGCAACGAACGCTTCCATTATTTTGATACTAACTGAAATAGCGGTTTCACTCTTGAGAATTGCTGAGAGCATGGCCACTCCTTGTTCTGTGAATGCATAGGGTAAATATCTTCTACCTCCCCAACTTGAGGTCACAAATTGTGACCTCAAAACTTGTGTTTCATTTTCTGACAATTGGAACATAAAATGCTCCGGAAATCGTTCTTTATTTCTTTTCACTGCTTGATTTAATGCCTTCGTACTCACTCCATACAATTCCGCCAGATCCCTGTCCTGCATGACTTGCACTCCTCGGATAGTGCGAATTCTATCTTTGATTGCGCTTGCAGAACGTGTTGTCGTGCTCATCACTCGACTTTCCAGTCGAATGTATTTAAAAGCGCTACGCGGACTTGATCAGTGATATTTCCGGAAAAAAATACTTCTTGGTTTTCTCTACTGATTCACGTTCTCAAGAAGATGGTTGCCGTAGCTCTTGATGAGCTGGTGTTGTGACAATCCGTATCTGTCTATATTGTTCGCTTTCCTGAATTTCGTAAGGAGGTTGCGGTTGTTCATTCCCTCGGGAAATTGCGTTTCTGTAGAAAGATGGAGTGTGATTGCGTCAGCTTGCGTGACTTCTGTTTCTGGTTTGTTCGCATATTGTGCGAGTGCTGTGATTGCCATGCTCGGTGTGTTTGTCGCTATGCTCATCTCTTGCTTGTGGGCATAATCGGTAAGGTCTTGTTTCGTGAGCGGATTGTTCTCGTAAATGTTTGCTCGTTCTGGCAGTGGGTGTCTGTAGGTGAGTTTTTCATGGAGTCTTTTATTTTCAAGTTCTTTTGCTGTTACCCTCTCTTCTTCAGGTATTAACATGTCATCAAGTTCTTTCTTGTCAAAAAGGGTGGGATGTCGATAAATGTGATCCGGTCCTTGTTCTTTTGCTTGTTTTGAGATCGGCATTGTGCAACAACTCCTATCGATCATTCTTCTCTTCGGTCCCTTTCTTTCTATCCTTTTCGTTCTCTTGTTCTTTTGCCATTCGCCTGTATTTGGCATACTTGTCTTCAGGAGAATACTTCGGAGGGTTGGAGAACACTCGCTTACCGCCGCAGGGGCACGTGCTGTCAAGACCGTAGGACCCGCACGATTCACACTTGAGAATCTTTGTCGTCATCCTCTTGTCACCATGGTACTACTTCTCATTCCCGTTCGAGCTCGAAAGAGATATTTTGCTCCTTATCTCCTTTCTCGAGGATGGCATCGATCTTATCCATGACTTCTTCAGCTGTCTTGTACTCTCTGGCTGTCACTTTCAGCTTGAACGATCCTGACCCGAGAAATTGCAATTCGGTCTTTTCATACGTATCAAGAATCTGCTTTGTCAGATTATTAATCCTGTCAACACCGTCCTCTTCATAACAGTATAATTTCAGAGTAGCTTCGATGCCGACTTCCTTTTGCTTGATACGCTCTTTGATGTATGGCTTGAGATCTTTCGCTAACTGCTTGTCGAGTCCTTTGGTCGACAAGTCGGTGCCGTTCTCGATAACATCTTCGAATGCGGCATACAGCGTAGGATATTCCTCGAGTAACGGAGTGCTGATCTCATTATATACGTCGATGATTTTTTTATCGTTGACCTTGGCATATGATTGGAGGATATTCTCTGCAATAACTTGCTGTTTTCGCTCTTCTACTTTCGCACGTCTTTGGTTCTCATTGACACGCCGAAGAGAGAGATCAATATGCCCTCGTTCCTTGTTGATACGAAGAACCTTACAGATGATGACTTTCCCTTCCTTGACGTAATCGTGGATATTCCTGATACGTCCAGGACTGATCTCTGAAATGTGGACCATGCCTGATTTTCTCTCGAATTCATCGAGGTTGACGAACACGGAATGATATTGGATCTTTGTAACGGTGCAGAATACGATATCTCCTTCTTCAGGGTATCCTTTCTTCTTGAATAGCATGGTAGTATCACATCACAGATAATATTTATTATTTTGATAATATGTAAAAAACAAAAACATCAGTCCTTTCAATGCAAATCGTTCATACGGTGATCAACCGAGGACTTCAAGGACTCGTGCTTTTACTCTTGTCTTACCACCAGTCGGTTCGGCGAGTTCTTTCTCGCAGACGAGGCATTTGACAAGGGAAGCGCTTTTCCCGAAGATTATCTGTTCGTTCTTGCACTTCGGGCATCGGACCTTGATGAATTTTGAAGCTGGTTCTTGTTGAGCTGTCATTTTGACTTATGACTCCTTATATTTTTTTCTCGAGTACGGGACGCTTCAAAGCCGGATGCCGGCCGTAAAGTTCATGCCGCAGGCATATCGCTTGCGGATACTCGGGTGTAATAAGTACGAACAACCATCTCTTTATAAATATTGTCGTAAGCCCATCTTACAGTCCCACAAAGGTAACTGTCACAAACCAGCTTGAGAAAGAAATATCTCCAAAAAAAACAAATTCCTGAAAACGGCTCAGATGATATCTGCTTTTTTAGCTCTTTTACCGCTTGCCTGCACGTGCTGTTTCTTACACTCGCTGCATTCATAACGAAGGTCGGTCTTGGTAGTCATCTTCCGACCAGTCATCTTCCACTTTTTGATCGCCGGCTTCGAGAACTTTCCCAGGTTACCTGCTCCTCGTCGCTCTCCTCGAGCCCTGACTCGTTTGGTGGAGAATGCACTGAGCGGATTGGACGAACCTCGAGGTCGCCGTTTCGCGGCAATCACTTTCTGTTCTGTATGTTTGTTACAGTAAGGACAATGTCTTCGTTGGATTTTTGGGATTTTCATACTCGAGACGTGGAATAACCTCCTATTTTTAAAGCTATCGGGAATGTAGGATCAGGTTCCTACTCCAAATACATGGGGGGTTCTTTTCTTTTGATATGATCTAAGACCATGTCTGCGATTTCTTCAGGGGAACGTGTTGAGGTGTCGATGACAAGATCATAATTAGAAACGTCATACGGGTTGAATCCGTAGTATGTTCCATAGCGTTTCACTTCAGAAGCCTCTCTGGTCCGGATGTTCGCGATGGTAGTATCAATATCAGGGTTATCTTCCTCTGAACGATTCGCAGCGAGAATTCTCTTCGCTCGGGTCATATCATCGCATTCAAGAAATATTTTCACCGAATCAGGGATGAAATGAGCTGCTAATCTGGCATCAATAATAAAGTCATCCTCTTTTTCTCCCAGCTTAATCTGGCGCCTGTCAATCTCCTCATCAATGCTTTTATCGCTTTCAGCGAGCTTACTTAGCTCAAGAAGCGATAATCCTCTCTCTCTAGCAAGCGAACGCATGAAATCACCTGAAGAATAATGCTTGAAATCAAGTTTTTGGGCGAGGATCCTTGCGACTGTCGACTTTCCCGATCCTCCTTTACCATTAAGTGTCAGTATCATCGTATCATAATTTCATTTTAACATATAATATTTAATTATTTTCATTCTTTAGCTCTGTCCAGGATGATGTTCGAGGTGTTTGTCTGCACCAACTCATGATATCTCTTTCCATCTTTCGAATGCGTTTTTTCCAAGACGTTTTTTTCCAGTTTCAAGGCAAACTCCCGTTTGATTGATCATTCGATATATGATTATCTTCCTTTCGGGACATGACCCTATTTCACACAATTTTATAAAGGACTCATCACATCTTCACTATCAATATGTATGTCAAAAAACTACTCGTATCAAAGGATAAACACGTCAGGCCCATAACCGATCTCAACCGCACGATACATCTGTCTGATGGCAGTCTTGATAGGGAGAAATTGCTACAGGCACACCATGAAGGTGTCGTGTCCACAACGACTGGTGAGCCTAAGCTTATTGCTCCTGCCACTTTTAAGGATTCGTATGATCGTATGAAACGAACGGCAGCTACCATCATTGCAAAAGATATAGGTTTTATCATCGCAGAGACCGGACTCACTAAAGACGCTGTCGTCATCGACGCGGGTGGTGGAAGCGGTGCAGTCACCACGCAACTGGCCGCCCTTTGCAAACGCGTCTACAGTTATGATATCAACGAGAATCATCTTAAAACGATAGAGGAGAACTGCAAACGTCTCGACCTTGACAACGTAATCATCAAACAGGAAAATCTCATCACCGCACAACCTCCTGAAAAGGCAGATGTTCTCATCCTTGACATGCCCGACCCGTCAAAAGCGCTCTCATTTGCACGACAGGCTCTGAAGCAATCCGGATTCATCGTCGCCTACACACCTCACATCACTCAGGCACAGCTATTTGCCGAATCTCTTGATCAGGACTTCAAACTCGTGACCACAATAGAGCTAATGCAGCGAAGATGGGAAGTGCTAGGAGGAAAATTACGTCCGAAGCATTCGATGCTCGGTCACACTGCATTCTTGACGGTCGCCAGACTGTTCCGATGGCCTGAGTGAAAACCTATAAATAAGAGTTCGTCCATACGCTTTCTATAGTCGAATACGATTAAGGGGTTGAAACCATGCAAGCATTTATTTTGATAAACACTGAACGTGGAAAAGAACAGGACATCTATGATTCTATAATGGGTCTGGAACAAGTATCAGGAGCGTATATGATATTTGGAGAGTGGGATATTCTTGTCAAGGTCAATCTGGAAAGTTCTGAAGCGCTCGGAACCTTCATTCTCGATAGCATCAGGCCACTTGAAGGAGTGACGCTGACAAGCACATTGATCGTTGCAAAATAAGCATACCTTCTCCAGAACGATTAATTTGTATGTTAACCTGTCAGTATATCACTTATCTCTCCCAAAAACACTGTATGCGGAGTTCATTATCACCTGATAGAATAAATAATACTCATACTATACACAACATATGGATTTTCTTACTTTTTTAACAAGGTTGAGAAGTAGGGGCTGTTCAAAATGACTGCGTGCTGACGTTTCCACGTTACTATAGCACCTCTGACCCCCAAAAACATCTCACTGAGAGGTTTTTCTTCCATGTATGGAGCAAACGACAATCCTATTTTTTGTTTACTATGCAAAAGTATTCTTTTTTGTACAGTGTCAAGAAGTAGCAAGATTTATAAATCTCGTGTGTTTTTCGGCACGTCAGGTAGAGCAAGAAATATATGAGGATAATCAGGGAGGATTACTCGATTCTACCATGAATAAAAATAGAACAATCTTCCTGCGTACGGGATTATCGAGATTGACACACTTGACAAGGATGTTTCTGAGAACATCTTTTTTAAGTGATGATCGGACGGTGGAAGCGTAAATGTTCAAGACAAAACCGTTACGGCCCGCATTCCGGGAAACGAAACGATATATCGTCTACGAGGCGGAATCGCTTGATGAAAATGAGGTATTCATGAAAGATATTCAGCGATCGCTCGTGAGGCAACTGACGGTGATGTTGGGAGTATTTGATGCTGCTTCTGCGGGAATCATTCCTGTCAAATATGACTCGCAGAAAAAACGAGGAATCCTACGGGTCAATCATATGATGGTCGACAAGGTGAGGGCGTGCTTCGCTCTTATCAATACTATTGACAAGAAGCCGATTCGCATATCTTCAATAAGGGTGTCGGGAATCCTGAAAAAAGCGAGGGAAGGATGCCTGTCAGAAGATGGCCCGAAGGGTGTGAAACGCTCTTGAGTATAAGACATACAAATTGAAACGAGGTTAGAAAAAGAATGCAACCGATGCAACACCAAGCGATGGGATATGATAGGGCTATAACTATGTTTAGTCCTGATGGTAGATTGTTGCAGGTAGAGTATGCCATGAAGACCGTCCGTATAGGAAATACTGCGATGGGTCTTGTCTGTAAGGATGGCGTGCTGCTTGTCACTGACAAACGAATCAACGATAAGCTCGTTGTTGCCGAATCGATCGAGAAAATATTTATGGTCGATGATCACATCATGGCAACTGCAGCAGGAATCATCTCGGATGCGAGAGTTCTGATCGAAAGGGCGCAAAGCAAAGCACAAGAGAACAAGCTCATATACGATTCTCCTGTCGATACGCTCAATATCGTCAAGGATATGTGTAGTCTCAAACAATTATGCACTCAGTCCGGCGGTCTGCGACCATTTGGTGTCGCCCTGCTTGTTGCAGGGATTGATGAGAACGGTTCGCGATTGTATAAGACTGATCCGACAGGTTCGTATTACGAATACAAGGCTGTAGTCATAGGTGAAGGGGAAAACGATATCCATGAGAAATTGCAGAAGGAATACAAACCTTCGATGACAGTTAATCAGGCATTGGGTTTTGCAACCTCCGCGCTCAAAGATTTCCTAGGTGAGGAATTTGATATTAAAAGAATCGATGCCGCAGTCATTTCCTCAGAATCGAAGACTATGGAGAAAATTGATGACGAGCGTATCAAAAACGCTTCGAACAAAAAGGATGCAAAATAATGATCTGATGAGTACGACGGTAGCATAAAACAGTCGTCCTTATCCAGACAATCAGGGTGAACGCTCATGAAAGGAGATAAACTCATCGACAGTCACGTCCAGATATCAATCAACACGGTCAGACTCAAGACTCATGGCAAGGTTTTCGAAGTGCCAATCAATCCTGATAAGGCACTTGAATACAAGGAGGGAAAACCTGTCGATGATAAAGATATCTTCAAGGCTGACGCGATCTTTATCGATGCAAAGAAAGGATTGTTCGCTTCTGATAAGGATCTTGAAGAGATTTTCGGAACGCTTGATACTAGCACTATCAAAAAAGAACTTCTCGAAAAAGGAGAGATCCAGTTCACACAGGAGTATCGTGATAAACTCAAGGAGCGACGTGAACGAAGTGTCCTTCATATGCTCCATCGTAACGCGGTCGATCCGAAAACAGGGTTACCGCATCCGGAAACGAGACTCGTCGCCGCGATGCAAGAAGCCAACGTGAGGATCGATCACACAAAACGAGCGGAAGAACAGATTTCCAACATCGTAAAGAAGTTGTCGCCGATCATACCGATCTCGTTTGAGCGAGTAATCCTTGACATCCACATTCCAGCGAGTTATGCTGCGCAATTGAGGGGTGTGCTGATGAAATCAGGAAAAATACGCAAAGAAGATTGGCTTGATGATGGCTCGCTTCTGGTAGCTCTGGAATTGCCTGCTGGCCTTCGGAATGAATTACTTGACGAGCTTAACAGCAAGACGCACGGCGCTTGCACTGTGGAATCCTCTCGTCGTGTCAAACTATAATACTTATTAAGATGAAAAAAACACTATGGAAGTGAAAACTATGAGTGAATTGTTAATAGAAGAACGGCAAGTTGTCGTACCTGGCCAAGTGCTGGCAAAAGGCATGGAATATCTTCCAAGCCACGGAACTTACCGAAAAAATGAGGAGATACTCTCCAACCGATTAGGTGTGAGTATCATCGACGGGAAAGTCATAAAGACGATCCCTTTAGCAGGAATATATCTGCCACGAAGAAACGATGTTGTGATCGGAAAGGTTATAGATGTGCTGAGCATGGGATGGCGAGTCGATATCAACAGTCCATATAGCGGTCTTATTCCTATTAAGGACGGAACTCATGAATTCGTGCCTAAAGGTTCCGATCTGACGAAGTACTATGATATCGGTGATTACTTTGTAGGTAAGATAACAAATGTATCAAGCCAGAACCTCATAGATGTCAGTGTCAAGGGACAAGGTCTTCACAAGTTACGAGGCGGTCGGATTATCAATGTCAACACGAACAAAGTTCCTCGGATCATCGGCAAGAAAGGTTCGATGGTCTCGATGATCAAACAAGCTACAGACTGTAAGATAACTGTCGGTCAGAATGGTATGGTGTGGTTGAATGGTGAACCGAAAATGGAAAATCTTGCTGTCAAGACAATCAAGAAGATCGAACGTGAATCGCACATGTCAGGATTGACCGATGCGATAAAAGAATTACTGGAAAATGAGACTGGTCGGGAAATCCTTGTCAAGACAGGAGATCAGAACGGGTCCGAAGAGCAAGATAACTAGGTGAACCACAATGGAATATAACAAACGATTTGATGGTCGTACATTCACGGAAACAAGACCTATCGAAGCGAAAGCGGGCGTCATAAAGAACGCCAACGGTTCCGCACTTTTCAAGATAGGCGACACGTGGGCTTATGCAGCGGTATACGGTCCTCGTGAGATGTACCCTCGATTCCTCCAGGATCCTAAACGTGGAGTTCTCAGGGTCAATTACAATATGATGCCCTTCTCGGGAATGGGTGATAGGGTAAGGCCAGGTCCTAACCGACGTGCAAAAGAGATCAGCATGGTCTCTGAGAAGGCCTTGCTTAGCGTT
>CAZRUJ010000014.1:0-21344 GCA_964603345.1 uncultured Methanosarcinales archaeon | reverse complement strand
CATAAAATAGATAACTTGCGACATTTCCTTCCTGTATGCCCTTCACTTCGTTGAGATGTGTATACGTCTCTTCACCAGGAGGTGTTATCTGACCGTCTGTCACCCTAGAGCTCAGTACGATAGCCACCAGCGCGGCTGCCACGAGAACGAAGACGAATATCTTCAGTGCATGATGCCAGTTCATCCTATGTTGCTGCATTTTCGCTTATACACCTCGATATCTTCTATAGTATATACGTTCGTGAAACAATCGCTTTGAGAGAATAGTTTTTCCGGTTGTTCGAATCGTTTTTGCAACGAAGGTGATATGTATATATATTCAATACCATAGCGATCCATCAGCTTCAGTACGGAGACTTCTGATTGCGAGAGCACCATCGTTTTGGCATCATCATATCGCTGTCTTGGATTAGGAGAAAAAATGAAGTTAGTATCATATACTGTCTTGACATCACCGTAGGAAGCTAGCACATGCCCGTCTTTTATGTCTGCAAGCACTGTCTGATCAGAGGGGATGTTCTTGTCTATCCATCTCATGGTTTCAAACTCGCTTCGTTTCGGCGATTCTTCAGTTATGGTCTCAGGATAAATCAGCAATGTTGAGAAGGATAATAATAATATTATTATAAAGAAAGCAAAGACAAACACTTTCGCACGCGGTAAGATGCTTTTATTGAACATATCATTCAGACGGAGAAGTGTGTGGCCGCTTATCGGGATGAGCGAAACAGTCACATACAGTAAACCCGTATCCAGCGGTAAAATACCAAGCCAGGTGGAAAGTCCGAAGGCAAATGTCATGGCTGTCAGAAGAAGTAGTTTTTTATTCCTTCTTTCAAAGAGCAGATAATAAATCCCTGTCAATCCCAATCCTATGAGAGGGACTCCTACAAAACTTATTATCAATGCGACGTTCAATCCGGCAAACATATCGAGTAGCAAATCTTGCGGAACGCTTTGCGAGATGACTTGCAAGCCGTGTAATGAGATGAGTTTTTTATAGAGTACGAGATGATACCATACTGCAAATAATCCTGAGAACATCAGCACTTCCAATTCTTTTCTTCTCAGAGGCATCCCTTCAAACCTGACAAGCAAGAAGTAGATGAGAAATCCTACGATGAGCACTAGTGATAAGGGACTGGTGAGTGTTGCCAATATCATCAAAATGATAAACCACACCATTGAGGATTTCCTGCTCTGGGTGAAAAAAAGCATGATGATCAAAAGATAAAGGAGTACAAAGAACGTTTCAGGGAGCAGTTTATTGAGTTGTGATATAAACAGTGTTGGCGTGAATGCCGCTATGGTCGTCAGGAAAAAAGCAACCCAATCTTTCTTAAACAGACGTTTCGATATAATATATACAAGAAACATAATAACAGTAAAAAATAGTATCCCTGCGAACTTGAATAATATCAGCCCGGGTGCAAACAAGCTTAATCCTGCCATCAGATAGTAGAACAGGAGATGTGATACGTGAGTCCTTCCTTGGTAGCTCTGATCATCATAGAGCATAGGCGTTCCTGTTTCCTTGATGTGATCTATTTGCCGCATAGTATAGAACGATTCGTAGGTGGGAGCGTTCGTCTGGAGGACGAAATATACTTGGAAGATAATTGATGTCAGGATAAGGATAACAAGCAACAACCTCCATGTATTCATGACAAAGAGTTGCTTAGAGAATGAAATATTCTTATCCCACCGTGAATCACGTACCATTAGATAAGTATCAAAACCAAAGGGGTTTTTTATACTTTACTAGAATGAGATAATAAAAGTAAAAATGAAAAAAACGACAAAGATTAGCGTTTTCTTGTCGTTCGTTTCTTTGAAGAGCTTTTCTTAGCAGGTTTTTTTGAAATTGCTTTTTTTGAAGAGCTTTTTTTCCGTGAAGCTGTTTTCTTATCTCTTTTTCTATCGCTTGAAGGTATTATACCTAGTTTTCTCTCGATAGCCCGTTCTTCTTCTTCGATTTTAGCTTCTTCTTTCTCGAGTTTGAGTTGCTCCTGAAATACCTTCTGTACGAGCGCTTCTATGTTAAGATCCAATCGTGCGATCCGTCGTTCGACAAGAATCAGTATTCTCAAACTGTAGAGAATTGCGGCGAGAACGCCGATGATTATTCCTAGAATCACTGAGTCAGCAGCCATGTTATTGATACACCTCTTTGTTCTGTTCCATATATGGTAACATCACTTATCGTCAATGACTGAAAATTATAGTATTTAAATCTATCGCCAGATTGCTCGTTATGAGGACAGAACAAAGCCCTATAAAAGAAAGTTATTTAAACAAACGGCACATATACATCCACACAAACGCTTAAGAAGCGTGCAGAAAGGGCGTTAGGTGATAGTCAAATGTTAAAAATGAAACGTGTCAGCGAAACATATGATATGAGAGTATTCACTGATGCAGGTGATTACTTCGGAGATGTCGAAGAGTCCATTCTCACTCAAAGCAAGATCTTCGGATGGAAGGTTAGGGCAACAAAAAATTCATTCTTGAACAAGGTCCTTGGTAGTGCCAAAGGCGTTATCGTTCCTCATCAGCTGGTTAAGTCGGTCGGAGATATTATGATCATCTCTAAAACTGCGATTCCATCATATAAGGGAGATCAGGAAGAGTGATGTATTTTTTTCTTTATTCTTGATTGGACATGCGACTTTGTAGTCCCATGACTTTTTGCGATAGTGGAGTCTATACGTATGGAACGATCTGAATCTATCACCTGCCATCAGGAAGATGTTTATCAACTGACATTATTCCATCCTTGGCCATA
The DNA here is from genome assembly GCA_964603345.1 of uncultured Methanosarcinales archaeon. Lineage (GTDB taxonomy): Archaea > Nanobdellota > Nanobdellia > Woesearchaeales > SKGA01 > SKGA01. The sequence goes on along the minus strand of CAZRUJ010000014.1, from coordinate 18,559 downwards.
TCATTATTATGTTGATCATTCTTCATCTTCAAGATCGAGCGATACCCGTTTACACAGCTACATGATGAGCATGTTCAGACAATGTCCGCATCATCATTTTCTTGACGGTCCCCGTTCCAGCTCCGTGCACCTGGACACAGGGATCAAGCTTCTCAAGGTGAAAAACCATGAAGTGACTCGTTTCGCATCGCAAGGGCTCTCGTGGAATATGCAAGGCACTGCGCATGGTAATGTGCAGTTATTTATGCTCAAGCATGATAAGGATACTGTCGGCGTTGAAATCCCCATCTGGCTTGAAGAGCACGAATATGAATCTCTCGGTCTATCCTTTGATAAGAAAGGGTCTCTTTCAGGCCACATTGATGTTCTTCGCATTGAAGATGGTTGTATATGGGTGTGGGATTTCAAACCGAACGCTCACCGTGAAAAGCACGCTGACGCGCAAGTTCTCATATATGCGATTATGTTGTCGTTCCGGACAGGCATTCCATTATCCCGGTTCCGGTGTGGATACTTTGACGAGAACGTCAGTTATATTTTCGATCCCTGCACATCCCCTCTTTCAAGACACTTGCTTGCCTTCCAACGTGAAATATAAAGCATATTCAAGCCAAGTGATGCGACATCTCATTCTATGAGCTCTTCAAAGCTCAATCCTTTGGTTTCTGCAAGTTGCAAAGTTACATAGTAATTCTTTCCTGTTTCCACCATATCTTCAGGGGTGATGAATATCCATGGCTTGCGAAAGAATCTCACCGCGATCCAGCTTTCAGCTCCGAACGTGTTCGAGAAATAATTCAACAATCGTAGATCCTCTTTGGGAATGTATTTCTTATCTTCTGTCGTTATTTTGCATTCGATTGCTAGTCGTCGTCCCCGTTTCCCTATGAGAAGATCGGGCGATGGATAATGGCTTGATCCCGATCCTGCAACTCTCATCGCAGCCCATCCCGATTCCCAGAATTTCTTGACAAGCTCGCGTTCAGCGTTGATTCCTCTTCGTTTCGATGACATGATCCCTTCCCGCCATCACATCACATAAACAGCATTTAAAAACATTTGGCAGGCTTGTCTTGTGCCATTACCATCCTCTAGAGAAGGAATCACCTCGTGGGCAGGAGAAGAGTGCTTGTTGATCCTATCACCATAGACTGTTCGAGACAGAGCCATATGTACAAAGATTTATATATGGAGAAACACGTAATCCTTTTTAATTTACATGAATGAGGGTTTTAGAAGCTCTTTTTCAATAATCGAAGGTGATATAAAATGAAAAACGCAATTCCACTCGCTTCAATGGAGCGAATCTTGAAAAAAGCAGGTTCTCAAAGGGTTTCTGAAGAAGCGAAAGTCGCTTTGCGCCAAGTCCTCGAAGATATTTCTATTGAGATTGGTGAGGAAGCTACGAAACTCGCTGCTCACGCTGGTCGTAAGACTGTCAAGGCAGAAGATATCCGGCTCGCATCCCATTAGATGGAAGTGTTATTTCTTTTCTTTTTTTTCAGTTCGCCAAAAAAATAGAGTTTTGTGCTTACAGATCGATATTCACGTTCATCAGATCGTATGCACACGTGACATTCTCAAAAAGCTCCTTTGCATCTGAAAGCAATGGATCTAGGTCCTTATATCGTTGTGAGAAGTGTGTGAGGATGAGTTGTTCCACTCCCGCTTCACTTGCCACTTGTGCTGCTTGTTGTGCTGTCATGTGCTTATACTGATTCGCTTTCTCTTCAAGATCGTGCGTATATACCGCTTCGCTGATAAGAAGACGTGAATCTTGCGCAAGATCATAGCATGCTTGGCACAGCTTTGTATCGAATATAAAAGATATATAACGTTCCGGCATCCGCCACGACACCATATCCGGAGTGACCTCCTGCTTATTGACCATCACTGTCTTTCCTTGCTGTAATCGTCCTATAACAGGTCCTGGTGCAATATTATGGCGTTGCAACGCATTTTCGTCCATCTTGCGATATTCAGCCCTTACGAACCTGTAGCCAAGACAAGGTACTGAATGATCGAGATTCACAGCATCGATACGATACGAGCTCTTCTCATAGATGGTGGTGAGTTCGGGAGCATCAACTTCGTTCACGTCAACCTCCAATTGCGTTTCGAATAAACAGCTGTTCATCAGATGATTGAGATGATGTTTTGTTCCTTCTGGTCCGAAGAGCAGTATTTTTTTCTTTCCTTCGGAGAAATTACCCAATGTCTGTATGAGTCCAATGAGTCCTGACACATGATCCCCGTGCCAATGGCTGATGAGAATGGTGGTAATCTTTTGCGGATTGATATTAGCTATCGAAAGCTGTCGCTGTGTCCCTTCTCCGCAGTCAAGGAGTATTCCTTGCCCTTTGAACTCCATATGTATCCCTTGGACATTCCTCTCTTTTGTCGGCACCATCCCTGAAGTTCCTAAAAATGTTATTCTCATCGAAAGAAGCGAGAGTTGATGAGATTTATAAAATTTCTCCCGAACCCAAGTGCTTTAACTCCCTTAGTCTTATGATAACGTATTTATGATTAATCCTTTATACTCGTGTTGCATCAGTTTCAGGCTTTTTTTGGTGAATTCTCCATCCGTCAAGAACAAACAAGGCAATTCCTTCGTTTTTGCCTTGAGAAGCGCCGGTGCCACATCCCCTTCATTAAGCCTCTTCTTGCTTTTTGCTCTGGCAAACATTCTCATCTCACCCACATCCGTATGGACCCTGATGATGAAATCGTATTCTCTGTTTTTCGCTACTTGTTCTTGTGAGAGGATGTGTATATTGTTCTCTTTGAAATACGCAGCTGCCTTTTTGAAGAACAGGGTCATCTCAAACTCCTGTTTCGAAAGTTCCTTTTGTGTAGTGGAGCCTGAAGCAGGAGCCGACACAGAAGACGATAATCGAGATTCAGGATTCTGGGAACCGGTCTTAGAAGGCGGGGAGCTGGAAGCAGAAGACAGTGATTGGGAATCGGGATAAGGAGTTATGGGATTTTGGTCTATAATCTGTCTTTCAGCTTGCTGGTTTGTGGTATTACTTTGCTCCTTTGTCTTTGCTGGTTGCGGTGCTTGTTGCTCTCGTTTCGGTTCGTTACGTCCGTATCGTTGCTTAAGCAATTCTATCGCTCTTGTCTCACTTACCAGATGATATCTCCAGAACAATAGTTCTCCGTATATGGTATTCGCTTTGAATTCTTTAGCGAAATCCTTGAGACGTCTCAAGCTCACCCTATAAAACAGTTCCATGGATGCATCTTGAAGGACTTGACGTTCCCTGAGCATGGCAAGCGTTTCCTGATCCTTTGGATCGAGGAGTTCTGAAAATCGTTCAAGCTGCTGCTCCTGTCCCGGCAAGTAGTAGAATGGGCTTGAGCCTTTTTTGAGATGCGATATTCTGATAGTACCCTTTGCTGTCTGCTCGGAGAGTATCGCTCCTGTTATGATCGTGTCACCACCAAGCTGGCTTTTTATCTCAGCAGGAACCATCGGACCTTTTCGTTTGAGAAGTTGTATAATATCATCCTTTTCGATTGCCATCAGACACGCTCCAGTACCTGCTTGACGTGAAGGTTGTTTTTATAGCTTGTGATAGATCGCATCTACAGTATTGAAACTGAAGCTCGTATATTGATAGATAATTATGGTCTGACCCATTTAATCTCCCAATACGTCACGTCATTCTCATCGTCGACCACTCCCATAAGAAGCCTTTTTTTCGTCGAATGAGCGACCCTGTTCTTCGCCGCAAAATCGAACCAAGTATAACGTTCTCCTTCATGCACAGGATATACAATCCATCTGGCATGATCCTGCCCTGGTTTGATTCCCCTATCATATACTCTGAAATCAGCTCCGAACTTGAGTGCTGTCTTGACGACATATCCCCTATCCCGCAAATCCTTATAGACTGCATATCGGATCCAGTAGTTCGGTTCCACCCTGCTCGCTTTCCTGACAAATTGCTCAAAATCAAGCGGTTTGTTATTTCCGTCGATTATAATCAGCTTGTTCTTCTCAAACAAATAGAGCGCTTCGGTCAAGGAAAGTTGAATCTTACCATCTTCAAGTGTCGTTCCGAAAGATCCTTTATTATTGAGCTCCCGTGCAGCGTCCGTCGCTTCTGTCAACACTCGTTCTCTGGCGAATGTGGTGTGGATAAAGGATTTTTTCCTCGTTTTTTTTGCAGCGTTATCAACCACAGTCATCTCTTCGAGTGTCATCTTATTCTCATTAACCCCGCGTGTGACTGTAGTCTGCTTTTTTGTTGAAGAAGCCAGTGCTGACGTCTTTTTGGCCGTCGCTTCACCACTGTTTTCTTTCGTTGTTTTTTTTGAGGCTGTTTTTTTTCGAGTCGTCTTTTTTACTGACGCCGCAGAGGTTCTTGCAGTCATAATGTTGAGTGAATCCTCATTTCATTTATAAAATCTGTGGTCAGTTCTCATCTGCAAACCTTTTTATGTGAGTTCTTATTGGCTGTTAGAATATGGGAGTTTCACTTCGTGCATTGATTGAAGGTGATGAATCGTCATTGGAGCATTTTCGCGGTCGTGTAATCGCAGTTGATGCGATGAATATGTTATACCAGTTCGTGACGACCATCCGCCAGCATGACGGCACCCCTCTCAAAGATAGCAAGGGAGATGTCACTAGTCATCTAAGCGGCTTATTCTCTCGGATTTCTCGCTTGATGCGATACGATATCCGTCTGGTATTCGTTTTCGATGGGGACATGCCCGCTCTCAAAGGTAGGGAGCGTGAACGTCGCGAGGCTTTGAAAGAGAAGGCGCTGACCGCTCTTCGTGAAGCAGAGAGCTCGAAGGACGTCGCTGGTATGAAGAAATTCGCTTCAAGGAGCTCTAAAGTGACATCGGGGATGATAGAAGAGAGTAAGACCTTGCTTCGCGCTTTCGGCATCCCATGCATTCTCGCTCCAAGTGAAGGAGAGGCCCAAGCTGCGTTCATGGTATGGCGTGGAGATTGCGATTATGTTGCTTCCCAGGATTTTGATTGCCTGATGTATGGAGCTCCTCGCGTGGTCCGTAATTTGAGTATAGGCCAACGTCGCAAAAAAATCAATGCATTGACCTACAAATCGATCAAGCCTGAGATCCTTGTCCTTGATGAAATATTAGATGAACTTGATATAGATCTTGAGCAGTTGCGTTTGTTATCCCTCCTTATTGGTACAGACTTCAACTACGGTGGCATAAAAGGGATCGGTCCAAAAAAAGGGCTGGATCTTGTCAAGGAGTTCAAAAAGAGACCTGAAGAGTTATTTGATCATGTTGCATGGAGCGAACAGTGGGATATTGATTGGCGGGAAATTCTTCACCTCATCAGCAATATGCCAACAACTTCTGATTATGAGTTGGAATGGACGGATATCGATCGTGATTGTATCATTGATCTTCTTGTCCATAAGCATGAATTCTCGAAAGAGCGAATCATCTCAACCCTTGATGACATTCAGAACGTGAAAAGACAGGCAAGGCAGACCAGCTTGGGCAGATATTTCTCATAATATTCCTTACGGTATCATGCAACGGAATGAGAAAAAAAAGAAAATAATCCTACAAGCCTTTTCGTGAAAAGGAATCCTCCTGCAAAAAAATTCTCTTGATTTTATTGTCTTTGCTGTTCTACGAAGCTTGCGTGGCGATTCTCGACTTCCTTGACAAGCTCGTCTTGTTCTGCCCCTTGACTTTCAGAAGCACCCTCATAGTCATCTTCTTCAGCATTCTCATCAATATCCTCTTGCTCATCATCATCTTCATATTCGCATCCGTCTCCATCGACGTACTCATCATCCTGCTCATAGTCATCTTCTTCCTCATCGGCATAATTGATATGATGCATGATTCCCTGAAAAAGAAATCCTATTTGTATAATTGTCGTCTTGGACTCTCCTGTCTTTTCGTCAGTCTCCTCTCCTTCTGTCAGATATATGACTTTCGCTCCGAGATTTTTGGCAAACATGAAGAATTTATCGACATTCTCTTGTTCTTCCCATTCGAGATTCGGCATATTACTCTTTGCACCGACAACTTCTGTTGTCTTATAGACTGCAAATTGCCCTTGTATATTTCTCATCACTTTCTGTTCGAATGTTTCCTCCATGATAATAACGCCTCCTTTGTTCTTGATATTAATGTGTCGTTTTGAAACTTTCACTTCACACAGAGGCATCTATATCTTTTGAGATTAAGAATGTTTCGATTTTCAGCCAGAGCATGCCATCTGAGAAGTTAGGGACAAAAGGAGTTATAATTGTAATGTGGTGACCTTGCTCATGCCATGTTCGTTCATCGACACTCCGTAAAGGTTGTCAGCCTCCCTGATGACTTCATTATTATGGCTGATGACGACATATTGCGCGTTCTTGACATAGCTTCGTATTAATTCTGCGAGTTTTTGTGAATTGCTCTTATCAAGCGCTGCATCGACTTCGTCGAGGATATAGAATGAAGCTGGATCGTATTCCTGGACGGCGAACAAAAAAGATAGTGCGGTCATCGTTTTCTCACCACCTGAAAGGCTTCGTATATCGAGGAATTTCGTTCCTGAAAGACGAACCTTTATTTCAACACCGCCAGCGAAAGGATCAATCATATTCTCAAGAACCAATCCGGCTTGTCCCTTGACAAGCAGTGAAGAGAATATCCTCTTGAAATTATCCTCCAGCGCTTCAAAAGTCTTCAAGAACAAGATTTTCTTCTTGCTATCAATCTCATTTATCATAATAAGAACGTCGTTTCGTTCCTTTCGAAGCGTTTCCTTTTTCTGTTGAAGCTCATAGTATTCTGTTTCCACTTCATCATATATCTCAAGCGCTCTCATGTTGACCGCCCCAAGATCTTCTTTCATACGTTCGAAATCCCTGAGTTCTCGTTGGATGGTTTCCTTATTCTTCCCTTCAAACGGTTCGACATCCTCATAATTTTTGGCTTCTTCCTGAAGTCCTGACAGTTCCGCTTTGATGCGGGCTTGATCCAACTTGTAGGTATTATTCTTGTTCTCTATGATCCTGACATCAGAATTGTGATACGCGATCTTGTTCTCTGCCTTTGATACTTTATCGTTGAGCTCCGATCGTCTTTTGAAATATTCCTTGAACTGCTCGTGGAATTCCGCTTGTTGCTGTTCTTTCTGCTTGAGCTCTTTTTCCTGCAATGTTATCTTCTTCTCAAGGGAATTCCTCTCAGTCTCGAACTGTTCCTTTTCCCTTGAATGCTGTTTGAGAATCTGCTCTATCTTCTCCCCTTCACGACCGATGATTGTTTCTATTTCCGTTTTGCTGTTCTTAAGATTACCTTGCAACTGCACTATCTCGCTTTGCAATTCCAGTTTCTTCTCATCGAGTGTTCTGAGTTCCGCAATTTTTGAAGGATTACGCAAATCACTGAGCTTATCACGGAGTTGTTGCCGTTCCGTCTTGAGTTTTGCAAATGACTTGTTCTTTTCGGTAATCGTTTCTTGGAGCTTATCAATCCTGTCATCAAGCTCCATATCATTATCTTGCAATTCTTTTTTCCTGTTCTGATCAAGACCAGCATCATCGCTATCCAGATGGAGCGATTTCTCTATCTTGACTATCTCCCCTTCAAGTTCCCCTTTGAGATTCCGTAATCGTGAGATGAGCGCTTCATTATCCGATGATTTCTGTTCCAACGTGGAAACGACCCCTTTGAGGTCCTCAATACCCTTATTCTTGGATTCGATATTTTTAGCGACCTCTTCCTGTCCGAAAAGCCCTCCTTTCGTCTTCTGTTTTCGGAATCCTCCTTGCATCGCTCCGCTCGCCTCGATGATATCTCCTGACATAGTCACCATGCGCACCGATCCGATCCCTATCCTTCTTGCTGTCTGCACATCTTCAACAATCAACGTATTCCCAAACACGTATTCAAAGACAGTCTTATATTTCGGATCGTATTTCATCAGGTCAACCGCTAATCCTTTGACCCCTGCTTTCTTGAGATTCTTGAGATCTTCGCGTACCTGTGGCGCCCGTATCTTATTGAGTGGCAGGAATGTCGCAACACCAAGCTGGTTTTCCTTGAGATATCGTATGTTCTCAGCAGCAACTTTATCATCTTCTGTCACGATGGATTTTATCTTATTGCCCGCCGCTATCTCTAGTGCCATACCAAATCCTTCCGGAACGCTACCTAATTCTGCAACAGTACCTAATATCCTGGGCTCTGACGATCTTTTATCGAGCACTGCCTTAAGAGCGCTTCCACCTCCCAGATGCTCGAGAATGCTTGATTGTTGTGCTTGGAGTTTGGCAAGCTCTTCTTGTCTCGTGACCAGTTTGTTTCTGGCATTCGATAATTGCGACGCATATTCTGATGAATCTGAGAGCGCTTTTGACAGATCTTTTGTCGCGCTTTTGAATTGTGATTTCTTCTCCTTGAGCTTTTCGAGTTCTTTTTGATGCTCCTCTTTTATCGATTGGAGTTTCTCGAGCTTATCATCGATGGTCTGCAGTTGCATTTCCACCTTATCCTTTTCTCTCAAGATGTCCTGTTGCTCTTCTCGCAATCCATTCATCTCATTTTGCAACGATTCCAATTCCGTATCTATCTCATCGATTCGTTTGTCAGCCGTCGATTCTTCATCGAGATCATGTTTTTGCCGGAATTTTGCTATCTTCTCCTCTACTTGTTGCTTGTTCTCTTCCCTTAATTTGATTCGTTTCTCAAGCTCTTCCTTTCTGACTTGGAGATTTTTGGTCTTGTCATCAAGTTCTTTCTTACTCTGGTCAAGCTCCGCAGTCCGATCAACCAGTTTCTCTATCTCTCCGTCGACTGTCTGGAGCCGTTGCTTGTTGACAGCCAAATCAACTTTGAGTTGTTCTACTTCCTTGTGTATCCTGACTTGATCAGTCTCCCCCTTTTCTTCGATCTCTTTATTGATTCCCTCTATCTCCTCTTTGTTTTCAGCAATCTCTTGACGTAACGCCTCGATTGTCTTGTTTATCTTTTCAGCATCAGCATCATTCTTCTGTATCTTCTCCCTGATAATCTTGAGTTCAGTCTCCTTTTTGGAGATATCCTGTGTGAGAAGCGTTTTCTTGTTCCGCTTCCTTTTCTCTTCGAGTTCTTTGTATTTCAGGGCCTTATCGCGATCAGATTTGAGTTCTTTAAGATATGATTCTCTTTCTGACAGGATGATATCCGCCTCATTAAGCTTGCCTTCCACTCGCTCGAGCTCGCGCATGGCTTTGGTCTTCTTATCCTCGTATATATCAATTCCCGCAATCTCTTCGATAATCTGCCGCCTCTCATTCGGGCTCATTTCTATAAGCCGGGCGATATCCCCTTGGAGGATTATATTATATCCGTCGGGATTTATGTGTGCCATCGAGAGCAGATCGACTATCTTGGTCCTCGTCGAGGTTTCATCATTGATCTTATAGATTCCCTGACCCGATGATCGTATGATTCGTGTTATCTTGACCTCGTCTGTATCCACGCTCGAGAATATACGATCCTTATTATCGAACCATATCGATACCGATCCTTCTTTTGCCGGTTTTTTCGTTTTTCCGCCGTTGTAGATAAGATTTCCCGATTTTTCGACTCGCAATCCCTTCGCCCCTGCTTTCCCGAGAACAAAACATAATGCATCAAGGACGTTTGACTTTCCGCTTCCGTTCGGTCCTAGAATGCAGTTGAAATTCTCACCGAAAACTATCTCGGTATTCGTGGCAAATGACTTGAAACCTTTCATCTCCATACGTAGAATCCGTGTCACCGCAAAGTCCCTCACGTGCTTATGCGGTCTTGGAACGAGCTTGATTTATAAAACTTTCTGCAACTCACACGCCATGATACATCTCGTTATGAGCCCACCATCTGCCTAGTTCACTCTACAAGAAGCGCGCCTTTATCGGTGAATGAAACGACAACCTCATCCCCCGGCTCATATGTTCGCATAAGAACTTCTGCATTCATGACGATGGCTTCCTGATAATCCTCCGGATTCATGACAGTCAGTCGTGGGAACACTGCCATGACAGAAGTCGTTACGGTATCCTGCAACGAGATTTCCTTGACCAGACCCGGTTTGAAGCTTTCCTGTTTTGCCGTCTCGAGATTGTATCCGAAAACGAGTTTTCCCATTTTCGTGACCTTGAGATATTTCTTTTGTTCCAGTGATTTCGGTTTGGAATAGCTTATAACCGATCCTATCGTGTAATCAGGTAGTTTGACAAACGCATTGACCCGGTATATATCTTTCGAACTCAAATAATCGTGCGAGAAGAGTTGCGGGCTGATCTTCACCTCCCCACCATAATTCTGTTGGATCCTTCTTGCCAGATGCTGGATGGCATTCTTATCAGTGAGATATATATCTATTCCATTCGACTGCTCGGAGGTTTTGGTGACAAACACCCCTTTTTTCGAGAGAAGATCCAATTGCTGGTGGACGAATGGCAGTATGCGTTCATCCATGTTTCTCAGTTGGAGGATTCCTTCAAAGTAGTTCGATTTCTTTTTCTCCCCATAATCGCATTGACGATATGCTATTGTTGCTTGGACGGTGTGCGCTTCTCCTTCCGTCTTGACATGTGCGACGATAGCTTTCTTCTCTTTTTTGCGTGGTATGAATTCGAACGGTTCGAGTTTCACTTCCGCCTGCTTGTCACCGAGAGCTTCTCGTATCCTTGATTTGACGAGTTCTTCAATATCGTCGAAAAAATACCACGAATCGTTCTTGCAGGTCCTATTATATTCTGATATCTGGATAAGCGGTGGCGTATAGGATAGCTTCCTTTCCTGGCAATCCTCGCAGAGCGTCCCTTGCGCGATCTGTTTTCCGCATTTCGGACAGAATCGTCTGATGACCATGAGAAAGGGGTAATGAGAACTATTTTATAAATTAAGTGTTGTCGAAAACCCCTTTCACGAAAAATATAATCATCAATTTCGGACAGGTCTGTCAAAAGAAAGTTTTTTAAAAGGTCCTTGAATTCATCCACTATCGATATCTCAGGAATATCCATCTGCCTCCGTGGCTTAGTGGCTATAGCACCTGACTTGTACCGTGCGGTTGGCTGTCAGCCGATGACAGTTCATGGCACGCTGAAGAGATCAGGAGGTCGCGGGTTCAACTCCCGCCGGAGGCTCTTTCAACTTCTCAGAAGTTGAGTTCTTGTGAACCCGCTTCGCGACATGGTCAAAGCGTTGCTTTTCCCGGGTTTGACTACGTCAAACGTTCAACTCCCGCCGGAGGCTCTTTCAACTTCTCAGAAGTTGAGTTCTTGTGAACCCGCTTCGCGACATGGTCAAAGCGTTGCTTTTCCCGGGTTTGACTACGTCAAACGTTCAACTCCCGCCGGAGGCTTTTTTTCTCAAAAAAAAGACGACAAGAGAGGTGAACGAAGTTCCCAGAGTAACACGATGGGTGCGGATAATGAAAAATGCATTATCAAGCACAACTCCCGCCGGAGGCTTTGTTTTTTCATCAAGCATATAAAAAGATTTATATGTAAAGTAATATTGTACTCATTTATGGATAAATTGTTTCAACCAACTACAGAATTTAAATCGTTATTGGATTCAAATGCCCACATACTCCCGTTTTATTTTTCACATTCTGCGCTTTCAACATTTCAAAACAAACCCATTATAGCAGCTGGCATAGCTCAACATTGCGCATGTAATTTAGCTCAAGACATCATTCGATACTCGTATGAAATTGAAGATTTTTCGTTCTCAGAATACGACCCACGATGGACAATGGCATTTACTGAAGCCATACAAAACTCATATGATCATGGTCCAGCTTTAGAAAAAGGTCTTTCACTGGCTTTTTTGGTGGGTGATAAAGCTTTTGGTCTTGGAATTACTGATGGAGGTGATTTTTTTAAAGATGAAAATATCGCAGAATTAGTACGTGAAAGAGAATTGCCTTCCAGAACAAAATATCCTTCAAAATATCAAATAGATCCATCAAAACAAAATAAAATTATAGGCCGTGAAGGTTTCAAACGCATGTATACATATTCTAATTTTCTGGAAGTTGATATCAGCAATGGAGTTCTCTACATGGGTTTCTCCAAAAACATAATCGTAACAAAAAGATAACTTCACTATAAAATACACTACTAACAAATAAAAACATTTATATTGGTGTGTTTATTTACAAAACTCGCCATGAATCCAATCTTTAACGAAAAACCGCGACAATACATTCAGTCAATAGAAAAAATAGCCCAAGACAAATCACTACTTGAATTTCCTATTGTATTTATTAAAGGAGAACACACTGTTTGGACAAACGGATCGCTCGCAGTTATTGACGATCCAAACATGGATAGCATGCTTAAAAAAACAAACCAAGAACTGCCTGATGGTTTATACACTTTTAATTTTTCAAATAATGAATTCGTGGTTAAACAAACTACCGCAAATGAAGTTCGTGAACGTGCAAAATCAATCAATCTTGATTATGACACAATTTCCCGTATTAAAGGAAATAAATATCGTTTACTTGAACAAGTTCTTGAGAGCGATAATTTATATAACTCATTAGAACATAAAATTAATCACCCCACATCCCATAAATTAGACCTTAATCATAACGCAGTCATGTATGTGACAGGCGACGAAGAACGATTATCAGAAGCAATAGCAAAAAATAAAGAATTTAAACAGGCTATACTAAACTCTGTTTATGCTGGACCAGTAGAACAAAACTCATTTAATAACGATAAACTAACGAACCTTTCAACAGGAGAGTACCACTTTGAAAATAATAATATTCATGAGTACATGCATAAAGGACTTTCAACCACACAACAAGACCATAATGCCAATGGCATAGTACTAAGCAGTGATACAAGTATTTATACATTTAATGGAAAACCTAAAGGTGCTTCTATAATGTACAATCGCGATAAAAATTAATCTTGAGACTTTCGGTTTTTTGAATTAGTATTTCATTGAATAATTTGTTCGGAGGAAAGAGTATGGACACATTACAGGAACTTGTTAAATCATTGTCACAACGGACATTTTATCCAATATTATGGAAAGGAAAAAATAGCATCGAATCATATTCTTCTTTTGATCTACAGCAAAAAATCACTCAAACAGCCTCTGGTTTACAAACTCTTGGCTTACAGAAAAAAGATCGTGTTGCAATTATCTCGAACAACCATCCAGAATGGTTTTCTGCAGTTTTAGGAATTAATTATAATGGATTAATTGATGTTTCTCGAAGTGCGGATGCATCTGATGAAGAAATACAATATATTCTTGAGCATAGCGAATCAAAAGTAGTGTTCGTTGAAAATGAGAGTCAAGCAAAACGAGTACAACAATTATACAATCCAAAACACATCATAACTCTCGAACCTTCAAACGAGATGAATTTACTCGAACTTGAAGAGCATGGTCAGAACAACGGTTTTTGTTTCAGTCCAGTATCAAAAGACGATATTGCAAGCATACTCTACACATCTGGAACAAGCGGGCAACCGAAAGGAACTCTTCTTACTCATGGAAATTATATGGCTAATGCTTGTGCGTTACATCGTTTTCTCGGAGATATTTCTAACGATACATTCATTCATCATCTTCCAAACTCTCACGTATTTGGTCGTCAAGAATTGCTTTTAGGCCTTGTTGGAGGTTCAAACACATTTTACTCTGATGTTCGTACGTTGAAAAGAGATGCTAAAAAGATATCTCCTTCAATTATTGTTTCAGTTCCTCGTCTGTGGGAGTCAGTATATGAAAAACTTACAGAAAAGGCCGTGGTAAAATTTGCATCTGCAATTCCAAACCAATATCTTCGTAAAAAAATTGTTGGATCTGCAGTTAATGATGCTCTTGGTGGTAATGTTCGACTAATTGTTTCTGGTGGTGGCGGTCTTCCACATAATATTGATGCCTTTTTTAACAAAGTCGGTATCGAGATTATTGAAGGGTATGGACTGACCGAAACATCTCCCGTTATTTCTGCTCGCCCTCCCGGTTCTAAGCAAGAAACTCTTGGAACAGTAGGTTCTCCATTGGACAATGTTGAAGTATCCATTCGTGACAAAGATGGTTTGGATGTCCCTCAAGGAGAAGAAGGTATTATTCACGTTCGAGGTCCTAATGTTATGAAAGAGTATTATAAGGACGAAAAAGCAACTAACAATGTTATTGGTCAAGACAAGTATTTTAATACGGGAGATATGGGTTATTTCAATTCCAAAGGATATCTTGTTGTCAGTGGTCGTACTGATGATAGAATCACATTATCAAATGGTGAAAATATTAATCCTAATGTGATTGAGCAGTATATCATCTCTAACAACAAATATATTTCACACGCTCTGGTCGTTGGAGGAGAATGGGATCCATTACGTAAAAAAATAACTCCTTGGAAGAAACTTGGGGCGTTAGTCGTTCCTCATTATGATTCTCTCACTAAGAAGTTTAGGGATATTCACTCTAAAGTTTCAGATGGTGAACTCATCAACCATCCGGATGTTGTTAGTTTTCTCGAGCAAGAAGTTAGATCCATGTTTTCCTCAAAGAAAGGATTTCGTTCTTTTGAACAAGTGTACGGTATCATGCCGATTCGCGAATTTTCCATTGGCAATGAATTGACAAGCACTCTAAAGGTTCGTCGAGATCATATTATCAAATCCATTTATCCTGATAAAATAAGTGCTTTGGGTGATTATCTACGATAAAGCAATCATTCTTGAAAAACATCTTCATCAAAGATAATCATATTTACAGAATAAACTCCACATCATGTGGAAATAATATGTTTTTATTAGTTATTTCTTCTACATCAACAACATCAAACAGTGATTCAGTAGAATAAATCTTTTCATGAACATATCGTAACGTTTGAAAGGAAACCTCTGACCAATCGCCTTGATCTGAATCAATAAAATCTAACCGAACGGTCATATAACCACTTTCTGTTTGTGGTGTTGTTCTCATATTAACAACGTGCGATATACTATTATGATCTTCATACGATAAAAAATTAAGTAATCGATTAAAGTAATGGATTTTATTAAAAGCAAGATATAATGAAGATTCAGAAATAGGATAATCAAAATAAGCTGCAATCTTTGGCTGTAGACTAGTACTGTTTTGTAATAAACGATAATTACCCCGAGTATATTTTTGTTGTGGACAAATAACTGATAAATATGTTGAAATCCCATTTTCATCAACATAATCCAATGAAGAAAGTAAATTCAAGAAATTATCTTGATCTGATGTTCCAAATTGAGATGGAGATTGCATTCGTTTAATTCTGTCCAAACTCCCAGATGTAAGAATAGTTTCATACCTCATCAAACAAGGTAAAACAAGACTGTCTTATAAATTTAAGCACACATACCTTTTTAAACTCTTTGTTTGCTCCTCATACTATGATATAAGTGGTATCAGATGATCCGGTAAAAAAAGAGTACAATCCTAACCCTATTGGTGTGCTATTCCGTTATTTCTGGCATTTTGCAAAAGGGGAGCGTAAACGAACAGTGCTTTATTTGACATTGTTTGTCATCGCAAATCTCATCAATTTTATCCCACCCTTAGTCACTGCAAAAATATTGAATATTGTTCAAGAAAGCGGTATCACGCAGTCGAATTATCTGACGATCATCATGTGGCTTGGTGTTATTATTATCCTTGAAGTTCTGTTCTGGGCATCCCACGGTCCTGCCCGTGTCATGGAGAAGGCAGTCAGTTTCCGTATCGCCGCTAATTATAAAAAGTATTTGCTTGATGGGACGTTGCATCTCCCTGCCAAGTGGCATTCAGACAACCACTCAGGAGATACTTTTGACAAGATCGAGAAAGCGACAAAAGCCTTAAAGGATTTTTCCAGTCATATGTTCGAGAACGTCCAGATGGTCGTTCGTTTCATCAGCGCTTATATCGCGTTGGTATATTTCAATCTCAATAGCGCTTATATTGTCATTCTCTTGTGCGTTTTAAGCATCATTATTATATTGCGTATGGATCGTCGCATCATCCCTCGTCTTAAAAAACTCAACCGATATCAAAATAAAATCTCTGCCAAAGTCTATGACGCTATCACCAACATCACCACCGTTCTCATCCTTCGTATCGAGCGTCCCATGCTACGTATGATCGGTTATCGCATTGATGAGCCTTATGATTTTGACTTTCGCACCAATAAGATAAACGAATTGAAATGGTTTTTCACAGCCATGTTATTTACCTTGATGATCTTTTCTATCATCGGAACTTATGTCTTATCTGCTGTCAATAACGAAACGACCGTGATGGTAGGTACCTTATCCATCCTTTTCAATTATACCCATCGTATCGGCGGGTTGTTCTTCCGCTTCACGTTTCGCTATGGTAATTTTGTCCAGTGGCGTGCTAACATCGCTAACGCTGAGGAGATCTCTGATGATTTCACACCTGCACGTCGTCGCAAGTTCTCTTCGCTTGGAAGGCGTTGGCGTGAAATTACAGTGTCGGATCTCCAGTTCCGTTATGATGATGATTCCCACAATCTGCATCTTGATAATATATCCTTTACCTTGCGTCGTGGCGAGCGTGTGGCGTTTATCGGTGCTAGTGGTAGTGGTAAGACGACCGCCTTGAAAGTATTGCGTGAATTGCATCCTGTCAATAGCGTCGATCTTCGCGTTGACGGTCGTAAGATCAAAGAGGGATTCTCCCGTATCAGCGAGAGCATCACCCTCATTCCTCAGGATCCTGAAATCTTCTCCACCACCATCAGCGAAAATATCACCCTCGGCCTTCCGATCGCCAAGAGAAAGATCTGGAACTATTGTGATCTCGCGAAGTTCACGCCTGTCGCCAAGCGCCTTCCTCAAGGACTTGAATCAAATATCAACGAGAAAGGTGTCAACTTGAGCGGTGGTGAGAAGCAACGTCTCGCTCTCGCCCGCGGTCTTCTTGCCTGCGAGAATAAGGATATTATTTTGCTTGATGAGCCAACAAGTAGCGTTGATCCTAAAAATGAGCTTGAGATATATAATAAGATTTTTTCCACCTTCAAAGGTAAGACCATCGTCAGTAGCATTCATCGGCTTCACTTGCTACCTTATTTCGATCATATTTATCTTTTCCACGGTGGTCGGATTGTCGCGAGTGGTAATTATGAGCTGCTTCAGAAAGAATCCAAGCTGTTTTGCAGGATGCTTGACAAGTATAAGCAGCGTGAAGTGAAGCGTAGAAAGTAAATAGTGCATCCGTGATCGTAACTATCTAGCTTTGGATGGTGGCTTGGTAAAAACATTTATATTGTATTTTTGTCTCCCGTTCTCATATGACATCTCTTGATAGGCTACTTGATAGTATTCTTATGGTCAAACAGCTTGATATCCATGGCAATTTTGTCAACCCTCTCAACGCCGAATCGTTCAATGACGAGTATGCTTCCCGTCAAGCGGAGCAGTTGCCTGACAAGCGCAAACGATTCGAATGTGCAAAAGCCGTCCTTGAGAAGGCTGATCGCGACGGCGGTGTTGATGTGAATGCTTACGCATCGCATTCGTCTTTCCTTAACGGTATCGCTCGAAAAGTCACGGGTCTGTATTCTTCGACTTTCGATGAGGATCTCGCTGATAATCTCGATCTTCAGGCGACACCTCTGCTAAAGAGTGCGTATAAGAAAAAGGATGTGTTTTATACGACTCCTGAAACCAATATTTTCGCATTGGCAGGGTTGCCAGCTTATGATGAAGGGACGTTGTTTGATCGCTGGTTCAACCACCAGAGCGGTCTTCTTGAGAAAGTAAGGTTATACAACCAAGTGCATCGCAATACTTTGAAAATCGATGAAGCATCTTGGCCTGAGATGTATCGCGAGATGAAATCCTATGTCAACAACTATTCAGAGCGTATCGAGACTGTCGATGTCGATATCAGCAGGGATGAATATCTTGATCGCATCGAAGAATTCAATCTTGAATATGGCGATATGGTCTCGTTTATCGTCGATGATGATACGTTGTGGGCTCGCTTCGAAAAGCATCCCTTGGACATCGTATGCAAAGTCAATCAACATATGGAGGGGGTTTCCATGTTCCGGTTGAATGATCATCCTGTGATCTCTTCGATTGACGGCTCATATCTTGATATGCTCTCACAAGAGGAATTTGAGGGTGTACATACTGATAAAAAGATCAAAGATGAACGTCCGTGTTATTCTTTCATGCAAAGGCAACCCTTGTTTGCAAAGCGGATTATAGGAAGTTATATTCGAAACGAGCAAATGACAAGGTAACCACGAAAAAAGAAAAACTGGAGATGTGTGATCTCCTGAAAAGCGAACTATCGTTTGTCAGGATTCACTTGAACGGTTTGAACCGTCCTGCTTTGACATCCTCAAGTCCTCTGACGAGTTTTTTGAGGAGTTCGTTCTGTGTTTCAAGAAGTTGTTTTTCGTGTTTATCCACAGTCTGCAGCACACCTTTTTCTTTTATATAGTTGGGAAAAGAGTCACTCCACTACTCGCTTCAACCCTTTCAGTATCCACACCATCCCTTCGGTGTCAAGCCCGCAGTAGGTGAGAAGGTATTCTCTGATCTCT
>CAZRUJ010000013.1:11596-23438 GCA_964603345.1 uncultured Methanosarcinales archaeon | reverse complement strand
GAAGTCGTCCTGATTATATTATTGTCGGTGAGATCCGTGGAGAAGAAGGATGTGTGGCTTTCCAAGCTATGCAGACAGGGCACCCTGTTCTTTCTACATTTCACGCAGGCACTGTCCAAGCTATGATACAGCGTCTCAACGGTGATCCCATAAATATTCCTATGGCGTTTATGGATAATCTGAATATCTCTCTTATTCAACAAGCGGTTGAGCAAAACGGGAAGCGATTGAGAAGGATTCTTTATGTAAGCGAACTTGAACGCTTTTACGCTCCTGCCAACAAAATCGTGACTCGACAAGTGTTCAGTTGGAATCCTTCAAATGACAAGCATATTTTCAGAGGGTTGTTCAACAGTTACATTCTTGAGCAGAAGATAGCTCGTCTACAAGGTATGACTGATCCGCGAATGATCTATGATGAATTATCCCGTCGAAAGAAAATATTGCTCAAAATGGTTGAAGAAAAGATTTTTGATTATTTCGATGTTTGGGATATTCTCAATTATTTTCATTCATCAGGGGAAGACGATTTACCGTTCCAGATTGATTGATATCACGATATTATGAGGTTAACAGGATTATGGGTTTTATGAATGAACTGGAAGTGTTCTCTCATGCGATAGGCTATCGGTCAACTAAAAGTATGTTCTTGAGAATGATAGTTCCATTCGTTGCGGTTTCAATAGTGGCTGGTTTTCTCGTCCGATTTCTCACTTCAGCACCTTTGTTTCTCTCGTTGGTTATTATAGGGCTCGGTTTTGTCACGGCATCTCTGATGCCGATCATACGGTATAACATGCTCAAAGCAGATATCCAGAATAATATACATTACATGATCACATACGCCGGAACTCTCTCGACGATGCATATTTCTCATTATATATTGTTCAAACGATTAAGAGAGAAGAGTTTTTATGGTCACATCAGCTCGATATTCTCCCAGATCTATGATTTGACCACGAGATGGCATCTTGATTATCCTTCTGCATGCAAGCATATGTCAAAAAGGACTCCTTCAAGAATACTTCGTAATTTTCTTGATCGGACGGCGTTGGCTATCGGGTTTGGAGAAGATCTCAATGTGTTCCTTGAAGGTGAACAAGAAGCGGTCCTTGAAGATTATGCTATCGAATATCAGAAATCACTTGAAAACATAAAGATGGTGCAGGAATTTTTTATGGCCTTAACAGTCTCATTCGCTTTTTCTATCAGCGTCTTGCTCTTTGCAACTCTTATGATGAATATCAATGTAGGTAATATGATGATGTGGAGTTTTATCGCATTATTCGTTATCGATGCTGTGCTTGTAGCAATCATCTTCTCAATCATTCCGAGAGATACTTTGTTCAACTCTCCGGATCATCTCAACAAATATCAACGATACCTTCCTAAAGCGTTATTTATATCGATTACTATTTCAATCTTTTTGTTTACCAGTCTTTATCTCCTGACAACACTTCCTTGGTTGGTATCTTTTTCCATCTCGATAATACCATTTTTTTATGTTTCCCATCTTTCCAAACAGGAAGAATCTCGTGTGAAATCACGCGATAATCAATTTCCCTCTTTTATGAGAGTTCTCGGCTCGGCCATTGAAGTGAGAGCCGGTGCAGTGAAATCGGCAATCTCGCAAATAAAGGTTCATGATTTCGGTCAATTGAATTCCATGCTCGAGAACTTGTATAGACGTTGGGTCCTTGCAGAAGATAAGTTCGCATCGTGGAGTTACTTCACGAAAGAAGGTGGGAGTAAACTGATAACCAACTTTACCAAAATCTTTTCAGAATCAATATATTTGGGTGGCAATGGAACCAAGATCGGTGAAATAATCAGTAAGAATATCATACATCAGCTTTCTCTTAGAAAATTACGTGATCAGCAGGCGAGTAGCATGAAAGGTCTTGTTTATGGTCTATTTTTTGGAATCATCATCACGGTGTTTATCAGCGTCGATATCTCGAGATTTCTTATCGATACTTTCTCGATGAACGATTCACAAGCCGAATCAATGGGTTTTGTTCAATCTATCTTCCCTAATATTTCGGCGATTAATTTCGACTTCGTTTTCACAATGGTTGCGTTGATGCTGGTATTCCATGCTTTTGCATCATCTTTTATGATGAAACTGGTTGAAGGAGGTTCGTTGTATTCTGCCTTGACGGATTTTATCATCCTTGTTTGGATAATCACTATCTTATCCTTGATCGTTCCCGGTGTCGTCGGTTCAATACTTCCTGAAAGCACCTCCATGATGCAAGCAGGAGCAGTTAATACTACAATATGAGTGTGATGTGGGTTTCACGGTTTTCCATTCTATGGCACAAAGCACTTTTTTTCCTCAATAATAGCTGAGTTTTTCGATAAAAAACAAAATATTTAAATATCATTGTTGCAGGTTCTTTATGTTAGTAATTATTGAAAAAGGTGTTTATACTATGTCGTCATGGAGAATTACTGCAAAAGGGGTTGAGCACATTGTGTTCGTATTAATGTTATTGTTCTTTGTCGTGGCTGTTTCATTGCCATTATTCAGACCATTTATAGGCTTATCGATTCATTTGCTTGTCATCATGGAATTGCTCATTCTCGTCATCGTAGCCATGTTCGGGATGTTATATATTCTTGGGAAAATATGGGAAATTCAAGTTTATGGTCTTGAAGAGCATCATTCATCCGGATTTTTCCGGAAACACGATGTTGATGAATTGAAAAGAATGGCAAAACAGAAGAAAAAATTGTCGAAGGCTGCTTCAAAGAAAAAATAAGTTTCAGGAAATAATGTTTTATTTCACAATTCAAACAATAAAGATGTGTGTCATGGAAGCATAATACTAGGTGTTCAATGTGGATCTTTTCGTTTCAAAAAAAGCCGTTATGGGTGTAGGTATGGTTTTCATATTCATAGCTACAGTCCTCGCTTCAGCTATAGCTTCGGCGGTTCTCATCTCTTCGACAGAATCGATCGAGGAACGCGCTTACCAAGTTCAAGAGGATGCCACTGAACGGCTGCTTACTGGATTTGAGATAATATCTGTATATGCTTCAGGTAACATGGATGAAGAAACTATCAACGAGTTCGAGATCATTCTTCGTCTCAGGGCAGGTTCGAAACCTATTGATTTCACGAAGACAGGATTTAGTTTCATATCAGGGAATCTTTCTTTAGCGGCGTCTTATAATGAAACGCTAGGTAATGAAAATTGCACTTTCGGGAATCTTGGCTCTGATTCTGAATTTTGTGTTGCACAGCACTTCGAGACCGAACCATCGTTGATGGTCGAAGGTGATATGGCTTCGTTGAAGTATAAGCTTGATGAATCGGACTCTCTAGAAACGGAAGATGATTTGATGATAACGATCCAGACTCCGAAAGGTATGGCGCAGGTCTTGGAGTTATCTATACCGGATATGATCCTATCGACCAAAATAAAATTACGTTAAACGGGTTTTCATATGGTGGATATGTCGTTTCATTTAACGTCATTTCTTCCGACTGAATAAAGGGGTGTTTGCTTGAGTATTATAGATAAATTTTTACATGGAAAAAATTCTGAGTCAGGGGATAATACTGATTCGAATGATTCCGCTTCTCAAGATGGAGATGATTCTATCAAGCTTTCTGCACGCGAAGAGCATCTTTTTACTCAGGTGATCGAGAAACTTAATGCAATCAATAAGCAGAGTAATTCGAGATTGGATGATTTTGAACAACGTATCCATCAAATGGAAGAAAAAATACAATCTTTTGAAGAGAACATGTCAAAGAACGATATTTCTGCAGTCCAGAAACAGGTTGATGACCTTAAATCATCCATAAAACATTTCTCTTTGATTTATGAATTGATAAGCGAACATTATAATCCTTTCATAAAGAAATCAGTTAATGCTCTTGAAGAAAAGAACAGGAAGCTCGATAAAAAGATAAAGGATTCGATAAAGACGGTGGTCGAGGATCACTTCTCAGATGATTCCCGTAGAACTCTAAAGACGCAACATTCATCCGATAAAATGATGGTTTCAAATTCCCCGTCCGCTTCCAACAATCGTCAATCAAAAAAATCTTCTACTGTAAAAACATCTCGTCGACCTTCAACAAAGACTGCTTCCAAACGGTCTGCTAGTAAGAAGTCTCGCAATTCTTCTTTTTCATCTTCTCGCAAGACCGCTTCTGCTAAAAAGAAGGTTTCTTCCAAGAAATCCTCTTCTCGAAGTTCTAAAAAGTCCTCGAGAAAGACTGCTTCTAAACGGTCTGCTAGTAAGAAGTCTCGCAATTCTTCTTTTTCATCTTCTCGCAAGACCGCTTCTGCTAAAAAGAAGGTTTCTTCCAAGAAATCCTCTTCTCGAAGTTCTAAAAAGTCCTCGAGAAAGACTGCTTCTAAACGGTCTGCTCGCAAGAAGTCTCGCTTGTCTTCCTCTCGAAAGAAAAGATGATGATTTTTCATTGATGCTTCTGTTCTCGTTTTTATTCAATAGGCCCTGTCCGGAATGACTCGTGGCGATAGTTTGCAGGTTGTTATAGCACCCCTGACCTCTTCAAAGTCCTCTTGTCGAGGGGTTTTTTTCCACGTAGAGAGTAAACATCAATCTGATTTTTTTTGTTCAATCTACAAACATATTCCTTTCCGGCCAAGCCCATGTATCGCATAGTTTTTTTAATGCCCTCTCACTTTCAAATATCATGAAACCCATGCTCAGACGATTACTCCTGATAGAGCTGATCATCCTTTTCATATATTGTATCGGAGTGATGATTCTCGATCTCTCATTAGCTCTTGGCACATTCCATGGATTGCTATTTTCACTGCTCACGCTCTATTTCTCAATTCTCGTATTTATGGTCAATAGTGTGATCGCTATAGTAAACACGCTCAAGAAGCGTACCATCGCTGCAAAACACTACATTATCGCAGGGATGATAACGACAGGTGCGGGATGTCTTATCGCCTTCGTGATTCCGCATGTGTTTTTCTGATCTTTTCCAATAATAACTTTATATCTCTGATTCATTCAGATATTATTATTATTATTATGGCTCAAATCGAAGCAGGCATCTACAAGTATTTCAAAGGAGGAGCGCTCAAAGTCCTCTATATGGCTCATCATAGTGAAACGCTAGAAGAGATGATTGTCTATGAAGCGCTCTATCAGTGCCGGACATTCGGTAAGGGTTCAATATGGGTCAGACCGCTTTCGATGTTCAACGAGATGGTGGAAGTCGAGGGAGAACAGATCCCTCGGTTTAGATTCGTGGAGTAAAACTCCCTGATTCCACATACCAAAGATTTTTATGTGACAATACTTCTTGCACTTGACATCATGCCAAGAGGACGACCTTCATACAGTCTGGTGCGAGAACGATTGAAACAACTGCTCTACTTTCTCGGACCGCTCACAGCCTATGACGCGCACAAGCACTTTGTGGAATTGTTCGCGAAAACCTCCAGGCGAAATGTCTACTACCAACTTTCCAAAGGAGAAGAACTGGGTTTTTTCAAGGTAAATAAGGTTGAAGAAGAACAAGGTGATTATTCGTGGGGATCAACATCACGGAAAGTCTATTACGAACTGGCGGCGAAAATGCCGGTTGATGTAGATGAGCGTGTTCGCGAGTATGCGCAAAAGGTAAAAGCAAACAAATGAGTGTGAACGATGAAATTAAAACGAATGCAACAACTTCCGATCAAGAATAAACGAGTATTCCTGCGTGTGGATTTCAATGTACCTCTTGATGCCGACCGGAAAATCACAAGCGATCTCAGGATACGAAATGAGCTTAAAACCATAGAATATATTCTTGGAAGAAAACCGAAACAACTTATCATAGCAACACATCTCGGACGGCCGGGCGGACGGGACGATCCGGAGTTATCGCTTGAACCCGTGGCACGACGACTCAGTCAGTATCTCAAACAACCAGTGTATCTGCATGAACACATACTATCAAAAGTTCCTGAAGACAAGAGCGTTGTCTTGCTTGAAAATCTCAGATTTGATGCCGGTGAGAAGCAAGGAAGCATGAAGTTTGCAAGAGCGCTTGCAAGACATGCTGATGTATATATCAATGACGCATTCGGAACGGCTCATCGTAAGGATGCATCTGTTTACAAGCTACCGCAACTGTTACCTTCTGGAGCGGGATATCTCATAGAGCACGAAATAGAGGAAGTGCATCTTGAGCATGAACGACCCCAGGTGGCTATTTTCGGAGCAGCGAAAATCGCTGATAAACTCCCTGTATTTAAGATATTGCTCTTGAAAGTCGATAAGCTCATCATTGGAGGGGGTGTGTTGTTCACATTTCTTAAGGCGGGAGGATTGAATGTAGGACGGTCCCTTGTCGAAGAGGATATGATAGAAACAGCGAGGCATCTGCTTGACACGTATGCTGAAAAAATCGTGTTCCCTGTTGATGTGAAGGTGACTGCAAAAAGCAATCTCAAACGATTCAAATCAATGACACTCGCTCAAAAGGAAGGATTCATAACCACAGTTCCTATCAACAACATTCCGCCACGACAAGCGGCTTTCGATATAGGGCCTGGATCAGTGCGATTGTTTTCTGAAGTCATCAGGAATGCAAGAACTGTTGTCTGGAACGGGCCACTCGGATTATTCGAGGTTCCTCCTTTTGATAAAGGAACTCGTGAAATAGCAAAAACACTCTCCGAAGAAGATGCCACTACAATAATATGTGGAGGAGATACTGCTGCAGCACTTCGAAGGACAAGATACAAACAAGATATGGATCATATCTCAACAGGAGGTGGTGCGAGCTTGGAATTGCTTGCAGGAAACAAGCTACCTGCTCTTGAAGTACTCCGGAAATAAATTAGTTTACCGGATTTTCCCTTGCTCTTGACGAAGTCGTTTACCGATATCGGTGATGTTTTGCACTAGTCGCTTCCCCTTTTGTCGATCTTGCTTTCCTAGACCGATCACCTCATGCTTATCATCACAGACGAGAAATAAACCCTTATCTTTAGGGATTGCCGATATTACGTTCTCGAAGAACACATCCCTTCCACATACGAACAACCATGATGCTTTCTTGTTGAGAGTGATATATCGTTTCGTGTGCGCTTTCAATATCTCAAGAAGAGAGAGTGATGCATGAAATGTGCCATCACGGACAGTCCCTAAATACAATCCTGTCGTTGAAGGGGTCTCTTTAGCAGAAGACACGAGATTCTCGATACGCTCGGGAACGTAGAAAAAAGATCCTTTCGACCGCGTTATGCGTGTTTCAAGGAACACATCTCTTTTCGTGAATCGATCAATGAATGTATGAAGTTCTGAGTCCATGGTGATTGAAAAACAACCAACTTTTTTATACTTTTATGTATTTCTTATGCCATATCATGACAAAACGATCCATCGGGCGTCGATTCAACATCAGACAAAAACAGTATGATAATGCGCTTTCACATATCGAAGAGTTGTATGCTGAACAGAATAGGCGTTTGTATTCGCAAACTCATCTGGCACAGCGATATTCTGATATCATACGTCGTATCGCGATGAAATTCCGTCTTCGGCTTCCTAGAGTTATCAAACACTCGTATTGCAAGCATTGCAAGACTGTTTTCGCTCCTGGGAAGAATTGCAGGTTCAGATTGCGAAACGGATGTCAAGTAATATATTGTTTTAATTGTAAGCGATATACTCGCCTCCCTTATTCTGGAAAATAATTTTCGAGTGTTGTTTTTTATTTATAAAGTACCTTCATCCAGAAGTATGATAAGATATGAAGGACAACATTTATATTGTAGAACATATAACGCGTCTTCCACACATACAAATACACTTTATTCAACAATAGCCAATATTCGAAACATTTAAATATATGTTTTGTTACTATATAGTAACAACCATTGGAGGTGTGTTTTCACATGGATTATGAAGAAGAATTGGAAGATGCTTATGATCCTGATCTGTTCGAAGAGTTCGGAGAAGGTTTCGAGGATGACTTTGACGCTGTGAGCGAAGAAGTATATGAAGAAGCGTTCAACCGAGCGCAAGCGCAAGAACAGCACGGTTCGCGGTCTCATGAAAATCAGGAGTACCAAATGGATTCTGTCGTTGGAGCGCGCGATAAGAAGCCGGTCATGAGTCTTCTCAATAAAGGAAAATTGTCAAAATTTGAAATGGATGAACTGCTTAACGAAGGCGAATAATTTCTTTGTCAAAAAGGAGCAATCACATGCTTGTGCGTGGTTGGTGTTTTCGTTGAGCTATTTCTTTCCATCTGCAGTATCTTAACTTGTTGGGTGGATTTTGCAGATATTTTTTTAAACGATCCTTTGTTTTGCTTCTCTCATGGCGAATGAATTATTCCGTGGAGCTGAAGCGACGATAGTGATTGATAATAATATCGTCAAAAAAATTCGGACGACAAAAAGCTATCGGCATGAAGTTATTGACACGAAACTTCGAAAAGCGCGAACGAAGCGAGAGCGAAAAGTCCTTGAAAAAGCGAAGGTTTTAGGGATAGATGTCCCTTTAACATTCGAAAGCGATGATACAACCACTCTGCTTATGGAATTCATCGACGGGAAGCGCTTACGGGATGTTCTGATTGGACATCCTGAATATGTCGGGCTTGTCAGGACTTTAGGAACGTATGTTGCCAGATTACACGAACAAGATATCATTCATGGGGATCTGACAACGTCAAATGTTCTCCATACAGATGATAATCGTATCGTCTTGATAGATTTCGGATTGTCATTTTTTTCCAAAAAAATAGAAGATAAGGCAGTTGATATACATCTTCTCAAGCAAGCATTCGAAAGTACTCATCACAAGCATACTGTTTCTTTCTTTAATGCCTTTCTTGAAGGATATCGCGATTATGCGTGTCATGGATCGGTTCTCGAACGATTGAAAGAAGTAGAAGCCAGAGGAAGGAATAAACACTGATTATGGTTTGTCTTGTTCAGAATGATTTCCAGTGCTTGCCAGCACGAAACAAGGTATTTTCCTTTTTTTTGAAGATATATTGTTTAAGATGTTTTCTCCTGATTGTTAAGATCTATTCTCATCTGATCTCTTATGCGGTATATAGTTATGTTCTATTTTAGACAGGGTATATTTTTTATATGATGATATTATCTCTTCTGCAGATACTATGAAATATCAGATATTCCTGCAGATAAGTTTTTTATTGGCATTCCTTTTCTTGTTAGTATCGACGACAGTAGCACTTGATACTCCTGTAAAAGAAGAGATTTCGCTTCTTTCTGTCAAGCAACTCGATAACGGCTCTCTTGAAGGTGAAATTGCATCGATGACTATTGAGGTGAGACAAGGAAGCGGTCTTGTCTATATACAATCATTTCCGACATCGCAAGTGGATACGCAAACATCGACAAGAATAGCAAATGAAGTCGCTTGTGACCTCTCCTCAGTATCCTGCTCGCGATATGATTTTTTCTATACAATTGAAACAGGTTCATCGCTTATTGGAGGTCCGAGCGCTGGCGCGGCGACAGCGCTCCTCACGTTTTCTATCCTTGAAGATATTCCATTACCTGATGATATCGCCATGACCGGAGCGATAACATCGGGGGGAATTGTGATTCCTGTTTCAGGAATCGAAGAGAAAGTGGAAGCTGCACAACGCAATGGTTTCTCGACAGTCTACATACCCTCGCTATCCAAAGGTATGAAAAATGGCTCAACTGGATCCATGATAGGAGAAACTACTTCGAATACGACCCGTACGACAAATGTGACTGATACCCCTACGAACCGGACTAATAAGTCGGTGACCTCTGATGATACTGCCACGAACACAACCCCTTCTGATTCGCGAGGTGCCACTGACTCATCTGTTGGAAATACGAGTTCGATCAACACGACAAATACGACCAGAAAGATACTGTCGCTCAAGGAACGACTGGATAATATGACAATTGATGTCGTTTATGTCTCTACTGTCTTTGAAGCGATGGAGCACGCTTCAGATTCGATATTCGAACAACCTGCTGTACCTGAAATAGAACCTCCTGATCAATACACTGCACGCATGAATATTACTGCTCGAGAACTCTGTTCAAGGACGAGAATGCTTCTTAACAGAACAACACTTGATATGCATAATGTATCTCAGTATACTTCTGCTCTTGATTTCCGTGAGAGATCAAAGAATGCATCGGAGAACAAGCGCTTTTATTCCCAAGCATCATATTGCTACACGGCAAATCTTCGTCTGCAGGAATTATTATTTTCTAATAAAACGTCTTCTGAGCTCAATCAGACGTTCGAGAAGATTGAAGAGGATATAGAACGCTTCGAACAGAGTGTCGATAAGAAACGGCTGTGGACATTCTCCGATCTTGAAACGTATGTCATTGTCAAAGAGCGTCTTCTTGAATCCTCGAACTATTTATCTGAAATCAACACTTCAAATGTTTCGTCGAAATTATTAGCATATGCGACAGAAAGATATCATAGCGCGATATCGTGGAACAACTTTTTCGGGATGGATGGTCAGAAACTCGAGATAAACACTCCTAAACTTCACGTAGCAGCGACAAATGAGTTGCGCAACGTCCAGACAAGATTGAATCTGCTTAGCACATATCTTCCTTCGACTGCCTTGAGCGACATACGATTGGAACTTGAGCAATCAAAGGAATATCTTGATGACGATTATCATGCCCTTTCCTTGTTCAAAGCATCAAAAGCGAAAGCGCAAGCGGATCTCTTCTTATCGTCGATGACTCTTGAAAATGGCCGTGAAAATGAACTCCTCAATGCAAAAACACAACGCACAAAACAACTCATAGCCGAGCAGCAAGGCAAAGGACGGTTTCCTATACTAGGATATAGCTACATGGAATATTCAAGAGAATTTGTCAGTGAAGATCCTTTCACGTCGCTGTTGTTTGGAGAGTATGGTCTGCAACTGAGCGATCTTGCAAGATATTTTCCTGAACAAGATGATTCGTGGTTCGTGGACATTGATTATGATAATTTATATGCTTTTATCGGCGGTTTCGTGACGGCTGTCTTTAGCATGTTGTTGATCTTTCTATTACTGCGACGATACAAGCGTTCAAAACGCTCTTCAAAGCGAAAACGAAGAAAAAAACACAAGATCGTCAAATGAAGATATTATGCGGAATTACGAGTTTTTTACTTCAGATATTAAATGGTTTGAAGCATATTGCTCACATTCAGAAAAAAAGTCAAGAATTCTTTTTTTAAAACCCTGAGAAGACCACGCGTAAAGCGCGGTCCTCCCGGGAAAAAGAGGTGAGTGCTCGTGATTTTGATTGTGTTAAACTCTGAGTGTCTCCCCACTACTCTAAAGAAGTGACGAACTACTATATAAATATTTCTTTACTGTATCCATTATATAGTGGTTCTGTTTGGTCGATACTCATAAAAATATATGTTGGTTACCTATCTTGATGAATGGAAAGATGTATTCTGATATTACTGGAGGGACATATACTCCGGCAGAATTCAAGAAAATGATTGAGAAACGAATCCGGAAACGTCTTCGACAGCAACGCCTGATACAAGAGAACACTCTTTATGTGATACAACGAGGTCTTTCAGGTCATCAACAACTGCTCAAGCGATTGCTTGCTGAATTGTATGGGGATAGGATCACTATTGTGGAACCGGACGATCCTCGGGCTGAAACCGCATCGCCATTGCAAGCGAAACCACTTGAGGAATGTGCTGGAGAAGGGTTGGATTACTTTCTCGAATGCAAAAGCGTCGATACTTTCTGTGAGGATGTGCCCAATCCACTCAAATACTGCAGTAACAAGGAATGCAAGCAATTAGCTATTATATATGGGATTACCGAACCTCTTCAAACAAAGAC
>CAZRUJ010000013.1:0-11586 GCA_964603345.1 uncultured Methanosarcinales archaeon | reverse complement strand
CGCAAACCAAATCCAGCATCCTCAAAAGCCTTGAAGCGATACAACAACGGCTATCCCCCATCGAAAATGTTCCGGAATGGGAGAACAAGAAATTAAAAACTACTTCTGACCATTATCCCGGACGATCATGAAATCTCGTTATATACGCATGATAGTCTACCCACTATTGATAGGGTGTTATGTGTTATTGATAATAACTACGCCTACGTTCGAGCAATTCACACAACAGACAGAATTCACGGATACCGGAACAATAGATTATTTCAGCTGTCATCAGCACGACTGCCCTACGTTGCTCACAACACTGCTTGAAGAATCCAAAACGGCCGAATGCGCCTTCTACGAATTGGATACAGAACTCATACGGATCCCTGATCATGCAAACATCCTGAAATATGATCATGGTGATTCTGATTCTCTATCAACCGAAACAATCACACCCGTACCAAGTAAAAGTCTGATGCATCACAAATTTTGCATTTTCAACAATAAAACAGTCCTGACAGGAACGTGGAATCCCACATATCGAGGAAGCTATGTCAATGATAATAGCGTCTTGCTTGTCAGATCATCGGTCATAGCAGGTTTATATGAAAAAGAATATGAACGGCTGCTTTCGAGAACGAACAACACGAAACAGAAAATCCTTCATCCCACAACGCCATATACGATCACCCTATCGAATGTTACTGTACGGCTCTCGTTTTCACCACAACAACAGACAGAAGATTTGGTCGCAGACTATCTCGAAAAAGCGAATGCAAGCATCAAGATACTCTCTTTCATGTTCACAAGCGACCCTCTCGGGAAGTTGCTTGCCGACAAGACAGATGATGTGGATATACAAGGAGTATTTGAAGCGACAGGAACAGGAACGCACAGCGAGTATACGCGGTTGAGAGAGGCAGGTGCTGACGTGATAAAGGATGGCAATCCGGGCTTCATGCATCAGAAATTGATAATCGTTGATTCAAAGGTACTCATTATAGGTTCGTACAATCCGACAAAGAATGCGAGGGAACGCAACGATGAGAATTTGCTTGTCATCGAAGATCCGAACATAGTGATTGATGTCGGTAGGGAATATGATCGGATACGGTCGCAAGCGCTTGTAAAGGCCGCGGAACAATAACCTTTAAATACTATTTCTCTCTTGTGGCACTATAGGCTAGTGATTAGCTGGTCTTTGTTATGGTGGCACTATGATTGAAGAGGGGTATGCCTTCTTGAGCGATTGAAAGAATGATTGCTTCGGATGGTTTTTTTCAATCTTAATCCGGGCTATATAGTTGTTTATATATTATGGAGGAGAAACTACAAAATGGCAATATTGAATTTTGGATTCACGAAAATACACGTCGAAAAGAAAAACAAACCGACAAAGCGAGTTAATGTCAAATCAGGACTTAACATCAAGGATGTCAAAGAATCGTCTGTTATCAAAGGAAGCAAGCAACGAGCATTCTCGATACAGTTCGCATTCAAAGCTGATTATCAACCGTCTGTAGGAACAATCGATCTTGAAGGGGAGTTGCTTTATCTTGCTGATGAGAAGCTTTCAAAGGATATTGAACAGATATGGTCTGAAAAGAAATCCTTGCCAAAGGAACTTGCATTGTCTGTGTTTAACAAGATACTTCATCATTGCAATGTCGAAGCGCTCATTCTCAGTAAAGAAATAAATCTTCCCGCGCCGATACAACTGCCTAAAATCAAGGAGCAACAACCGGATCAAGCAACACATCCCAAAGCTCAGAAAAGAGGTAGTAGCAAGAACGCGAAAAAGTGATATCGCTGTGTTTGATTTTTTTTCCTATTTTCACACATCATTATTTTATAGTGGATTCTCACTCGATTTGACTTCCATCAGTATGTCGGAAGCAAGCAGTAAACTTTCGTAAGTTATAAGAATGAGAAACCCATAACATAGGGCAGCCAAATATGTATAACCCGAACGGAGGGGACACTCAACATGACAGAAAATCAGAAAATCCATTTGAAGGTCGTTGAAGCGATACAGGAAGATGTTAATAAAGGAATCGTACGCCTTGACAGTTCATACATGAGAAAAATAGATGCCAAGCCTGGGGATTACGTCCTGCTCACCGGAGAACGTTCAACAGTGGCGCTCGTGGATAGGTCGCTACCTGGAGATATCGGATTGAACATCGTTCGTATGGATGGCCTTGTCAGGAGGAATGCGAAGACAAGCATCGGAGAATATATTGTTGTCGAAAAAGCAGAAATCAAACCTGCAAACAAGGTCACCATCGCACCGGCACGAGAAGGGATCAAGATAAAGGTTGATAATCCAGTATTCTTCAACAGAGCACTCCAGTCAAGAGCTCTCAGTAAAGGGGATCTTATCTCTTTAGGAGGAAACTTCTCTCGATTCGGACTTGGCGATATCAAATTCATAACAGTGGAAACAGAACCGAGAAAAGTTCCTGTTGTTGTCGGTGAGGATACTGAAGTCGAATGCTTGAGCGAAGCTGTGGAACTTAAGGAAGAACCCGATGTTCCCGAAGTATCTTATGAAGATATAGGAGGACTTGGTGAGGAAGTGAAAAAAGTCCGTGAGATGGTCGAACTCCCTCTTAAACATCCTGAGCTTTTCGAAAGACTCGGAATCGAACCACCGAAAGGAGTGCTTATGCATGGCCCGCCCGGAACCGGTAAGACGCTGCTTGCAAAAGCAGTGGCAAACGAGACGAACAGCAACTTCTATGTCATCAACGGACCGGAGATAATGAGTAAGTTCTACGGTCAATCAGAGGAGAATCTGAGAAAGATCTTTGAGGAAGCGGAAGAGAACGCGCCGTCAATCATCTTCATCGACGAGATCGATGCGATCGCACCGAAAAGGGAAGAGTCGAAAGGAGAAGTGGAGCGACGAGTGGTTGCGCAACTCCTCGCTATTATGGATGGTCTCAATACAAGAGGGAAAGTTGTTGTCATGGCAGCTACTAACATAGTCAATTCCATCGATCAAGCGCTCCGGCGACCGGGTCGGTTCGATAGAGAGATCGAGATAGGGGTTCCATCAATAGAAGGACGACACAACGTCCTGAAAATCCACACGAGGAATATGCCACTTGCAGAGGATGTCGATCTGGAAGCCTTGTCGCGTATCACACACGGTTTTGTAGGAGCGGACTTGGCAGCACTCTCTAAAGAAGCTGCGATGGTGGTGCTTCGAAGGCTTCTGCCTGACCTCAAACTCAGCGAGGAAGAGTCGATACCTCAAGACGTGCTTGACAAAGTGGAAATAAAAAAAGCAGATTTTTATGAAGCGCTCAAGTCAGTCAGGCCAAGCGCGATGAGAGAAGTGCTTGTCCAGACACCGAATGTCAAATACGATGATATAGGAGGACTTGAGGTTGTCAAACAGGAACTCATTGAAGCAGTCGAGTGGCCCCTCAAGCATAAAGAGCAATTCAAGAAATTAGGGGTGAAGCCACCGAAAGGAGTGTTGCTATATGGGCCTCCAGGAACGGGAAAGACCATGCTTGCAAAGGCAGTGGCAAAAGAGAGCGAAGCAAATTTCATCGCTGTCAAAGGACCGGAACTCCTTTCCAAATGGGTAAATGAGACTCCTCAACTTGTCAAGAAACTCTTCGAGAAGGCACGTCAAGTCTCACCTTCCGTGATATTTATCGATGAGATTGATGCGATCACCGCTAACCGGAGTGCAGAACAGAATGCATCGAACGATAGCGGTATGAATGCAGTCAATCAACTGCTTACTGAACTCGATGGTCTGCAGGAGCTCAACGATGTCGTTGTCATCGCAGCGACAAACAGGCCTGATGTCATGGATACCGCGCTACTTCGCCCAGGACGATTCGACAGGATAATTCTTGCGGGAGTGCCTGATGCGAAGGCAAGGGAATCAGTTTTCAAGGTGCATCTTGATGGCATGCAATTGGCAGATGATGTTAAGATCAAAGAACTTGTCGATAAGACAGAAGGATACGTCGGAGCGGATATCGAGGCTATCTGCCGTGAAGCTGCAATGTTCGAGATGAGAAAAGATATGTCTGCAAAAACAATCTCGAGAGATTCTTTCGAGAAGGCACTTGTGAAGGTCAAGCCAAGCGCGACAAAAGAAATACAGGATGCATATGAAGAACTCAAGGATCAGTTCTCAAGTGCGAAAGGAAAGCAGATGAAATTGCAGAAACCAAGTTATTATGGTTAATTTTTTTCTTTTTACTTATTCTTATTGTTCAATGTTACTTTTGATTTTATTTGTTTAAGTCTTTATCTCTATCTAACCATGAGTTGTTTTTGTTTTTTTTACTAATATCTTATTTTGTATATAATTTATATCTTATTTCGGGGAATATAAGAGTTTTTTAGTTTTTTTACATTATTTTTAGATATTATTATATTGCTTCAGCTATAATATTACAAAAACATAAAAGTAATTATTAAAGAGTGGTAAAAAAGAGAAAAATTTATATATACTTTATTTTTTTCCCTTAGTTTATTATGGTCTTAGATTCAAATGTCGTTTCTGCAATGAAAACAATACAATCCTCTAAGAATAGAAGTAAAGTCTTAACAGCATATCAGAGGGTATTAGAATTTTCTCTTTTTTTTGATCTTCCTCTCGTTGATTTTCTTGATGAAAAGACGACTACTGAATTTTCATGGGCGGATTTTGGATCTGGAAATCAAATTGCTCTTCGTGAAGCTAAATATAATCTTGATTCGCGTCCTTTTCGGACTTATGCCGTGGATATGCTTGAAATTGATCCTGAAGAGAAAATAGTATATGATCTGAATAAAAATCTTTTTCCTTGGTCTTCAAGAAAATTAGCCTCATATGAATCTGATCGTAAAGTTCTTGGAGAATTATTTGCTTCTTATTATGCTCCCGTTTCGTTTACAGATGATATTGCTGATGTGGTTTTGCCTGAAAAGGTTGATCTCATTACTGCAGCGTGGGTGTTTCCATACATTAAAAATCCGATTCCTGCTATTGATAATGCTTATAATCACTTAAACGAAGGTGGTTTTTTTGTTTTTAATACTGAGTTTTCAGCAATATCTGATTTGCGGTCTTTTGTCGAAACCATAAATAACAAATATTCCTCTAAAATATTCTCTAAAGATGGTGAATTGTATTGTTGTTGTAGGAAATGAAGTAATGTATGGTCTGCAAACTATATATAAATGCAAAGACCAATATTTATAAATCCCGTTCAATTCTCTCTTCTTATATGACTACTTTCAATTCCGTCAAAGGAAGAAGTTAAACTTTCATTCTCCTTCTCATCAATAGTAGATATATCAGTATTGCGTTTGTTCACATACGCATTTATTTTTTAATTTGTTTGTTTGTATAATAATTTCATATAATGATAAAAAGGTAATCACAATGGCATATGTAAAGGATTTCAACTGGAAACAAGGTATGACAGTCAAGGAACTCGTCGATAATTACAACACTATTGGATTCCAATCCGTAGAACTCAAGAAAGCAAGCGACGTCTTTGTCAAGATGAAAAAAACGAACGCTAAGATATATCTCACTTTTACCTCGAACATGGTAACTAGCGGTCTCAGGGGTTTTTTCGCGCAACTTGTCAAGATCGGCATGGCGGATGTGCTTGTCACGACAGCTGGCGGTATCGAAGAAGATATTATGAAAGCGAAAGGTGACAAATTCAAGATAGGAACGTTCACGCAAGATGATGTTGAACTCCATGAGCAAGGTATCAACAGGGTGGGAAACATCCTGGTCGAGAATGAAAGCTATATGCGATTTGAAGATACGATCAAACCGATGCTAAAAACAATCTATGATAAGCAGAAGCGATGGACGGTCTCAGAATTGCTTAAGGAGATAGGCTTGCAACTTGACGATGAGAATTCCATACTCTATCAAGCAGCAAAGCACGATATTCCTATTTTCTGCCCGGCGATCACAGACGGCGGCATAGGATTCCATTTATATCTTTTCCAACAGGATCATGAAGATTTTGTCGTTGATGTGGTCAAGGATTTCGGAAACATACTTTTTACATCAACACACGATGAGCAAAAAGCAGTCATCGCGCTTGGAGGCAGCATCTCAAAGCATCATGCGATCCAATCGACATTGCTCAACGGAGGAGCGAGCTATGCAGTCTACATGACAACAGCACAGCGAACAAGCGGATCGATGAGCGGAGCGACAACCAACGAAGCGAAATCATGGGGTAAAGTCAAGGACGAAAGCGATGTGGCAACAGTCATAGGGGATGTGACAATCACATTTCCCATCGCGATGATCCGAGCTCTTGAAGAACTTTCAGAAGATGGTATTATCAAGCAGCAGCAAACAATCAACGGTGAGTGAACATGGAACAAGCGTATTTCACACTCTCAAAAAGCCTCATTCTCGACCAATACAAGCACGTCGAGAAGATAAGCGATATGCTCTCCTATAGCTCGAAAACAAACCCCTCAGTCACACCGATACTTGAAAAGAACACAAACTGTTTTTTCAGCATCCACTTGACAAACGAACTCAAGAACGTAAAGGATACTTCACGCATTCTCTTTCTCGCGCAAGGACTTGATGAATCTTCACTTGACAAATTATTTGATAAGGGGATACGAAACATTGCGATCGATAACGAGTATGATCTCAAACAATTCAAAGCATATCTTGAGACTCATGATGTGTATGTCGAGCGGTTGTTTTTAAGGATGAAACTCAAAGAACGAACGCTTCGTACAGAGAAATACTTTGTCTTTGGCATGGAATCACAACGGGTCAACGAGGAAGTTCGAGAGTTGTGGGCGAATGAGAAGATAGGATCGCTCGGCGTGCACGTTCATCGCAAGACACAGAATATCGCAGAATGGAACTTGAAGGAAGATCTGTATGAATATCTTGATGAAGATGTTCTAGAGATACTGGATATTATAAATATAGGTGGAGGACTACCTGCACTCTATGCGAACACGAACATTAAAGCCTTTGAAGGAATATTTAGACGGATCAGCGAATTCAAAGAATTGCTTGGTGAAAAAAACATCAAACTCATGATAGAACCGGGACGCTATATATGTGCACCTGCAGGAAAGCTTCACACAAGAATCATCGCGATGTATGAGAACAATATCATTCTCAACGCGTCAGTGTATAACAGCGACATGGATGCACTGATCGTACCGGTGAAACTACTTATTGAAGGAGAGCTCGAGAAAGGACAGGGAAAACCCTATGTGATCAAAGGAAAAACACCGTGCTCAATGGATCTTTTCAGATACAAAGTATTTCTTGATAATCCAAAAATTGGTGATGAAATAGTGTTTTTGAACGCAGGTGCGTATAATTTCACGACGGATTTCTGCAATCTGGAATTGATCGAGACGAAGGTGGTTGAATAACGATGGTTAAGATACTCTCAATACCGTTTGACGCGGCAGGACTCGGACATGGACAAGGAGCAAGGAACGCTCCGGAAGCTATCAGGAAACGACTCGAAGAACTCTACGCCACAGAAAACGGTTACAAACCACATTTTGAGTACGATCAAGTCAATATAGATAACAGCAATGTCACAGAAAGCCACGAGGCGATAGAACGACATGTTGCAGGTGTTGAAAACAAGGCGATCCTCCTTGGAGGGGATCATTCGATCAGCTATCCAGCAATCAAAGGATTTGCACAGAATACTGCGGATTTTAAGCTCATTGTCTTTGATGCGCATCCGGATACGGTTCATGATTTCAAACCACCAACACAAGAAGATTATCTTCGAGTGCTCGTTGATGAAAGTATTGTCAAGCCAGAACATATCATGATCATCGGCATCCGCAACTGGGACCGGATAGAAAAAGATTATCTCGACGCGAAGGGAATACGCTATTTCACGTGCAAAGAAATATTTGAGAACGGAATCGAAGCAATCGCCGACGAGATCAAGATGTTTGTTGACAGAAGCACGTATGTTTCGTTCGATATTGACGTCGTCGACCCGGTGGAAGCGATAGGAACGGGATATATCGAACATGGGGGGTTAAGTTCGAGAGAAGCAATACACCTCGTGCAGATGATAGTGGCTACAGGGTGTGTGAAGATGGCTGATGTTGTAGAAGTGAATCCAAAAAAAGATGTCAAGGAGATGACTTCATCTTTGGCTGCTAAGATAGTGATGGAATTAAGTGGGATGTGAATTAAGGCTTCATAATCAGTTCTCTCATAAATAGTTATATTTCTTTATTTACATATTTTTATCTTTTCTCCAGTCCTCCAAAAACTCCTTGTGAGACGTTTTTTTGTCCAATGAATTGAGTAAACATATAATCTCATCATGTGTTCACTATATATCCATATTCTTTTTGGGATATAGTTTCATAAGCAAAACAATTATAAATGTCAAACATATAAAGTTCCTGTATTGATGCTTATGAAAGTAAAAAATCATGCGAAAAAAAACAAGAAAGGATTAAGGTTGGCAGGGATAATATCCGGTGTTCTTGCTGGTATAGGTGCGGCTATCTTTCTGAAACGACGATATGACCATACACGTGGACATCACGGTGATCAGGGAAAAACAGCTCCTAAAATTGCTAAGGTGACGGCAAGAACAAGAAGTGTCCGGGCAAAAGAGAATTCGAAAAAAGAATTTTTTTCAAAGAAACGAGCAGATAAGAACTCTTCAAGAAGAAAGGCTATGAAAAAAGCGAAGGGATCTGCAAAAAAAATGTCAAAGAAATCAGCGAAAAAAGCGACAAAGAAGGCAAATACCAATAAAGTAGCGAGAAAGGCAGTGAAAAAGCCGAAGACGAAAAAAACGAGTTCTGCAAAGAAACAATCGCGAAATAAAAACGCTTCACGAAAACAAAGGAAATAATCTCTGATACTTTCGGGGCGCGATACTTTTATAATGGATGAGTTGTTATAAGATTATATCATGGCAACCATTCCAGATATTCAAGAAAACTCTCTCGTGCATGTCACAACGCAACACACCAGCTACGAAGGGATACTCCTCCCGTCAGAAAGTGACTTTGTCGTTCTCAAGCTCGATTCAGGATACAACATAGGCATAGATCCGAAACGCATCAAAGAAGCCAAACTCATAGAGAAAAAATCAGCTTCAAACATACCGAAAGCGAGCTTGAAAGAACAAGACAAAACCCTGCCGGAAATCTCTATATTGCATACTGGTGGAACGATCGCTTCGAAAGTCGATTACAAGACAGGTGGTGTTGTGGCGCGATTCAGCCCTGAAGAACTCCTCGAACTCTTCCCCGAGCTGCAAGATATCGCACGAATCGATAGCAAGCTCATAGGAAATATGCATTCGGATGATTTCAACTTCTCACACTTCAACACGATAGCTTCAGAAATCCATAACAGGGCAAAAGAAGGAAAGAAACGTTTCATCGTCACGTCTGGAACGGATTTCCTTCACTATTTGAGCGCT
The DNA here is from genome assembly GCA_964603345.1 of uncultured Methanosarcinales archaeon. Taxonomy (GTDB): domain Archaea; phylum Nanobdellota; class Nanobdellia; order Woesearchaeales; family SKGA01; genus SKGA01. The sequence continues at coordinate 2,152 of CAZRUJ010000013.1, read as the reverse complement.
GCACTCTCATTCATGCTCAAGGATCTGCCTGTGGGAGTACTTGTTGTAGGGTCGCAGCGATCGAGTGACCGGGGGTCGAGTGACGCAGCGATGAACCTCATCTGCGCAACGCAATTCCTTGCAACGACAGAATTTCAAGGTGTTGGAGTGTGTATGCACGAATCAACAGAAGATAATAATTGTCTCATACTACCAGGAACAAATATCCGAAAAATGCACAGCTCAAGAAGGGATGCGTTCAAGCCGATCAACACAATAGCATATGCGAGAGTTGATTATGATAAGCGGGTAGTGGAACTCTTTAGGGAACTGCCGAAGAGACGGATCCCAGCACTCCCTGACAAGATAGATTTTATCGGCAAACCAGGACGTGAACACAAGCTCAGGATAGGGATGATACACTCGCGGCCGCACTTGCATCCCGAGGAATTCAACACATACAAAAATTATGATGCATTGGTACTTGTCGGTTCCGGACTCGGACATTTTCCGATTTCGAAAACCGAAGGGATAGGGCCTGACAATACCAAAAACAAGCAAAAAATTGCAGAACTCGCAAAGAAAATGCCTGTTGTCATGAGTACTCAGACGATCTATGGACGGGTGCATCTTAACGTATACAGTCCGGCGAGGGAGCTAAAAGATGCCGGCGTTAAAGGGCACCTCTCGACGATGACGCCTGAAACAGCGTATGTCAAGATCGCATGGCTTGCAAGCAACACGACCAAAACGAAAGCAGAAGAGCTCTTCATGGAAAACATGGTTGGAGAACTCGTCGATATACCTGAAAAAGCATTTCTGAATACAAGATAATCAAGCAGAGTGATATCCTATGACAGCAAAGATTCCGCAACTCAAGACAACAATCACTGAAGATGATATTAACGAACTCAAGCTCACGTGTGGCCTTGAGATACACCAGCAGCTTCAAGGACGAAAACTGTTCTGTAACTGTCCAACTATAATACGAGATGACAAGCCAGATTTTGAAGTGAAACGGCTCTTGAGAGCGAGCTCTGGGGAGTCAGGTGAAGTTGATAAAGCAGCAGCAGCTGAAGTGAAAAAAAGAAAATGCTTTATCTATCAAGGATATGATGACACGACCTGTATTGTCGAACTTGATGAAGAACCACCGCACGATGTCAGCGAGGAGGCGGTGAATGCGGCACTCTCCTTATCAAAACTGTTTTCCATGAATATCACTGACCAAATCCGGTTCATGAGAAAGACAGTCGTTGACGGCTCAAACACGTCAGGATTCCAACGGACTGCATTGGTAGCAACAGATGGGAAACTGCAGACAAGGATCAGGGAACAGGGTTCTGATGACAGTGCACATGAATCAGGGAGCAATAGTCAGGGTTCTGTTGCAGGGAGCTTGGAGCAGCGTTCGGGGCACGGTGAAGCTGGTTTTGGCACTGTTGTCGGTGTTGAAACAATTTGTCTGGAAGAGGATTCCGCGAAAGCAATCACAACGACAGATACGTCAAAGACATACAATCTCTCCCGACTTGGGATACCACTCATCGAGATAGCGACAGCCCCTGACATCCATCATCCCGATACTGTCAAGGAAGTGGCAGAACACATTGGGATGATTCTGAGAAGCCTTGATACTCTCAAACGAGGACTCGGAACGATACGACAAGATGTCAATATCTCCATCGAGAAGGGGGTACGCGTGGAAATCAAGGGCGCGCAAGATCTTAAGATGATACCTACGCTGGTACGAAATGAGATGTTACGCCAGCATAATATGCTTGTGATCTTTGAAGAATTGAAAAACAGGAATGCGAATGCAGACAATCCGATCAGGGATATCAGTGACGCGATGAAGAACTCTTCTTCGAAAGTCCTCCAAAGCGCTCTCAAGAAGAAAAACGGCGCAGCACTGGCCGTGAAATTAGAAGGTTATAAAGGAATCACAGGACTTGAAGTCCAGCAGGGACGACGATACGGTTCTGAATTATCCGATCATGCAAAAGTCATGGGGGTCAAAGGATTATTTCATGCTGATGAATTACCTGAGTATGGGATAACTCAAGAAGAAAAACAAGAGATTTTCAAACTACTCGGTGCTGATCCTGAAACTGACAACTTCCTACTTATCGCAGCGGAGAAAGAGGTCGCGACAAGAGCCATGAAAGCAGCG
>CAZRUJ010000012.1:24475-25352 GCA_964603345.1 uncultured Methanosarcinales archaeon | reverse complement strand
TATTCGACGAGAAGACTGCCTCCTCATTCAATCTTGCTTCAGACCAGATCGTGTTCATGATACACTGCGGATCGAGAGGGCTCGGTCATCAAGTAGCTTCGGATTACCTTAGGGAGATGGAAGAACAACTTCCTGATATAATGGAATCGCTTCCTGAAAAGGATCTCATTTATGCACCGCTCTCAAGCGATATCGCAAAAAGATATTATGGGGCGATGTGCGCTGCAGCCAACTTCGCATGGGCGAATCGTCACATGATCGCACACTTGGCAAAACGATCGTTTGAAAAACTGTTCGATGATATCAGTTTCAACACTGTCTATGATGTGGCTCATAACATTGCGAAGAAAGAAGAACATACTTTTGACGGGATCAAACAAGAAGTCATGGTGCATCGTAAAGGAGCAACACGAGCGTTTGGACCTTCAAGTGATCAGCTCCCTAAGGCATATAAGGGGATAGGGCAACCTGTCCTTATTCCGGGAAGTATGGGTACGGCATCATATGTGCTTGTCGGTACCGATCAGGCGATGGATGTTTCTTTAGGGAGCACTGCTCACGGTGCCGGTCGGATGATGAGCCGTTTTGAAGCGAAAAAATCATTTGACGGAACCGAATTGCAAAAAGAGCTTGCTGGACGAGATATACACCTGCAAGCGAGAAGCATCAAAGGTGTGGCAGATGAAGCGCCGGGTGCGTATAAGGATGTCGATGAGGTCGTCCGTGTGAGCCATCAAGCGAATATCGCCAGAATGGTCGTAAAGCTTCTTCCTCTTGGTGTCATCAAGGGATGAAGCATAAGAAGGTATCGCGCTTAGGCAATATATTGGGCTGTTTCGAGGTAATGCTGCGAGTTCAGAAGTCGAACGAAGCTCTT
>CAZRUJ010000012.1:0-24465 GCA_964603345.1 uncultured Methanosarcinales archaeon | reverse complement strand
AAAGTCGATGATTTCATCCTTGCTTGCGATATCTTCAGCGTTTCTGTCTGGACGATACGCGATTGTCCTTGGGAATCTGAGCGCGTAACCTGCACGGTATGCGGTGCTTTTCTGGATTTCCTCATATGCGATTGTAACGACCACTTCGGGTTTGACCTCGACCTCCTTGCCGGATGTCGCTGTCACGATCGGCTTCAGTTTTTCTGTCAATTCAGGAAATGATAATCCTTGACCCGTCGCTTCTTCTTTCATGCCTGTACCCACTTTTCCGACAGGCAAGAAATCGTCACCGTCCCGACATGCCAATGTGAAACTTGTCATCCACTCGCTACGCTTTCCTTCACCCCATCTCGCCTTGATGATCACAAGATCGAGCTCTTCCATGACTGGTTTCATCTTGATCCATGCAGAAACCCGTCCTCCTGGTTCGTAAGGTTTTTCCAGATCCTTGATCATGACACCTTCATTACCTGCTGACAGGGACTTCTGATATATCGATTCAGCTTCTTCGATCGTATCTATTGTCTCTCCCTTGGCAAGGACAAGTACTCTATTATAGGGTGTGATTATCTGATTCAATATATTGAGCCGTTTATCAAGTGACTCATCGATGTGGTCGTTCCCTTCGCTGTGAAGGATGTCGAAAACATTCACTTCAACAGGAAGCTCTGAAACAAGCTTATCGATATCGTATTTTCTCCTAATGCGCTGTGAAACATATTGAAATGGCTTATACCTTCTCTGTTGTGGATCGTATCCTACAGCTTCAGCATCGAGGATGCATGATTGTGATGAAACGTGGTCCTTGACCGCCCTGACAACATCAGGAAATTGGGTTGTCACTTCCTCAAGGCGTCTTGTGAATAATCGAATGGTGTTTTTGTCTTTATGTATTTGAAGTCTGAATCCATCATATTTGTATTCGATACGGACAGGAAATCCTGTGCGCACAAACGCATCATGGAAAGATTTCTCTTTACGCGCAAGCATCACCTTGCAAGGGATGCCTACTGTCAAGGAGATATCTTCAAGTCTTTTTCCTTCTTTGATGTGCTTGACGACTGTCCCGACGTCAGTGGTCAGATCGAGAGCTCGTTTGACTTTCTCTTTAGCGTTCTCTTTATTTTTACCTTCAAAATATGCTTTGACGATCGCATCCCGTAGCGTTCCTTGAGCGACTCCCACTCGTAGATCTTCCAAGACGGTTCTGACGATGAACTTCGCTTCAATAGGTTGCGCGTTGGTCAATAATCTGTTGAGTGTGGCAAGCTTATGGCCTTGCGAGCTTGAACCACTCACTCCAGCGAGTTCTTGAAGGGTGTCAAGAACTTCTTTTGCTGTCAGCGGTCTTGAGAACAATGTCTGTTGCCGTCTTGTGGATAATAACTGCTCTATAACGATACCAAGATCGCCTTTTCGATGAAATTCCGTTTCGATCTCACTTGCATCTCGTCCTGTAGCTTGAGCTACGGCTTTGATGATGAGTTTTCCCGCCACCCCTATGTGTCGAGTATCCCATTCGGGAAAAACTCGCCCTTGAAGTAATAAGAGCGCTTCATGAGAATCTGTTTCAGGAATGGTGATCAGAAAGTCAGCGAGAATATCCGTCTTATCGAGGCGAGAGCTCGTTTCGGATAATGCTTCGAAAATATTTGCGATATCAAGATACTTCATGCTAAACAATAGTGAGTTCTTGCTTTTTTTAAGCTTGTGGTTTTGATGGTCTGCTACAAAACCAGAACACTTTCTAATCTGTTTTTGTCGTATTATCTTGAAAATGATCGCGATGAATTCACATCGAAAACAGCTGTTGTTCTCATTCTCTGACTGCAATCCTGTTCTGTTCACAGGACATGGTGTTCGCCTTTTTTATTGTAGTACAATCGTCGTTTCAGCCATTTTACTGGGACTGGTCGCACTGGACAACCCATTGAGAATCTTATAAATCAATGATAGCTATATGGTATGTAGTTTGCATGAATGTGCGAGGTGATGTATGTGAATCAAAAATATGTTGAACGATTATTTTTTGATCAGATGAAAAAAATAACGCAGGAATCGCTTGAAGATTCTTTCGGATTACAATTTTCCGATGTATGGATTGATGCAAGGCTATCTCCAGACGAATATGAAAAAGAACTTTGTTCGATGAGAGTTGCATGAATTGATTGAGGTGAGTGGTATGAAAAAAGAATTATTACTGATACAAAAGCCGTATCCTGATGTGGTGGCACGGCTTGTGCTCGATGCGGGAATAGCTTCAGAGGAAATGTCCTCGATGATAAAGGATTATTTGAATATGATCGCTGCTGAAGGGGGTGATGCTGATGTTTGCTAAACGAAAACAACCGTTCATGCAATGGGAATCCTACAAGGATCGTATCGATTCATTGAGTGAATTTTACACATCCCAAGCCCGTCTATCCAAACAACTCCGTGATTGAAGTGTTTTGCCGACGGTACTTTGCACCTCGTTCCGTCGGCTTTTTTTTATTCGAGATGCGTTTTCTTCTTTGACTTTTCACGTTTCTGTTTAGTCATAAGACTCTGTATTGTTATTTTCTTGTTTCCAAGCTCATTGTTCCGTATAATGATTTTTTCATATTTCATATAGCACAAGCATTATCGCAAAAAAACATTTTATTTCATATATGAAACAATGTATCAAATATGAAGTATTGTTTTTATTATGGAACATTGTTTCCAAAATGATAATTTTTATAAATGATTATCATTTCATCTGATGACTATGGATGTTCGTAAATCTATTTTAGAATCGCTTATCAGCCCTTCTATCTTCAAAATTTTGAAGTTTTTTATAAATAACGATGATGCTTCATTCTACCTTCGGGAGGTTTCAAAGCTGACGAAAGTACCTTCGGCGACAACATATCGTGTTTTGCAACAACTTGTTGATGCTAACATAATTATCAGGGAGCAGATCAAACGAGTAAAGCTATATTCTTTGAATAGTGAAACCTCTCGATTTTTGGTTGATATATTACAGGATCGTAAATCAGCTCTCGTTGACTTTGTGGACTCTATAAAATCCTTCGATGGTCTTCAGATGGTTGTTTTACATGGTAAGGAAGAAAAAAATCGTGCTAACGTCTTGGTAATTGGTATTGGAATGGATATTGAATCTATAAAACGAAATGCAGTGTATATTTCTGATAAATATCAATTTAACATAATTCTTCTTACTCTAACGCCTGAACAATACAACCAGATGTCTTCAATGGGGCTCTACCCGGGTAAAAAGAAAATACTTTTTGACGAATCTCAATTATAATTTCTAAAATGTATTTTTCAGTATCAATAATTTTAAATACTATGGATCTGAGAATGTGTAGTACTTGCACAAACAGGTGTGTGGTGCCCTGTAAGGTGGATATGTGAGGTGTTTTTCCTTAGCATTGGAGGTATAATTTCTACCTTCGATGCGCAACGGGCATCCTTTTGTTGTGCGATGTGGGTCTTGTATGATCTCTTAAGGATAATTGCGTTAAGGGGTTATCGTGTGCAAGTTATGCCATAACATCTCTGTGCACGGATAAGGCGACAAATAACTACACGAAAAATTTGTGGGGGAATGAAAAGAAAATGGATTTTATTGTAGATTCAGCGAAACAATCTGATGCAAACCAACAGATGGATGGTATGCAAGTCGGCCAAGCAAATATAAAGGTCATCGGAGTCGGTGGCGCAGGAAACAACATGGTGAACTGGTTGTATAAGAAAGGTATAGATGGTGCGGAAATCATTGCGTGTAACACCGATATGCAACACTTGAACATGGTTGAAGCAGACAGGAAATTCTTGATAGGGAAAGAAAAGACTCGTGGACTGGGTGCGGGAGGTTATCCTCAAACTGGAAAAGATTCTGCAGAGGAAGCTATGGCTGAAATCAAGGAATCGCTCAAAGGAGCGGACATGGTCTATGTCTGTGCAGGAATGGGTGGAGGAACTGGTACTGGAGCGGCTTCTGTTATTGCAAAGGTTGCAAAAGAAATGGGTGCCATCGTCATAGGGACGGTCACGATGCCATTTGATATTGAACGGGCACGGGTTGATAAGGCTGAATTCGGACTCCAGCAACTCAGGCAGAATACGCACACGGTTATCGTCATCGATAACAACCGTCTAGTTCAGATTGCAGGAAATCTACCTGTCAATCAAGCATTCGCGGTCGCTAACGAGCTCATCTCGACGATGATCAAAGGAATTGTCGAAACAATCGCGGTACCATCGCTTGTCAACCTTGATTTTGCGGATGTCAAAGCGGTCATGTCGCAAGGTGGAGTCGCTTCGATAGGAGTCGGCTCATCAGACACGAATAACAAGGTTGAGGAATCCGTTCGAGGAGCGCTTAGCAACCCCTTGCTTGATATAAGTTATGAGGGGGCGCAAGGAGCTATCATCCACGTCCATGGAGGTCATGATATGACTCTTGATGAGATTAGCCGGGTCGGCGAACTTGTCACGGAATCAATGGATCAATCCGCTAATGTCATCTGGGGAGCTCGTGTCAGTGATGATATGAAAGGAAAAATAACTGTTATGACTATCATCACAGGTGTCAAATCACCATGGGTGATCGGTCCGCAACAGCAAAAACAACAAGCGGCAGCTAAACAACAGGAGTTGTCAAGCGAGCTTGGAATTGAAGTGCTTCGGTAAGCGAGGGATTTCATTTTTTCCCTTTTTTTCAAAAAGATGGTTTGACAGTCACGGAAACCGTACATGTTACGTGTTCCCTGTCTTCTTCGCCTTCACTTTTTCGTACTCTTCCGACCCCCCAAAACCCGAATAAGACGGAAAGTGAAGGCTTTTTTTCTCCTTTTACATTTCTATGGTGGGTTTTGTTCCGTTTTTTTGTAGAAATATCATATTCTATTTTTTATGTGGTATACACTGCTGTTTCTTTTAGGATGGGTCTTGGAGTCATAATATTTATAAATCTTCACGACTTGTAGTTTATATGATCTTCGGAGGTGTTGATGGTGAGTGGAAGTTATTTCAAAGAGCTTGACAAGTACTTAGCGCCTCAAGAGGAGAATCGATTTCTCGATGGCCCAAAAAAAGGGGAGGATGGTGGTCCGAAGCTATCTGATCCCATCGTTCCAATAGGACAATTAGGTACGACATTCGGAGAGACCGACCCTCGAAGCGGTCAAGAAAGTATTATTGGCAACATGCTCCGCTCGATACGACAGGGAACGGGCCAAATCCAGATGGCAATGCAATCAAGTCCTGACGGGCCTGGAATTGGCGGTGGAATCGCAGGTATAGGAAAGGAGAAGAAACAAGCCATCAAAGAGATGATCAAAGCAAGCGAGATCGACTGGCAAGGGTTGGAGCTACCGCCTAGTCACATGAGTAATTTAAGTGGTTTCGATACGAGACAGAATGTTTTTAGTGAAGAAAAGCGTCGAAAGGATATCCAAAACGTCAGGGATGCCATCAGGTTCTCGGCTGAAATAGAAGCGGGAGGTGGAATCGATGTCTGGAGCCAGGAATTCCCACGAACGATAAGCACTGCGAAATTCAACCGGACGGGATCTCCTGACGCGAAATTCGAGAGTTTCGAAGGATTTGATGAGAATGTTCATGATGTCCGTTATTTAGTCAATGAAAAAACAGGTCGTTTGCAAGCGATCCAAGCAGCCTCGATTGGCGGTCAGGAAGGATTGAATTATATAGAGATTCCTCGCTGGAAGAAGGATAAACAAGGTAATCTGGTGGATGCGGAAGGGAATCCTCTCAAACCAGATCTTGATAATCCACGCTATCTTATGGAGCGGGTTCCCGAATGGGATGAGAAAAACAAGGAATTCAAATCAGATAAGGTTGATTGGAAGACTTTTCAGAAAAAATGGGTTCCTAATCTCAATCGCAGGGAATTCGGTGATGATATGAGTCGGTGGAAAACACCCGAAGAATGGTGGTTTCGTATCAACAATGTGGAAAGACAGTACGCTCAACAACGAGGACAGGCGATTTATCACTCACAACAATATGAGATGGAAAAAAATCGTTATGATAAGCTTCTTGAAGCGAAAAAGATCGCTGAAAACATGGAGCAAGGAAAGTCAGAAGAGGAATTACGGCAGATGGGGCTTATGGAGCCTTCTAGTATGTCAGGAGGGGGTGGGCAATTCATCACGCCGGATTATAAGAAACGAAGCGAGGTCATTTCTGAAGAGCTTAATCAGCTAAAACGAAGGATGCAACATACCCATGAGAGTTCTGGACAAGCTGATGCGATGGCGCGTAATATGTGGGCGGTAAAAGACGATGTCAAGCCCGTAGAGCAATTCGCCCTCGATAAGACGACTGATTCGTATGCAGAGCTTGGTATGGAAGCCATGCGTGAGACAATGAGAAATAAAGGAAAGCTCAAACGGCCGATACAAGTAGGTCCTGAATTGGGATTTCCTGATAATTATGGTGGCCATCCTGATGAATTCATCGAGATGATACAAAAATCACGTAACAAGATGGTCGAAAAGCTCAAGAAGGACCCGAAGATTTTTTCACAATACGGTCCTGATGGGATCAAAGAACTGGCTAAGAAACATATAGCTGGAATGATGGATACAAGCCACTTGTCCATGTGGTATAATCACTTTCCGAAAAAGAATGAGAAAGAATCCGAATCACAACGTCTCAAACGATTCAACAAATGGTTCAAGAAACAAATGTATAAACTAGGTGAATCAGGAACAGTTGGTAGCATACAGGTTGTCGATAGCGCCGCGGGCCCTCATCGTCATCTCCCTCCGGGGGAAGGGGTCTTTCCGACAGTTGAAGGCGTCAAGGAAATGCAAAAAGCTGGTTTCAACGGTCCTGTCGTATCAGAAGGTCATGCAGAAGAAAGCACGGATCCTGGCAAGATTCAATATTCTCTGTGGAATGAATTCGGAGCAAGTATAGGAACTGGTTATGCGTTTGGTGGCGGGGGTGCTAATGCTTTTGGCAACATCTACGGTGGTATCGGTGGAGCTGCTGGATACCGTGCACCGAGCAATTACATTGTCGGAGGGTATTCACCGTCAAATGAATGGCAATTATGGACTGAAGTGCCTCTTGAATGAGTCGGTACATTTATAAACATTGATTGTATGAGATGAAGAAGAAAGGGGTGAGCGAATAATTTGGTATCGATATCATTCGAATATAAGAAACGGCCCGTGACTTATCACTTTCACGAGCAAGATGTCACGCTTGTAAGGCAATTTGCCGATAAGCTCAAAGAAGAAATGGGGGATCTTCTCAAATCGGTCGTCCTTTTCGGCAGTGCTGCTAGAGGGAAAGCGCAAAAAGGTTCTGACATTGACGTGCTTCTTGTCGTTAACGATATGACAATCATCTATTCAAAGGAAGTAGTCGCTTCGTTGCGTGTTATGATTGAGAATGTCGCTTCTTCTGTCTCTGACAAGTTCCATATAACAACGATGAAGATCAGCGAATTTTGGGATTACCTTCACAAAGCGGATCCTATCATCACTAACATTCTTCGTGAAGGAAGAAGTGTGTATGATGAAGGATTTTTCGCGCCTGCACAAGCTCTTCTCGATTCGGGAAAGATCAGACCTACAAAAGAAGCGGTATGGGCATATTACTTACGAGCTCCAAAAACTATTAAGGAAGCTGAAAAGAAATTGCTTGGTTCAGTTGTCGATCTCTACTGGGCGGTCATTGACTCATCCCATGCTGCATTGATGCATGTTGACGTTGTTCCCGGCGCTCCTCATCAGGTTGCTGATCTGCTTGAAGAGCATTTTGTCTCCAAAAGACTCCTTGAGAAAAGATATGTTAAGACATTGCGTTCATTCTACCACTTAGCTAAAGAGATAGGTCATCAACATTTGCTTCACACATCCGGAAAGAATGTCGATGAGTATATCGACGAAGCTCGTGATTTTGTCAAGAAGATGAGGTTTCTTATAAACCAGAATCCTGAAAAGCTCAAGAACGCTTGAAGGTTCACACGTCCAGATTATAATCTACAAACGTGGTATCTTGTCATTGAGATGATGTATTGCGATGACGGTTTTCAATAAAAAAAGAAATAAAAAACAGACCACGTGTCGTTATCAATGCTATCGCGGCGATTCAAACTTTTTTTGAATCCACTGTTGTTTTGTCATCGGTTCAAACGAGACACTCTTGTCCTTTCATAAAAACCGATAAAGAGAAAATGGGCGTTGCTTCCTATCACTTCTTACGCGAAGCTTCGCTTTTTTTTGGGTTGCAAACGCATTCTCGTTTCGAGAAGAATTATTATTTACGCTCACTATAACTGCATCTTCCGCAACTTGACCTGTCTTTATGTTCTGCCATGTAGACTCCAGGTCCGCACTTAGGACATATCTTGTTCTTTCTCTTGACCGTATCGCCATCAGCCTCGTAGATGTGGGCAACATTGTATGATTGTTTTGATTCTTCAGCCATGTTAGTTCACCTTATTCCTTGTTTTCGTCATCCTTTTTCGGTTCGTGACCTGTGTGTTTCTCGACAAGGTTTTTTCGTTCATTATTAAGCATGACCTTTTCATCGGAATAAATATGAGCAGTCACTTTCGCCTTTGCTTCACCGAATGCTGTGTCGACGGTCTTGATGATGGTTAAGTTCTCCTTGCCCTTGGTCTTTTTGGCCACTTCCTTCTGGATATCCTTTCGTGAAGGGGTTGCTCCTTCGAAAATGACAGTTGCTGTTACTTCGTTGCGCGATAACGCCTCGTTCTTATGTTGTGAGATGATGTTCGTTTCCATACTTTATTCACCTGAGAATGTTTCGTATATCAGTGCTATGATTACCTGACCTTGATACAGTATTCACCGTTGTGCTCGATACCCATCTTTTCGGCGATCTTACTTCGGTTCGCGTCAGTGATGCTGACAAGACCCTGCCAATTAGTTGAAAATGATGATTTCTTGCAAATGGGGCATAGGTCTTCCTCGACAAAAATCTTGCACGTCCGACATACTTTTTTTTTCATGGTATCACGCCTGTTTTTCGATAATACTCTTCTTTTCAGTTGATGCTGACTTCTTGTCCTATGGCTTGGCCCGGCATTCCGGTCTCGAAAAGAACTCTGAGCGCTCCGCTGTTGCCGTGCGCTGAACGGACTTCTCCTTTGATGTCTTTTTTGCCGGTATTATAGACGACAGTCTTGCCGACGAGTTTTTCCGCCTCTTCCCTAGTTGAGACATCCTCAACTGAAATGATCATCTGGTTCGTGGTCTGTGTGTGACGACCGCTTCGGTAGTTGACTATTATTCCTTTCATGATTGTCTACCTTGTCATTAGTTTGATAGTATTAAATCGCTCAAATGATAAATTCATTCTAGCTTTTGAGCACTCATTCGAGAAATAATACACTATTTATAAAGTTATTCCTGTTGTTTGCACGAGATTCTTGACAGTGTGTCCTGGGATCAGCTCATCCGCAAATGGAGAATAACGGGAGAATACCTTTGGCGATTAGAAAAACGAGAACCGCTCCACCCACGAGACCTATGATAAGACCGAACAGTTTTGCTGATCCATACATTCCTTTTTTGTTATCAAATATCATAGTATCCCTTTTATGCACAAATATTGAATAATGGCAGAATTCCCTTTGCTGCCAAGAACATGACGACAACACCTATGATCAGGCCAACGATGAAAAATATCATGAATGCCTGAAATGGATTTGTTATCATCCCTTTTTTGTTATTGAACATCATACTATCAACTCTCTCAAACTCATTTATAAAGTTTGCTGTTTTCGTATTTTTTCCTTCGCTGTGTCACACAATACTTTTATAAATAATATATTATTTCGCTTCCTTCAAGCGATCCTGCGGTATGATAGCTTCGGGATGCGCAAGGTGATATTATGGCTCGAATGTACAGTCGAAAGAAAGGTAAATCAAGGAGTGTTCATCCTTCCAAGAAACAAGTCCCGACATGGGTAACATATTCTGCAAAAGAAATTGAACTTCTTGTTGTAAAATATGCAAAAGAAGGGAAATCATCAAGCCAGATCGGTCTGTTATTGCGTGATGAGTACGGTATTCCTGATGTTAATGTCATAACCGGAAAATCGATCACGACCATCCTTGAAGAGAAAAAACTCTCCAAAAGTCTTCCTGAGGATCTTATGAACTTGATGAAAAAAGTTCTCAATGTCAAAGAACACCTCGCGAACAATCGCAAGGATATTCCTGCAAGAAGAGGATTGCAATTGACAGAATCGAAGATCCTGAGATTAGTCAAATATTACAAGAAGACAGGCCGTATCTCGAAGGATTGGAATTACAACCCGAAGCGGATCAAGATGTATGTCGAATAAGCGTCAATCGCTTATTTTTTTCTGTTTTTTCTTACGCGCGTGTTGTTTTCGATTCTTGCGATTGCATCAAGCACGTGCTTCTATGGCGGAATATCGTCAAGGTGATATATTATGACATCTCATGAAAAATTCAAACGTGCTGCAATGGAAGCCGGAAGTGATTTTCTTGCCAGTACAAAAGATAAGACTATTCATATCGTCGCTCATCATGATGCGGACGGATTAAGCTCATCAGCCATATTGTATGAGGCATTCTCTCGAAAAGGATTAGTATTCACTTCTTCCCACTATCAGCATCTTGATGGTGAGACTCTCGAGCGCATTGCTTCAGAACAGGCTGATATCTTCATCTTCGCGGATATAGGATCGACCAAAACAGCTCGTATAAAAGAATTATTTTCTGATAAAATTGTTGTTATACTAGATCATCATGCTTGTGATTCGTCAGAGACAGGTGATGGATCGTCATTCTACCACATAAATCCGTATTGTTATGGCATAACATCCTCGAATGAGATCTCGGGAGCGGGTATTACATATTTTTTCGTTCTCGGTATGGATCAATCCAATCGTGATCTGGCAAGTCTTGGAGTTCTCGGCGCAATCGGTGACACGCAAGAAAGGGATGGGTTTAAGGAACTTAATAATGAGATACTCCAGCACGCCATCCTGCAAAAGACGATCAAAGTGGGCCGTCGGCTCAAGCTGTACGGTATAAACTCACGACCGCTTATCAAAGTGCTCGAATACAGCAGTGATCTCTCCATACCTGGTGTGACCAACAATCTTGAAGGCGCAAAAAACCTGCTCTCGGAACTTCGCATCAGATACTCTTTCCGGAACGGCAAGCTGAAGAAGTATTATCATCTCCATCCTGAACAGCAACAGCGCTTGACTGACAAGATCCTTGAACTCAAGGAGGATGATTCACTTGAGGATTCGATCGTTCCGACATACACCTTCATTAACGAGCCGAAAAGGGAATTGCAGGATCTTCGCGAGTGTGCTACAGTCATCAATGCATGCGGTCGTCTCGAGGAATACGATACGGCCATCAAAACGCTTCGTGGTGACAAGTTCTCCAAAGATAAAGCTGTGATGAATTTGAGAGTGTACAAAGGATCTCTTCGGGAAGCGCTCTTCATAGTCAAACACAAAAATGAACAAGATAATGTGTATCTCTCAGACAAACTTATGATTATCGATTTCAAAGATACTATTGCTTCAAGTATCGTTGGTGTTATCGCTTCCATGACTGTGCGGAATAAAGTTGTGGAAAAAGGTGTTGTCGTATGTACTATGGCGAATTCTGAAGGTGACACGGTCAAGATATCACTCCGTACGGCAGTGGATGAGCCAGAACCACGTCTCGATGATTTGCTAAATACTATTGTCTCGAAATGGAGTGTTGAAGCCGGAGGTCATCCTAATGCTGCTGGCGCTATCATCCCTGTTGAGCATGCAGATGCATTTGTCAAAGCACTGAAGGAACTGATAGAGTAAACGACTCTGTCCTAAATGGTATTTGCAATGTTTCTTTGCATAAAATCATATTATTCCTTTACTAACCCTTGCAAAATTGCTATGGTCTTCTCGGGTGGTATGCACATGTGTTCGTTTTTGAACAAAACCGGATAACCAGCGCTGTTTGAAATGACTGCGTGCTGACGTTTCCACATCACTATAGCATCCCTGACCTCCCAAAAACATCTCAATGAGAGGTTTTTCTTCCATGTAGGAAGCAAACGTCAATCCTATTTTTTGTTTACTATACAAATCTATTCCTTTTGGGACTGGGCCGGATAACCATAATTTTTATATATGGCTTGCCGACCTTATATGGGTCAAGATGTATATGTTCACGATATTCAAACGAATCGTCTTCACATTTATCGTGGGATAGATTTCTCTTGTTCAAAGCTCTTTTAGCGATTCCTTATAAGAAAATCTTTCAAGGTTCGGTATTTTCTTTTTGTTCAACACGGGTGCTGTGCGATTGGTGTTTATGGGTGAAAATCAATATGGAACTTCCTAAAAAATACAAATTCAAAGAAATCGAAGAAAAATGGAAACGATACTGGAAAGATACTAATACGTATGTCTCGACGACAAAAGGGGATAAGCTTTTCTCCGTAGATACTCCTCCGCCTAATGTCAGCGGCAAGATGCACATGGGTCACGCCCTCTCGTATTCGCAAGGAGATTTTATCATGCGCTTCAAGCGGATGACGGGTCACACGATATTCTATCCATTCGGAACAGATGACAACGGACTGCCTACAGAACGGTATATCGAGAAGTTAAAAAAGATAGATTCGAAATCAATGTCTCGAGAAGAATTTGTCAGGATGTGTAATGATACGGTCAAAGAAGTTCTTCCTTCACTTGTCCAGCCGTGGAAGGATATGGGTATCAGCGCTGATTTTGACAATGCCTATTCGACCATCGACAAGACCAGCATACGCGTGTCGCAAAAATCCTTTATCGACTTGTATCATAAGAATCGGGCGTATCGTAAAGAAACGCCAAGCGTGTGGTGTATGAAATGCCAGACGGCGATCGCGCAGGCAGAATTCGAAAATATTCAGAAAACATCAATGTTCCACAACATCGCTTTCACTGACGATGATGGCAACGAGCTTATCATCTCAACCACCCGTCCTGAACTACTCCCTGCTTGTGTTGGTCTTTTTGCTCATCCTGGGGATGAACGTTACGCTCATCTCAAGGGCAAGGTAGCGAAAGTGCCATTATTTGATTATGAAGTTCCTGTTCTTTTTGATGAAGGTGTTGATAAGGAGAAAGGGACTGGTCTTATGATGGTCTGTACCTTTGGAGATAAAGAAGATGTTGAGAAAGCGCCACATTATGATCTTGATCTTCGAACAGTATTTACAAAGACTGGTAAGATGAACGAGCTTGCTGACAAGTACGAAGGTATGTCTATCGTTGAAGCGAGAAAAGCCATTATCGAAGATCTAAAACATGCTGACGCCCTTAAAAACAGCACTCAAATCACACACAATACAAATGTCCACGAGCGATGCGGAACAGAAATAGAATTCCTCAAGACTCCGCAGTGGTTTATCAATGTCATGGACCATAAGGATGAGCTTCTAAAAGCTGGTGATGAAATTGATTGGTATCCTTCGCACATGAAGATCCGTTACTAGCACTGGGTCAAGAATCTCAATTGGGATTGGTGTATCTCAAGACAACGTCACTTCGGTGTTCCATTTCCTGTGTGGTATGAAAAGGATACTGGTAAAATCATAGTCGCTGACGAGAACGATCTGCCTGTTGATCCCATCACTGAAAAACCATCATCCTATGATGGGGATCCCGAGAATCTCGTTCCTGAAATGGATGTCATGGATACTTGGGCGACAAGTTCGGTCAGCCCTCAGATCGCTCTTGATTGGGGTAATGCTTCTGATGAGGAATTTGACAAGGCATTTCCCATGACGCTACGTCTCCAAGCTCATGACATCATCCGGACGTGGACTTTCTATACTATTGTCAAGGCAAAATACAATCTCAATCAGATCCCTTGGAAAAATATCATGGTATCAGGATTCGTCCTTGACAAGAACGGCAAGAAGATGTCAAAGAGCAAGGGAAACGCCATCGATCCAGTGAAAATCATGGATATCTACGGTGCTGATGCTGTCCGGTATTCCGCTTCTGCTGTCAAGTTAGGAGAAGATATTCCTTTCCATGAGAAGTATCTGCAAACAGGTAAGAAAACGATAACAAAGATTTTCAACGCGTCTAAGTTCGTGCATATGCATCTTGACGACTTTGAAGGTGGCTTTGACTATAGCAAGCTCCCTGTGATTGACAGGTGGATGATATCACGCATCAACAAGGTCGTCGATGAAGTGACGAGTTATCTTGGCGAGTATGAGTTCTCAAAAGCGAGATCGACAGTAGAACAATTTTTATGGCATGAATTCTGTGATTATTATCTTGAGATGGTCAAGAATAGACTATACAAACCAGAGCTACACGGGGTCGAATCAAGGGTGGCAGGACAGATGACGCTAGTCTACGTTCTCGAACGCGTTATCAAGATGTTTGCTCTTTACTTACCGTTTGTCACAGAGGAAATATATTCGTGGAAAATGAAGCGATTGGAGAATGGCGTTTCAAGCGTTCATGTTTCAACATGGCCTCGAGTTGATAATAACTATTTTGATGACACTGCAGAACATGCAGGCAGATTGGCGTGTGACATCATTACTGCTGTCAGACGGCAGAAAAATACTGAGCAGGTCAGCCAGAATCATCCAGTCCTACAACTCACAGTGGATGCCGATAAAAAGCAAAGGGAACTTCTCGAACCGCTAATTAATGATATTCGTATGACTGTAAGTGCAGATAGAGTTGTATTCGAAGATGCAGAAGATATCGAACTCAATAACGGTTTGAATCTCGGCATCTCCATGGCTGAAAAGAAGGAATCCAAATAAATTTTCACTAAATAGTGGTTATTTTTACGTAATATTTATATATTTATTCTTTTTTCTTTTTGCTATTATGGGTGACATGCAACAGGATCGGTTATCGAGACAATTGGATGCAATCGGGGAGAGTGAAATCGCAAAGATATACTGTCCATTATCTCTTAATGAGCTGGCGGATCGTATCATCTCAGGGTCTGAAGAGCTTGAGAACCCGGGATACAGGGTTGCTATCAAAAGCATCATCGATGCAAAGCTAGCCAACATCCATGCATTTACAGAATTCGTTTATCTCCAGACGCTTTCACATATAGGCTTGAGGGGTAATTCGTATGGAACCAAACATGTGGGTAATGAAGAGGAGGTTATCAAAGAACTCAGTTCTAAGCATGTATTTCCAAAACAACTCTATCAGCAATTCGCCGATACAAAAATAAGCGCGAAAGAATATGCTGCTCGTTTCGGAAGAAAAGGGCATCCTCTCGAAAAACGATTGCATGATGTAAGGCTGCATTTCAAGGCAAACACTGACTTTTATGATGGGAGTATCGGATCTCTGGCAGAATATGCTGTCAACTTGAAAATCGATCGTTTCAAGGATAAATCGAAATTGCTCTTCGGTATTCGAAAAGAGAAAGTCCCTTATCGTATCGCGAGAAAAAAAGCGCTTCAGCAAGTGGATAATGCAATGAGACAGAAAAAAAATAAACCTCAAAAACCTGAAGTTATCGATGATGTGGGTGGTTTCATGCTCTGTGCATCAGAAAGTCTTTATGTCGGGGAGGAAGAAGCTAAGAATCATATTCTCTATAAGCTACTTGATTTTTTCGGAAGTAATCATAAGACTCCGTATTTGACACTTGATTTCATACCTGAAACAGATGATTATTATATCAACAACAGACGAGAGATGGAAGGGATTCAGGCATATGTGAGAGCTCCTGATATAGGAGCGCTATATTGTGCAGGCTTTGCACTTCCTTATCCTCAAGTTGCAGGAACTGAAGAGGATCATTACAAAAAAAATTTTGTTACAAGCATTCATCTCCAAGGACCAAGGGCATTTCTCAACGACAGGATAGGAAAGACCGCTCATGGTATCTACGTCATGAGAAAAGAGTCAAAAATTGAAGAGAAACTCTCTTTACTCCCGCGTGAAGAGAACCAAAAATTCCATGCGACTGTTGAAGTCCTCGAGAAATATTTCTGGAGAAGTTATCCAGGAATTAATCTTACGACTGTACCTTCATATCTAGCGGATACTCGCTGACAAGGATGCTTTTACTATATGTATCTGTATAATGTCTTGTTCCTATGACTCATTTAATGGTCTGGTAGTGATTTTATATTCGAGAACACAGTAACAGAATTCTTTGATATTGCCTTGTTGCTTGAGAGGATATCAAAATAGTGTTATAGCAACAAGTGCCAGTGTCATCGTGAGTTTCATAGCTCTTGCTTGTTTTCTATTGTTTTCACCAGTTGTTGATATTACAATAAACAATACAAAAACAAGAAACGATAAATGGTTGATCCACTCGCTTAAAATTCTTTCTTCTCGATTTCCTCGAGACAGGAGTTGATGAAATCATCTGCCTTCTCAGTACCACGAATCTCATTGTTTCGCGTTCTCACAGTCACTGTATCATCCTCGATCTCTTTATCTCCGACAACAAGTATGTAATTGTACTGTTGTAACTGCGCGTCACGGACTTTCTTTTTCGTCGACTCGCTTCTGTCATCCACTTCAACACGAAGACCTTTCTCCTTCATCCGCTCACGCAACCTGTTCGCGTAGTCTGCATGACGATCGGCAATCGGCAGTATGCGCACCTGATTCGGGGACAACCACAATGGGAATTTTCCTGCATAGTGCTCGACAATAATGCCTAAGAATCGTTCAAAACTACCGTATATCGCTCTGTGGATCATGACAGGCCTGTGCTTTGCACCATCCTGCCCTTCATATTTGAGATCGAATTTCTCCGGCATCTGGAAATCAACTTGAATCGTCCCGCATTGCCAAAATCTTCCAAGAGCATCTTTTATATGAAAATCTATTTTAGGACCATAAAATGCGCCATCTCCGGGATTGAGTTTGTATTCTTTACCTGTTTTTTCCAGAGCTTTCTCAAGCTTATTTTCAGCAAGATCCCATAATTTTTGATCTCCCATCGCTTTTTCTGGTTTGGTGGATAATTCCATTGTATAATCGAATCCGAACGTGTTATATACGACATCAATAAAAGAGATAAGCTCGTCAATCTCATCACCCACCTGCTCTCTCGTGCAAAAGACATGAGCATCATCCTGTGTGAAGAACCGTACCCTGAACAATCCTGACAGGACTCCTGAAAGCTCGTGCCTGTGAACCACTCCGAATTCGCCCGCCCTAATCGGAAGCTCTTTGTAAGAGTGCATATCATCTTTGAAAACAAGTACATTTCCCGGACAATTCATCGGCTTGACAGCGTATTCTTGCTCGTCGATATTGGTAAAGTACATGTTTTCCTTGTAATGATTCCAGTGTCCTGACTGGAGCCAGAGTGATTTGTTAAGAATCATAGGTGTCATGTTCATCTCATAATCTCTTTTTCGCATTTCATCTTGCATGAAACGTGCCATCTGGTTCCAGATAAACGTACCTTTATCGTGAAAGAACGGCATTCCTGGAGCTTCAGGATGGAATGAAAATAACCGGAGTTGCTTTCCGATCCTGCGATGATCGCGTTTTTCAGCCTCTTCAAGCATTTTCATATGCTCTTTGAGCATCTTCTTGTCAGGGAAGCTGATACCATACACTCTCGTGAGTTGCTTATTATCCGCATCTCCTCGCCAGTACGCTCCTGCGAGTTTGGTGAGTTTGAACGCTTTGATCATCTTCATGTTCGGAACGTGCGGACCTCTGCACAGATCAATGAACTCACCGTGCTTGTACGCGGTGATGGGTTCACCGTCGGGCATCTCATCGATCATCTCTTGCTTGTACATGTTGTGTGAGAATGCTTTTCTTGCCTCTTCCTTACTTTTGTATTCGATACGTTCTGGCTTAAGCTCCTCATTGACGATTGTTTTCATCTCATCCCCTATCTTCTCGAAGTCATCCGGTGAGATGCTCAGATTATCAAAATCATAATAGAATCCTTGTTCCACCGCTGGACCTATCGTCGGCAGTGCTTCGGGGTAGAGTCGCTTGATGGCTTGGGCAAGAAGATGGGCGCTTGAGTGCCTGAACACTTCCACGCCTTCCTCGTCCCTGAAGGTCAAGATCTGGAAACTACCGTCTTCAGTGATCGGCCTGGTCATATCGATGAGTTTGTCATTATGCTTGATGGCGATCGCCTGTCGTGCCAATCCTTCACTTATTTGTTGCGCGATCTCCATTCCTGTGATTCCGTCTTTGTATTCATTCTCGCTTCCATCTGGTAACGTGAGTCTTATCATTTCATTTCACATCCAATGTATTTTCGTAATCGTGCTATTTTCTCGATAAAAAAGAACCACTTGCTTATATAATTGTTCATGATCAATTTCGTTACTGACAGGTGCAAAGCTCAAATATGGAGAAAAAGTGTTCCTTGTCGATAACCTTGACAACTCTCATATACATACTATGAAATGTTTGTGCTTTTAAATTTTTCTTCTATATGTGTTGTTCAGAAAGGCAGATATTTATCAGGTTATCTTATGAGATCACATCACTAAATTTAAGAAACAGCAGCGGCTATCAGTTACATCGTATTTAACGCTACTTTTAAAAATAGTTCTTATCTCTCTATTGATGATGGTATTTCCTCTCATCCTGGAAATTGCTCTTCTTATTATTCTCCCAGTGCTCCTTATATACTTTAGGATCATCCCATATAAGAACAGATATCATACTATGATGGTCGCTGTCGCCATTATCCTTTCAATTGTAGTCTTTGAGGGATGGTCGTTTGAACGGGTAGGTATTCGTCTCGATAATATATCTGCCACTGTAGTTCCTTATTTGCTTGTCACTCTCATAGGGTCTGTAGCGATACTTATTTTTGTCTCGTATAAAGGATTGAAACCACAAAAAAGATGGTGGGCCGACCCCCATTTCCAATACTTCTTTCTCATATCGAGCTTGCTCCAAGAATTTGTCTTCAGAAGCTTTTTCATCGCAGAATTACAAGACGTTCTCACTTCGGAATTTGTTATTATTATTTTGAATGCCTTAATCTTCACATTCATACACATCATCTATTCAGTCGATATTTCCGTGCTTGCAGGGACGTTTGTTACAGGATCGCTTCTTGCATGGTTGTATGTCGCATATCCGAATCTCATCCTCATAACAATATCTCATGCGATTCTCAATTTCCTTATTGTCTTATATGGTAACTTCAGGAAAGAAGGAACCACGAAGTTGAAAGAAAAATTGAATTTCAAGAGAACAGCATGATCACGACCAGATATTTTTATCAAACAATCCTTTTCTGGAAATATCTGCAACAGTCAATTGGTCGCTTGGCGTTCCTGAAACGGTCGTCTTTGCATCAGTCCACATGGGGATGCCTTGAACATCTGCCTGTTGACATTGCTGTTCATCAATTTCACAATCAACGTAATCTATCTTATCGAACGCCTGAACGGAAGGTATCTAAGGGGATGCGTATCCTGCCGTATTTCCACAATGTCACATCTATGCGATCTGTTGTGGAATCAACATCAACATCTGTTACAATAGCTTCAAGAGATATCTGTAATGAAACCACTATTTGGGGAGTATAAAAATATTTTGTTTGTTTGTGGTTTTATTTATTGGATGTTGCTGTCATGGAGTCTGTCTCTAATTTAAGATGTTATTTCATTTTCTTTTATTATCGTATGACTGTTGTTTTTCACGAAGCTTGTTAGCTTGATCCCTCAGTCTTATAGCCTCTTCAAAATCAAGATTCTCGGCCGCTTGACGCATCTTCGTCTCCACTTCAATAATCGCTTTTGGAATATCCTTTGAAGGTAAGGATTTTGCCGATAAACTCTTGACTTCCTCGTTATCCACTGGTTTTGTTATGGTCTGCGGTGTGATGTTATGTTCTCGATTGAAGGCGAGCTGTCTCTTTCTCCTACGATCAGTTTCACTGATGGTTTTTTTGATAGCATTGGTTTTCTTATCACCATATAGGATGACTTTCGAATCGCTATTACGGGCTGCCCTTCCTATTGTCTGGATGAGACTTTTCTCATTTCTCAAGAACCCTTCTTTATCAGCATCAAGGATGGCGACAAGCCCCACTTCTGGAATATCGAGACCTTCCCGTAAGAGGTTGATGCCAACAAGTACATCAAACTTGCCAAGACGGAGCTGTCTGATAATCTCAGTCCGTTCAAGAGAATCAATTTCAGAGTGAAGATATCTGGTCCTGACACTTTTATCAGCAAGATATTCTGTCATCTCCTCGGCAAGCCGTTTGGTCAGTGTCGTGACAAGCACTCTGTTGTTCTTCTCGACAGTTATACTTATTTCGGAAAGGAGGTCATTCATTTGTCCCTTGCTCGGTCTCATCTCGACTGGCGGATCGACAAGACCTGTGGGTCTGATGATCTGTTCGACTACCTTATCGCTATGCTCAAGCTCATAATCGGCCGGTGTGGCAGAAACGCAGATGACGTGGTTCATGAATCGCTTGAACTCCTCAAAACGCAACGGTCTATTATCAAGCGCGCTCGGTAGACGAAACCCATATTCGACAAGCGTTTCTTTTCGAGAACGATCTCCCTTATACATCCCGTTTATCTGAGGGATCGTCTGATGGCTCTCGTCAAGAATCATGAGAAATTCATCCGGGAAAAAATCAAGCAGGCAATAAGGTCGCTTTCCGGGCTCTCTACGGTCGAAGAACCGTGAATAATTCTCTATGCCCGTACAATAACCCATCTCTTTTATCATCTCGATATCATAATTGACCTTTTGCTTGAGACGATGGGCATAAAGAGGATTTTTCTCCTCGAGACGAGGCAGATGCTCTCTCAGTTCCGCTTTGATATCATGGATCGCCTTGTCGATGACATCGCCTTCAACAACAAAATGCTTTGCCGGATAGAGCGTTATCGAATCATGATCCCTGACATGCTCTATATCAGGAGTTGATAATTCTGAAATCCGAGAGATTGAATTACCCATCAAAGATATACGTATGACGTTATTCATATAAGTAGGAATGATGTCGATTGTCGAACCCTTGACACGAAAACGACCGGGAACGAGTTCAGTATCATTTCGCTCGTACTGCATGTTGAGAATCTCCTGCATAAGCTCCCTACGACTGATATTTTTTCCCTTCTCAAAACTCTTTGTCAGGCTCTTATAACTCTTAGGATCCCCCAATCCATAGATCGCTGACACTGAAGCCACGACAATGGTATCTTTTCGTGTGAGCAGATTGACAGTTGCGGATAATCTCATCTGCTCGATCTTATTATTGATCTTAGCATCTTTTTCGATATACGTATCTGTTGCCGGCAGGTAGCTTTCAGGCTGATAATAATCATAATAGGAGATGAAATATTCCACTCTGTTTTCCGGGAAGAATTCCTTGAGCTCCCTGTATAACTGGAACGCTAATGTCTTATTATGTGCCATGACGATGGTCGGTCTATCATATTTCTCGATTACCTTTGCCATGGTGAATGTTTTACCGCTACCAGTCACGCCCAGAAGAGTCTGTAAACGATGATTGTCTCCAAGGCCTTGTGCCAATTCGCGAATGGCCTTGGGTTGGTCGCCAGCCGGTTCGAAAGATGAATGAACATTGAACATATCATGGGAGAATGTATTAGTATTTTTATGTGTTGTGAACGGTATTATGCTATAAGTTACTTTTTTTAGTTCTCTTTTTAAGCTACTATACTGTCAACACGAAAACTTTTTAAACAAGTTGTTAAAAGGCTGTCAACATTATGTTTCCCGACGAAGGATATGAAGAAGTCTATTCGGATGATGGCCGGAATGATAAAGTCGAGAATGACGAGATGAGTGCCGATGAAGAAGCATTCATGAGCGGATATGATGAAGAGCGCAACAAGACAGCTGATGGTGAAGATTCATATTTGAGTGATGATGAATACGATAAGGCTTTTGCAAAGAAGAAACGCCGTCGAAGCAAACGACAATCACAATCATTCGACGCTGAAGAGATTGAAGCTGAAGTGACGCTCCGGTAGGATCTTATCAGGGTCAAAGCATCCGATCCTTTTTTTTTGTTGACGATTTCATTATCTGTATCTGGATTAAATCAATATTTTTTTGCATTTTCATTTCTTCGATCTTCAAGGCAAAGAATTAAAAAGAGTAATTTTCTTATCTGGTCGTCTATGATGTCAAAAAAAGGGTATAAGTTCAACACATTCTATGGTGTTGTCGTGCCAAGCACACTAGCAATTCTTGGAGCGGTAATGTATTTCATACTTCCTCAAGTTCTTGGCAGTGTAGGTCTATTTAATACAATTCTCATTATCATCCTCGCTCACACTATCACGGTCGTAACAGCATTTTCCATCTCTTCGATCGCAAGCAATATCGATGTCAAGGAAGGCGGACTATATTATATGGTCTCAAGAAGCTTAGGTCGTGAGTTTGGAGGAAGCACGGGAATCCTGTTGTATTTTGCTCAGACGATATCGATAGCTTTCTATGCAGCGGCATTCGCCCGTGCAATCCACGGGGTCTTGCTCCGACTATCGATTTCATTCTCCGAATTCCATCTTTCGCTTCTATCTTTCATCTTCTTTGGCATCTTATCGTTTCGGGGAGCTCGGAAAGTGCTTAATATGCAAACGGTTATCCTTGCCATCATCCTCTTATCACTTGCATCGATATTCTCCTCAGCTCACGATCCGCAAGCCGGAACCTCGTTTGTCCAATTACTGCCGTTTTGGGTGGCGTTTGCGATGTTTTTTCCTGCAGTCACAGGTATTGATGCGGGTGTGGGTATGAGTGGTGATCTCAAGCATCCTCGTAAAAGCCTTATCAAAGGAACATTTATTGCTATAGGATTCACTTTCATAATTTATATCTTGCTTTCGCTGAAGCTTTCGATGATGGCGACACCGGCAGCAATGGTCGAGAACAAGCACATCCTCGAAACAGTAGCGGCAATTCCTTTCATGGTGGTGATTGGAGCTCTTCTTGCAACAGGATCTTCGGTGCTCAGCCTTTCGATGACAGCACCTCGTACTCTTCGAGCTCTTGTTCTCGATAGGATGCTTCCTACACGGCTGAACATACTGTCAAGATCATTCTCTTCAAAATCCACAGATCCCCACTTTGCCTTATTATTTACATTTGTTCTTGGTGGTGGAGTTCTTTTCATGGGCAGTCTCGAATTTATTTCGCAAGTGCTTACGATATTATTTCTCTCCGCATACAGTTGGATCAATTTTTCTGTTATTATGGAGCGGTTCTCGAAAAACCCTAGTTTCAGGCCGCAATTCAAAATTCACTGGAGTGTTCCTTTATACGGTGTGATAGCATGCTATGTTATTATGTTTTTTTTCAATGCTTGGATTGCACTCGCAGTTATTATGTTCCAACTTCTAATATCTCTTTTCGTGGCCTCTCATAAGAGATCTCCTGATTCCATCGACGGCATTTGGGATGGGGTGTTTTTCAGGATTGTCCGTAATGTCCTCGGTCGAGAGGGTCTTGGCAGTGTGAATGCGAAAAATTATCGTCTGACGGTGCTTGCATTTTCCATCTCTAAACGTCATCGTCGTTCACTGGTCACGCTCATGGATTGGATAACTGCCCAATCCAGCTTGAGCAAATTCTTCATCCTATTACCTGGCAGGCTCTCCTCACGATATAAATATGGTGAACGTGAGCACGAACGATTCAAGAGATTCGTGGCTTCAAAACAGATACGACTGTTTTCACGGTCGATCGTCACTACAGATTATCAATCATGTATTAGGGATGTTGTCCAAAGCGAAGGTCTTGGCGGTCTTGATCTTAACACAGTCCTTTTTGATATGGAAGAATCGATACAGCTCAACAAACTCATTCCTGATATTGTACGTTTGAAGAAGAATGTCGTTGTCATGAAAGACAATCACGGTCTTCTCACCAAAAAAAATACATTCCAGACCATCGATGTCTGGTGGAATTCAAAAAACAACGGCAATTTCATGCTTCTTATTGCCTATCTCATCTCTCAATCGTATCCTTGGAAAAAACATAAGCCTGTCATCAGGGTATTCAAGATTATTTCCTCGTCAAAGTACTATCATAGTGAATATTCGTCTCTCAAGAAAGTCATCGACGAGTCTCGGATTGCAGGCGTGCAGATGAAAATAGTCACTCGCAATGGTAGGAAAATCAGGGAGGTCATGAGGTTGTATTCTCAAAATAGCGATCTTGTCATACTAGGTCTTCCTCACTTTAATGATTCCTCGAGCAAATTAAGAAGTATAGCCCATGCAAGAGCGTATTCTTCGCCGTTTCGAGCGAGTCTTATTGTAAGAGCCCACGATGAAATAGATTTGAGAAAATCATAATTGGTATTTTGTTGTACAAAAAACAAATATCTATGTGTGATTTAGTATTGATGTTTACTATGGGATATCCTCAATTTCTCAATAAACATTTGGAAAAAATATTATTTCATCCTGATGATTATGTTTCTTATCGAT
>CAZRUJ010000011.1:10854-27427 GCA_964603345.1 uncultured Methanosarcinales archaeon | reverse complement strand
ATCATCATAGATAATCCTGATGTTGCGAAAGTGAATATGTTGGGTCAAGAAACCTTCCAAGTAGCCGGTGGAGATATGTCCGAACAAGAAAGAGATACTTCCGTAAGCATCAATGAGGAAGATGTGGCAACAGTCACAGAACAAGTGGGTGTTGATGACGATCGTGCACGACAAGCCCTTGAGGCTGCTGGGGGAGATATTGCCCAAGCCATCATGGATCTTCAGGAAGAAGAGGAAAAATGACCATACTACAGGTCGTTTCTGGTTGAAATGGATATTTTTGAATACTATATGAAAGAAGCGAGACGCTTTATCGATTCGGCATCGCACTTGAAATCAATATCGTATAAGCTATCGGGAGATCCTGAATTGTTCGCTCAAATGCTTGAAAAGATCCACAAAGCACATCAAAACATCGTATCAATGCTTCTTGTCACCGATCCAACTTGCGAGACTGTCAAAGAATGCGCTATGCTGGCGCAACATGATTTTGATATGGCCATCAAGCGAATTGAGAATAATGCTGAACGAATATTTTCGGAAAAAGAAATGGCTCTGATAAAACAAGTCCATATGCTTGTCAAGAAAAGAGAACGAAGTCCTGTGGAATTCCCACGAAAAGATTCGCTTATCCTCTGCAACGATCGCTACGATACAGAACAAATATCTATAGAGATGATTCAGGATTTGATTACACAAACCCAATTACTGCTCAAAACGATGTTCTCACATCGCACTACCGTCCTGAATCACACTCAGGATAAGCAATCGCAAACCATGATAACAGAGTGAGGTGCAATAGAAAAAATGATTGGATATTTAGATGATGCGGGCGAAGGGCTGAAACGCGCTGAACACTTGATTTATGTGAGTCTGAAATATACAAGAACGACAGATGTGCTTCTTAATGTCATAGCGAGGATGATAAATGCATATGAGTACATGATAGACGCGCTTCTTATGTACGCCCAAGAGAAATTCGATGTCGAGGAGATCCCGAAATCCCCTCTTGAGAAAGGAAGTCTTGTCAAGAAAACATATTCTGATCAGGAAATCCACGATAATATTGACTTGTTTTTCCTTCTCAGAAAATTACACAGGGCGCCTTATGAAAAAGAACAAGAATACCGTCGGCATGTTGCCATGATAAGCACGATCGATGGGCGAGAAGAGATTGTCAATATTGATGTCATAACCCAATATTTCGAATTCCAGAAACAATTTTTCCGGTACGTAGTCGATAAGCTGGGATCCTATGCAAAAGAGAAATATGCCGAAGAAGAGAGTGAATGGGATAAAGAATAGGATCCTGCACCCTATTTCCATGTGATCGAGATGAAAACATACCTTGCTTCACTATTTCTCTCTCAACGGGATATGGCTATAAAAGAATTGGAGATTGCCCTTGGGACTGCTTGCGAGCCGATCGACAAACGATGGGTCTCGTTTTCCCTCAATTCAGATTCACTCCCTGCTGATACAGCCCATTTGGCTCTGACACAATCAATATATGAACTTCTCGATACGGCAACGCCAAAAGAGTATGCTTCTGTTAGTGCACAGCATATCATAAATACCTATAAGCTTGATGTCAAAAGCATACGATCAGAACCTGTGGATGCGGATGCGGTCAAAGATGGCGTGTTTGCAGCACTTGAGACGCCTCGCGTTGATATACATCATCCCGATCATGAATACATGCTCTTATTCGATGAACGTACTGTGTTCGTGACAGAACAACAGTTTCAAACCCAACAAGATTTCAATACCAGAAGATCACACCAATTCATATACAACCATCCGACAAGCCTCAATCCCCGATACTCACGGGCGATGATAAACATGAGTAAAGCGAAGCTAATACTCGATCCCTTCTGTGGAGCGGGGGGTATACTCATAGAAGGGGCACAAGCGGGAAAAACAATGCTTGGAGGGGACTATTCTGAAGAGATGATAGAACGGGCACGATCCAATATAACATCATTCAACGTAGATATCGCCCTCCATGTGCGAGATGCGAGAGAATGGGATGTGCGAGTCGATGCCATTGTGACAGATTTGCCATATGGAAAGAATTCATCTATTTCAGAAGATCCGAAATCGCTTTATACAAGTTTTTTTAAGCATGCATCAACATTGACAGATAGAATGGTCGTAGGCTCGCTGAAACAACACTATGTGGATGGAATCGCCACCTCGAATGGTTGGAAGGTGGAAGAACAATTCGATATCTACGTGCATAAATCAATGACAAGAACGATACATATATTGACGAGATAACTACTCGAAACTATATAACATCTGCTTAATGGTGAGAAGAGCTTGTTCGATCGTCTCGGTAGAAGGATCATTTTCAAGAGAGCGCACGAGCACTTTAATTGTGGGGTTGAATTTTGATTGCTTGTTTTTTTCAAGAAAAGAAATAAGAGCGGGAACAAAAGTGTCAAGACCCTGCAACGGAGCTGTTTGCTCAACAGTGACATCAGCAGAAACTTCAGAAGAGAGGCTTTCTTTTCGGACAGATTGTTCAGTGTCACCAACAATATTCTTTTTGACAGATTGCATTCCGATACAGAATAAGTTGTTATCAGGACCGCTTACAAACACCGCTCGAATAGGGGCGCCGGAAGCAAGCATGATTTTTTTTGATAGACGACCGCATTCGAGAATGATCTGTTCGGGAGCGCTTTGCGAAGAACCTGTCGATATGTAATGTTGATAGGAAATTCTGTTTTGTTCCTTATCGAAAATCGCAACCTTGTTCTGGGAACGGATTTTGGTATCGACGATCTTAAGAAATTCAACACCTAATATAAACGAATCCCTTTGCACAGACCGGGATTGATCAAAGAATCCGATATAGCTTTCCACGAGCATCCGGCTAGAGGCTGGGTTAATGAATGACTCAAAACATGAATGCAATTGAGGAAGTGTTGATAAGATGATAGCCTGATAGAATCGTCCGATTCCTTGTGTTTCCCTTATCTTCTGAGATGAAGGA
Source organism: uncultured Methanosarcinales archaeon (assembly GCA_964603345.1). Taxonomy (GTDB): domain Archaea; phylum Nanobdellota; class Nanobdellia; order Woesearchaeales; family SKGA01; genus SKGA01. The sequence goes on along the minus strand of CAZRUJ010000011.1, from coordinate 24,426 downwards.
GAAAACACTCCTACCATAGAGGTCTTTATCATATCAATAAAAGCATCGAAATCATCCTTGACAAAGAATAGCTTATCAGTGATGGAATCAGTATCGTGATAAGAGACACTCCTTTGAAGAGTGATGATTGTTGAAGATGAGGATGCAGAAAGACTTTTGAGATTAGAAGTATCGATGCTGAGAAGCTCAAAACATTCTCTTAACTCCTCTTTGATATGTTCAGGGAATGAAGAAGATTTCCAGCGAACAACAATCTCTTCGAACAAAGCAATCTTTGTATCGTCACGCTTGAATTCAGCATCAGTAAACCGTGAAACGATGTCTTCAAGACCGTTATGCTCGATGAATGAATCGAATATGTTGCTGGTGAGAACGAGAGAGAACGGAATCCGTGCAGATTCATGGATACGGGAAAGGATGATTGCTTTCAAACCGACTTGCGTATGATCTTTCTCAAGAACCTTGTCGAGTTGGATGTATGAGCTCATATTCTCCCTTGATAGCTCAGAAGTTTATAAATCTTACTTTGACAAGACCTCGTATTGAAAGATTCTGTTTTTAGGTTAGCATGTCGCTATCGTTTTTTCATCCTGCATGTTTGCATTGCTTCGACTGTCAAGAAGGTGCATTCTCACGAGTTGATATAAGAACAGTCGCTTTTACACGATACTCTACCCGTTTGACCATCAACAAGCAAAATAGTCTGGAATGAGTCTTTTTCATGCTTGGAAACGACCACCTGAGTTTCATAGCTGCCATTGACGAAATTGAGATTGACGATATTGGGGTTCCATCCCTTTGCAGATACATATCCTGTGATGAACTTATAAGCGTTATTTTCGGCGGCAGAGTGATCTATATTTCGTTTCAAAGGATAAAAACATCCATCAACAGAATCTGATTTCGTACCATCAGGGCAGATAAACACATCCTTATCTGTAATTTCCTGAGTGCCACCGGCAACACCACTAGGACACATGTGCACTTCGTTAGTCTTGCAACCGAAACTGAATATGGCAATCAGTATCAGCATTGCAACCATGATAATATGTCTTGTCAAACGAGCCATGCCATCACACGATATCCTTGTGTTTTTAAACTTTACGAGCATGGAAAGATTCCTCTCCGAAAATAGTTATTATCTACATACGCTCGTTAAGACTGCACGGTGAAGGGAGAACGTTAACAGATAGTTTTATAAACATGGTTTCTTGACAAATAGAGGGGTCCTGTGGTAAGAGAGCATCATCTGGATCACATTGATAAAGAGGTGGGTACTTATTGCAAAATACGATGTCGTCACGATAGGAAGCGCGACTATAGATGTGTTTGCCAACACGAATTCTCAACTCGTCAAATTCATAACGCCTGATGGTGAGAACGATTTCATAACATACCCTTCAGGGAGCAAGATGCTGATTTCACAACTTGATTTCCTTGTAGGGGGAGGAGGGACAAACACAGCGGTCTCATTTTCAAGATTAGGATTGAAAACAGGATTCTTGGGAAAACTGGGTGATGATGAGAATGCGACAAAAATCCTCGACATCCTCACAAGCGAATCAGTCGATTATCTCGGGACGAGAGGAGGTCAGACAGGTTATTCGATCATCCTCAATTCCATAGAGCACGATCGCACCATATTGACATTCAAAGGAGCGAACGATAGCTTTTCAAAAGAAGAATTCGAGAAAACAGGTTTTCCTGATACCACATGGCTCTACTCCTCATCGATGGTGGGCGAGTCATTCTATACGCTCAAAGATATTTTCATGCAAGCACGACAGCGAAACGTGCGCATCGCATTCAACCCCTCAAGCTATCAGGCAAAAAAAGGTCTTGATGAACTCTCTGAGCTTCTCGGTGTTTGTGATGTAATCATTCTCAATCACGAGGAAGCCCAACTGCTTCTTGACACGACAGGAACGGCGAAAGAACTTTCCATGAAATTGCAACGATATGAAGGACAATACATCCTCATCACACAAGGAAGCAAGGGTGTGACTTGTTATCATAAGAACAAGCTTTATCATCTCGATACAACACCACATGTTCCGGTCGTTGAAACGACAGGTGCTGGTGATGCATTTGCATCAGGATTCGTGGCAGGGCTTGCTAAGAATTTCACATTACCGGATTCACTCAAGCTAGGCATGGTGCAAGCGGAAGGGGTTATCAGGGCGAGAGGACCGAAACGGAGTCTGCTCACATATCCTGAGGCACAACGAAGAATGCAAGATTTCAAAGGAATACTGCATAAGATAAATGTGAAAACGACAACGACTAGTACGAAAGGAAGGCTTGCAGGCGACGAACTTCCAGCATTTCACTTCCACGCCCCTGAAGGAAAATCATTTCGGCTTTCAGATAATACGCTCATCTCATCGATGGACGAACTCGCTGAAGCGTTCACGAGAATGTCAGATGAAGAATTCGCACATCATGTATCGACGTCACACGATCATTTTGCTGATTGGATAGAACACGTATTCAAGCTCAAAGAACTGGCGAACATCCTCCGGGAAGCGCCGACAAAACAACTGCATAGGGCGATTTTAAGGACTTATGTAACATACTCCAAACGATAAGAACGAAAAGAGGGTGAATGAAAAATGAGAATACACACATCAAAATTGTTGAAGAAAGAAAAAAGCATAATGCTTGCCTATGACCAAGGATTAGAGCACGGGCCTCAAGATTTCAATCTGACAAACGTTAATCCGAAACATATTATGGATATCGCGCTTGAAGGAAAATATACAGGAGTCATCCTCCAAGGAGGGGTGGCGGAGAAATACTATCATGAAGCATATAGGGATGTTCCTCTTGTGGTCAAGCTCAACGGAAAGACAAACTTGACACACATGACGCCTGTATCAAGACAGATCACGTCTGTAGATAGAGCGGTGAAGCTAGGAGCGGACGCGGTAGGATACACGGTGTATGACGGGAGTCGAAGAGAACCCGAGATGTTCCATGAATTCGGACGGGTCGTTGAAGAGGCTCACGATTACGGTCTGCCTGTCATCGCATGGATGTATCCGCGTGGAAAAGCCATACAAAATGATGAGGATACAAACATACTGGCATACTCAGCACGGATAGGGCTGGAATTAGGAGCTGACTTTATCAAACTCAAGTACAATGGTGACAAGGAAGGATTCAAGTGGGTGGTGAAAAACGCAGGAAGAGCGAGAGTGCTCGCGGCAGGAGGTTCAAAAGCAGGACATCAAGAGTTCCTGCAACATTCGAAAGAAGTCGTTGAAGCAGGAGCGACAGGAGTTGCTGTGGGTAGAAATATCTGGCAAGATCCAAAACCGTTCGGGCTTTCACAAGCTTTAAGAGATGTTATTTTCAATAATAAGGATCCTGATAAGGCGATCAAACATATGAAATGACGTCCGGTTCTCGTTTCATTTCCTGTAGATCTGAATCCAGAAGAATCTCTTATCATACTCCGGTTTTCCAGCCAAGGTGAATCTCTTCTCCTCTTCACGAGAGCGACTCATCGATTGCAAATGTTTGTCGATACTGCTCATCTTGATCGTATAATTGATTATGATGAAGTATTCTTGACTCTAAGTATTTTCCACCCCATGCAAAAGAATCAGGTATCATCGCAACAACATTAAATCCTTGCAATCTTAAATCATCTATTTGAGTTTTTTCTATTTGTATCTTCTCGTCAATATTTTCCCACGTATGAGGTTCACAGCCTCTTGAATTAAAAGGTATAAAACAATAATTACATTTTGCCTGACAAGTGTTTTTACCAGGTGTACCACCTACATATAAAGGAAAAGTAACTCTAGAAGGATGAATTAGTTCTCCATCTTTAAAAGCTGGTTCGTAAAACTTTGGCGTAGTTCTATATCGAACTCTCATTTATGAATGAAAAGTCATTATTCTTTTTAAAGATTACTATTTAAAAGGGGTAACTTTATGTAGAAATATATTTAACTAGTGTGCTCTTTATAAATTAAAATGAGATTTAGTATAAGAAAGGCAAAATTATCAGACTCGGAGAGTGTAGCTGATTTATATCTACAATTTTGGAAATCTCATGAGAGAATTGATCCTTTATTAGAATTTGAAAACAAACTAACTCTAGACAATCAAATAGAATTTGCCAAAAAGAACATTAAAAAAACGAGTAACAATATATTTGTTGCAGATTTAAATGGAAAAGTAATAGGATTTATAGAGTTTTTAATTAAGAAAAATGAAAATTGTTTTAAAATTAAAGAATATGGTTACCTTAATTTAGCTACGACAGATAAAGGACATAGGGGTAAAGGAGTAGCAAAAGCTTTAACTAACACCGCATTACAATTTCTTAAAGACAGAGGGGTAAAATATGTCAGAACTAATGTTTATAATTCCAATGATATAGCTATGAAAACATGGACTAAAATAGGCTTTGAACCCCAATCAACTTTTTTAATCAAGAGGATAAAATGATTACATTACCAAGAGATGATTTGAAAAAACAGGAAATTCTTCAAAAGATAGCCAAAAAATTTGAGAAAGATAAAGAATGTCCTGAACAAGAAGTAAACGAGATAATCAAATCTTTTGATGTAGATGATTATGTATTATTCCGAAGAGAATTAGTTAATTTCAATTATCTTGGAAAGGATTCTCACAAAGGAATTTATTGGTTAAAAACAAAAACACTTAGCAAAGACCAATTAAATAAGATAAAAGGTAATATGAATAGAATAGAAAAATCAAATTTCTATTAATTTTTCTCGCCCTTTATTCTTGTCCTTGAAGGCTCGCTTTGTTCGCTAGATTGAACGGAACTCCCCCTTGATATTTTTACTTGATGAGCCTTCGGCTTTGATAAAAAAAGAACTCCCCTTGATGTATTAACTGCAAGAGCCTTCGGCTTTGATGTATTAAAATTGTCCCCTTGATTCTTTGTCCTGATGTATCACTTCGTTCTTTGGATGGACGGCATTTTCAAAACTCCTTCGCCTTCGGCTCGGGCACGTTGCACTCTCCTCCTTTCACTCATCGGGTCTATTAACAAGGATCAGTTTCAATAATGCTCGACAGAATAGTAAGTTAAAAAATGACTTTAGTTCTTTCATGTCTTGCGCCTTACTAAACCTAACACCCTTTGAATTCAATCGTTTACCAGTTCACTCTTCTGTTCAGAAATCTCGATGAGGAAATGTTTTTTAAAATCTCGAAGTGAGTATCAGAAGGGATTTTCTATTTTCCTAACACCGATACAATAATCGGAAAGACCGCAGTATAAATTGAACTCCTCATCAACACCTGCCGGGAAGATGACATTATCCAATTCAGGACTCCTTTTGGAAATCGACGTTGGAAAATCATCTCTTTTTGCAATGTTTTTCAAATGCGATTGAACATTGGTTCTCGGATCGTATCTGAATGAAATAGCATGATAATGTTTCTGCAATACTCCTTCAGGGAACGTCTTATGCGCCTTATGACCTATAACTCCTATCATTCCATCCGATAGCTTCACCGCCTGATTGACACCTCCCCATGATTCATCATCAAACAAGCCGCCTATCATATCAGCACCATACCAGTCATTCTCAGTCAAACCTTCCAGTTCGTCAACGCTATTGACTTCCAAATAACCTATCTTGCCTAATCCTCCTATTTTTCCGTTCGGCCTCGTAAAGACGCCGATCTTTTCATCAAGATCCACTAAACGAATATCTTTCATGCCTTTCGGTCCTGACGTGAAATGGTTCAGCGTCCTGATGGAATCACCTCTGTAAAACTCTTGATGCCATCCAGCCTCTTTTTCTTCTTTTTGCACTCTCACGCCAGAGAGCACTATTTCTCCCCGTATTTTCTGATATGTGGGATCCTGTAATCCGAGCGATGGAACCGAATAATCGATTATCCACTTGTTATCTTCTGTTTCACGAGCGAAAACTATCTTAGAATCCAATTCGCTTTCAAGAGATTCCACCCTGACTGCCATGTATCTGATTCCACCTTCAAAAAAAGGCATGGGGGGATTATACGCTGTTTTCCCTTCAACAGTATTGAACGAGAGAATTTCGGAATGTCTGTTCTTCATAATGCTTGTTACTTGCCGGGTGTATTTAAATACATGGCTTGCCTTACTTCACTAATTGATCCTGTTTTTTTGAATGGGGTGCTTGCAGGCGAGCAGAAAGATTTTAAACTTATCGTATTATCTTTCCATCCATATGGATACGAGATTATTCAGGGTCGATCCGTTAAGATATTCACGTTCAACAATCAAAGAAGCAGCAGCTATCATAGAACACGGTGGTCTGGTGGCTTTCCCCACAGAAACGGTTTATGGTCTGGGAGCGAACGGTCTTGATGAGCGAGCTGTCAAGAAGATCTTTCTTGCCAAAGGACGACCGCAAGATAATCCTCTGATACTCCATGTCTCAGGCAAAGAGCACGTCAAAAAACTGGTTGAAAGAATTCCTGAAAAAGCCAAAAGACTCATGGACATATTCTGGCCGGGACCGCTGAGCATCATCCTGAAAAAATCAGATCTCGTGCCGGAAGTCACGTCAGGAGGTCTTGATAGCATTGCAGTAAGAATGCCTCAAAATGCAATAGCACTAGCATTGATTGAAGAATCAGGATGTCCGCTGGCAGCACCGTCGGCAAACCTCTCCGGAAAACCAAGCCCGACAAGCGCACAACACGTCATTGATGATATGGATTCAAGGATCGATGCGATCATCGACGGTGGAGATACGAATATAGGTATAGAATCGACAGTGCTTGACATGACACAAGACACTCCCCTGATTCTACGACCGGGAAAGATAACACGAGAACAACTGGAACATGTGGTCGGCGAGGTGAAGCTGGGTGCCGATCCCGATACGGAGAAACCCCGATCGCCGGGAATGAAATACAAGCATTATTCACCGGAAGCCGAGATCAAGATACTCTGGGATGAACACCAGATGGAGACGATTATGAACGAAAATCACGATTCCAACATACGGGTCCTGACTTACGAGAATGAGACGGATATGGGAAAGAATTTATTCAAGGATTTCAGGGAATCCGACCGTCAAGGCTATGATATGATACTTATCGCTGCGATAGAGGATGAAGGATTCGGCCATGCCATAATGGATAAGATAAGGAAAGCGAGTGTCGAAAAGGATGATTGAACGTCCCATTCCCTGGCTCACTATTGCAAGAGCGGTTAAACTATCTGTTCTTATCTGCATTACAAGGGTTTGCACAATCATTTTTTAAACGACGGACAATTCCTGAGCCTTGAGACGATGGTATTTGAGATCACAGCAAAAGACGGGAATGCGAGAACAGGCGTTCTTCACACTGCACATGGACGCGTGAACACACCCTTTTTCATGCCGGTAGCATCAAAAGGATCGGTCAAGAGCATTCACGGGGATGAGCTTGAAACGATAGGTTTTGAAAGTGTCATCACAAACGCATTTCTTCTGTCACTAGCACCGGGAACTGAGGTCGTAAGGCAAGCGGGAGGCATCCATGGATTCATGAATTTCAACAAGAACATATTCACTGATAGCGGAGGCTTCCAAGTGCTTTCAAAAGACTTCCTGCTCAAGAAATCGGATGAAGGGGTGCTGTTCAAGGATAAGCGAGGGAAGAAGATGAGCTACACGCCGGAAAAAGCGGTGGAGACACAATCACTCCTCGGATCGGACATCGCCATGACACTCGATGATGTGACGCATTATGGTCAGTCAGGAAGGGATTTTGTCGATGCGATCAAACGGACTCACTCATGGGCTCGACGCTCGCTTGATAAGCATAAAGAACTACAGAAAGAATACGGATACAAACAACTGCTTTTTGGCATCAGTCAAGGAGGAGTGAGACCTGAATACAGAAGATTCTCGACATACAAGATCAACAACTTGGATTTTGACGGGATGGCCCTTGGAGGGCTTGTCATAGGAGAGAAACGGGATGAACTGCTTACAAACATCAACGAAGCGGTCAAGACAATCGACGAAAATAAAATTAAATATCTGATGGGATTGGGATCGCCAGCGGAGATAGTCCAAGCAGTGGCGATGGGAGTGGATTGTTTTGATTCGATATATCCCACAGCAAACGCCAGGCACGGATCGATGCTGACACGAGAAGGCCGGCTTGCAATCAAGAAAGCCAAGTATAAGTATGATTACGGACCTGTAGAGGAAGGTTGCAGATGCCATACATGTAAGCATTTTAGCAAGGCCTATCTCCATCATCTCCTCAGAGAACACGAGCTGACAGGCTATAAGCTTGCAACTATCCACAATCTTCACTTCATGAACAAGCTGACAGAAGATATCCGGATGGCGATACGAAAGGGTAGATTTGAGGAATTCGCCAATGATTTTCTCACACGATACTATTCCCGACACGAACGAAAAGAACTGTTCTATCACATTCAACAGAAATACCAGCGCAAAGAAGAAGCGAAAAGAACGCCATATCTTCTCCCGTTCAAGAGCTAAGGCTCCTGAAGTGATGCTTTGCCCAGTAACGTATAGGATTCTGCTCAGGATCTGCACTATCGATTGGCACAGAACCATATCAACCCCACATTTTTCATACACGTTTTTCTTCCACCGATAAGCCACACTCGCACTTTCATTCCTATTTTTTATCACAGAGATGTTCATTACAGAATGGAGCGATGGAAGGACAATATTTATAAATAAACTCGTGTATAATCGATACTATAGAGAGGTGTGGTCACTGACGGTTTTCGCTCAATACGTGAAAACGAAATGTGTAGTCTGCAAGCGATACGCCTTCTCGCTTGCTGAGGGCATATAGCGGCATACTTCTCAAACGACAAATCCACTAACACATACTGTTGTGGGAGTAGCATCAAATGGCACGAACAAGCGCTTCAAACAAGAAACTCAAATATGATGTCATCCGGGAAGGGGATGAAACTGTTCTTAATGTTGATTACACAACACGAGGAAGGATCCCTTCTATCGAAGATGATGAAGTGACAATGTCAGAAGCGATAACGCTACTCATAGAGAATCCAACAACGACAAAGTTAATCTTTATCCAAAAACATGAATACGAATATGATTACGATCAAATCTCTATTCTCTCACAAATCGCTCTTCTCTATAATAAGCTGATAAGAAACAAGGAGCTATTCAGTTATGGATCGCTTGCAAACAATGTGGCCTCCGCCCAACTTGCGAACAAATACAACGAACTGCACAATGTGCTCTTTTCAGAACTCAAAAAAGATCCCATGTCCTGTTATGTCAAGATACGACGATTGAGACGACGAGAACTGGTCAAACTAGATAAGGAAATCGAAGAATCGCTAATCCAAGGTCACAAGCACTATATCAAGATATTGGAACATCTGCTCAACATGATTGAAGCAACAAAATTCTTCGCACTTGTCAAACCGTACGTAGAAGGATATGAGCTCGGAAACAGAGATGTCTATAGGAGATTATTCTCGCCCACGATAAAACCGGATTTTATGTTCACCAAACTTATGGCGACGTATCCTAAAAATGGTGTCGAACTTGATAATTATTCTATAGGAGATACAGAAGTGGTTGTTTTCGAAACACCCGATTCGGTCCAGTATATCTATCACGTCATGCCACCAGAATTCAAACTGTCAGAAGACGTCTATGATCTCCTTGATACCGCACGAAAAATAATGAGCGAGCATAAACCGGACAGCGATGAATTCACGGATCCGATGCGCATGAGAGAAGTGTTTTTCGATGTTGGAAAGGATCTGCTTCAAGAATTATCTAATTACCGGGACTTAACGCTTTCGGATGATAAGATCAGTGAACTCGCAAGGATTCTCGTCCGATATACTGTGGGATTCGGCTTGATCGAGGTCTTGCTCTCGGATGAAAAAATACAGGATATTTCAGTCAACAGCCCCGCCGGCGAAATACCTATTTTTATCGTCCATGCCGATTATGATGATTGCATCACCAATATATATCCTACAATCAGCGATACTGAAAGCTGGGCGACAAAACTACGGATGATATCTGGACGACCGCTCGATGAAGCGAATCCTATACTCGATACGGAAATAGAACTTCCTGGAGTGAGCGTGCGAACTTCGACAGTGACCAGACCGCTCAATCCGACAGGATTGGCGTTCTCATTTCGAAGACACAGGAACAAGCCATGGACGCTACCTTTATTTCTCAAATACAAGATGATATCACCGCTTGCAGCGGGACTCTTATCATTTCTTATCGACGGGACGAGAACGATCCTCGTCTGCGGAACGAGAAGTAGCGGAAAAAGCAGTTTCCTCTCATCGCTTCTTATCGAGATTATGAGACGACATAGAATTATTACGATTGAAGATACTCTGGAGCTTCCAAGCAAATCAATGAGACAACTAGGATATAACATACAACCGCTGAAAGTAGCGAGTGCCCTTTCGAGAGGAGGAGGTGAATTCAGCGCTGAAGATGGTATTCGAAGTACTTTGCGGCTCGGTGATTCAGCACTTATAGTGGGGGAAGTGAGAAGTGGGGAAGCAAAAGCGCTCTATGAAGCGATGAGAGTCGGAGCCGCTGCGAATGTCGTTGCAGGAACAATACATGGGGATAGCCCGTATGGAATATTCGATAGACTCGTCAACGATATAGGCATACCGAAAACATCATTTAAAGCAACTGATATCGTGATCATAGCAAATCCTATCAAATCAGCTGATGGCCTGCACAAGATGCGACGAGTGCTACAGATCACTGAAGTTAGGAAATCATGGATTGACGATCCTAATTCTGAAGGAGGATTTGTTGATTTGATGAAATACGATGCGGAAACGGACAGGCTTGAAGCGACACAAGAACTTCTGAATGGAGAAAGCGATATTCTCAAGGAGATAGCGGGAAAGGTAAAGGAATATACCGGTAACTGGGATGCGATGTGGGAGAACATCCAACTAAGGGCTAAAACAAAACAAAGAGTATTTGAAATAAGCGAAGAATACGCCATGCCTGAGCTTTTGGAAGCGGATTTTGTCATACTTGCAAATGACAAGTTCCATAAAACAGTGGAAAAAGTCATTCGAAGAAACGGAAAACCGGATAACGATCATATATTTTTTGAATGGGAATCTTGGTTGAAACGAGAAGTCAAGCGTAGAAAACTCAAGAAAGAAGAGCGATCAAAGGCATGAAACGATCCGATCACATGGTAGCTGACGATGGTTGATGAAGATCCTGATATACAAAAATTTTCAAACGCGTTCAAGAAACGCCTCCAAACGGAATTATCGGACTCTTCAGACCAGACTGAACAGGAACGCCTTGAAAACCAGTCAACAACACGTGAATACAATGAGTTCAAAAAGCAATACCTGCCGAAACATTTCACGCTCTATGAAAAACTCTGCATATTCTCGGAAAAATCCTTGAACATACAACCTGATAAGACAAAACAATCATCTTATCAAAATGCTATCAAGACATGTCATCTTAATACCACGCCGACAGGAATCTACAGCGCTTCTTTATTGGTGCCGCTCCTTCTCATCCTAACGGTGATGATAATATTTTATATCATGCCTGCACTCATGGGTGGAGAAGGGAATATTTTCTTTGTTATTGTCGGCGTGATGGCGGGACTTGGGTTGATGATGGCATTGCAGGAAGTTCCCATCATGATGTCGAAACAATGGAGGATCAGAGCATCGAACCAGATGGTGCTAGCGATCTTCTACATCGTAACGTACATGCGTCACACTTCAAATATGGAACTCGCGATCAATTTCGCGGCAGAACATCTCGGGCCGCCGCTTTCCCTCGATCTGAGAAAAGTCGTGTGGGATGTAGAGACTGAAAAATATGATTCGATACGCTTATCACTCGATGAGTACCTTGATTCTTGGAAAGATTGGAATCAAGAATTTATCGAGAGCATGAACCTCATCCAGTCATCGCTGTTTGAATCAGTGGAAGATCGAAGACTCAACAGCCTAGATAAGGCACTGAATGTTATGCTGGATGAGACGTACGAAAAGATGCTCCATTACGCCCACAATCTCAAAGGACCGCTTACCACGCTTAACATGCTCGGTGTGGTCCTACCCATACTCACACTGGTCATTCTTCCACTTGTCGTCAGTTTTATGGAAGGATTCAGATGGTATCATCTGTTTGTCATCTACAATGTAGCACTTCCTGCACTGGTATTCTATCTGGGGACAAATATATTATCGACACGTCCAGGAGGTTCAGGAGGGGAGGATATTACAGAAAAGAATCCTGAGCTCAAGAAATACAAGAAAGTAAGCTTGATAGCAGGCGAAAAAAAATATTATTTCGATCCTTCAAGTATATGCATTGCCATTGCGTTAGTTCTTCTTTTCATAGGATTTTTTCCATTGATGTTTCATGCATCAGTGCCGGATGGGGATTTCGGGATTGTCCAAACAGGTGTGGGTCTTGAGTTGCAGAATCTAAGATACAATCAGGATGCGGATGTGAAGTATTATTTTCTTGATTACAGAGAGAGAACGGAAGCCGGACACGAAGGAGAATCGGTAGGCCCTTACGGCCTAGGAGCGGTATTGCTCGGAATCCTCATACCGATAGGAATAGGGTTTAGCATCGGATTATATTATAAGCTCCGGTCAAAAAAACTCATCACCGTCAGGCGTCAATCAAAAAAGCTGGAGATGGAATTCTCGTCAGCCCTATTCCAACTGGGAAACAGGATAGGCAATGGAATCCCTGCAGAAATGTCATTCGGGAAAGTGGCTGGAATGATGGAAGGAACAACTTCAGGTGACTTCTTCAAACTAGTTCATGCTAACATCACTCGGCTAGGGATGAACGTCGAGAAAGCGATATTCGATAAGAAACAAGGAGCGATCACATATTATCCTTCGGATCTCATAGAAAGCTCGATGAAAGTTTTGGTGGAGTCGGCGAAGAAAGGACCGAGAGTGGCAAGCCAAGCACTTATCAACGTTTCAGAGTATATCAAGCAAATGCACCGGGTGGATGAGCGACTCAATGATCTTATGGGAGATGTCATATCAAGCATGAAAAGTCAAGTCAAATTCCTCACACCAGTCATATCAGCTGTGGTGATAGGGATAACCAGTCTGATCACAAAAATTTTAGGAAAACTCAGCTCGAAATTGACAGAACTCGGAAGCGGAGCCTCAGGAGCAGGGATTGCAGGAGGAGGGCTCTTGCAGATGTTTGGAACAGGGATACCCACGTATCAGTTCCAGATAGTTGTCGGATTGTATGTCGTAGAACTCTCACTCATACTGTCGATTATCGCAAACGGTATCGAGAACGGCCCGGACAGAATCAATAAGGAATTTCTCATAGGAGAGAACATGACAAAATCAGTGATGCTATATGGATTACTCTCTTTTATCCTTATATTGGTATTCAGTATTGTTGCAGGAAACATCATGGGTAACCTCGCATAAGATCAATAATACAATACTAGTGACCCTGCTATGACGCGGGTGAATAATCCCACGTTACTAATTGCTGAAGAACTAAGATGGGCCGGGTGGGATGCACAGAATCAAGTTCTGTTGACCAA